>NZ_CP029797.1:2128018-2448105 GCF_003268595.1 Paraliobacillus zengyii | reverse complement strand
TTGGTATAACTGGAAAGAACCAAGAGGTGAAAAATATGTTGGAGCCGCAGTAATAGAAAATACTGCATATGAGTTCGGAGTAGTTGATGGTGAGATCATGGAATATCACGAAATTCCTGAAGGAGAGGGTATAAATATTCTTAATCCATAACCTCCTAAGTAAATTTCACAAGAAGATGTAATCTAAAGGTTTAATATAGAATAAATCTTTTTGGATACAAAAAGATGATTATTACGTGTCAATATATGTATAAAGTGATATTTTACACCAAATTCATGCTAATCTGTAAATAAAACAGGTAATAAAAAGGAGATATGAATTACTAAGTACAGAATTTGACGAAGAAGTAGGCAAACGAGTTATTAAAGTACATGACATCGAAGAGGATTTTACATATATTTATTACGAAGATGAAGTTGAGGATATTGGCATTCTAGCGTTAAAACTATTTATTAAAGAAAGAGTAGATCCGATAGCAATTGGCGTTTATGATGTTTCGATGCCGTATAGAAAAAAGTCCTCACGGTTGTGGGGGCTTAATTTAATAAATTTCTCATTATCTAACCAGTAGCTTTACCAGCAACTCTACGATCAATACTTTTTATGGACCGTCTTTTTATGACTGAATCTACGTCATTCTTGGTTGCTTATTAAATGCACCAAATTAAATAAGAATTTTTTACCTAACAACTATATTGTTTTGTTCAACTTGTATAACCTGTGAATTTGAAATATGTAAAAGATTTATTCTAAATTCGTAAAAAGCAATTAAATCAAATACTTCGTCTTTAAATGGTTCGCTATTAAAATGGGGGACTGGATAAAATTTATTAAATTTAAACCATCAAGCGATTTTAATTCAGTTGCTTTTTCTTTATCGTCTAGAAATTTTGCGTATTCTATATTGGGTGATGTTATTATAGCACCTGCTGATTCCCCAATATACAATTTTTCAGAATTAACTTGTTCTGTTATTATCTCATCTACCCCTGATTTCCTTAACTCTTGTAATAAGAAAAAAGTATTTCCGCCTGATACGTAAATGAAATCGTTACGTTCTAACTTTTCTTTAATTTCACATTTTGGAGCTACTGAAATATCAAGCTCTTCAACAACTATCCCTAACTTTTTAAATTCTTCTTTTGCGGTATAAATATAGTGGACTACTTCTTCTGGAACACTTGCAGTAGGAATAAACGTTAAAGTTTTCCCTTTTAAATCCACCTCCACGAATTCTTTGAATAGACCAACGACATCTTTAAGCGAAGATGTTAAAAACATTTTAATCATGTCTATTCTCCTTTCTCCTTATTATTCTTGTACAAATTGAAAACTTTTCACACCATTTATAATGTAGATAACGAACAATATGTTTCGACTCGCAATCAGATCAATGATATCCACTCTTTTTCACACTTAGAAATTTCTTGTGAAGAACAGTTTCTGTCGAGGACGATGCAGGAAGAATCAATTAAATATTCTCACAAACGATGTTTCTCTGCTGAATTTAGTTTTGAATGGCTTTAAGAATATCAGTTGATCTCACGGTCATGACCAACGTTTTGGTAGCTAAACCTATTATGGAACATAGGTTCGGATAAATCAAATTATTAACAATAAACATTAACAGAGCCTATTGTAGAGAAATATCAACTATATCCTCGATGTTTAAGAAGTCTCAAACGTCCGAACATCTACCTCAATTCTTTTCTTGCATGATAAAGTATGGCTACTTCTATAATTTATCTTCACTTAAAATTGCCTTAAAGAAAGTCTTAAATATTTTTCCAATCATTACATTTAATTTAAACATATGGGGAATATCTAGATTAAACGCATTGATTGGAAAGGATAATAATATGAATCAAATAATACTATGGCTAATGTTTTTACTTCCAATTGCATCATTGGTACTAATTGGAGATAAAACGCTTAGAAGATTTCTACCAGTTGGATTGTTTGTTACTGTAGTCAACACGCTTACTTACCAAGCTGCATATCATTATAATTGGTGGAGAGAATCAGGGCTATTTGAGTGGGACAAAGTTGCAAATATTCCTTGGGTATATAGTGCTTATTTAGTAGCAACAATATGGATTTTTAAGTTTACCTATGGAAAATTTATTGCTTATTTAATAACAAACCTAATATTAGATGGTGCATACATATATTTATGGTATCCATTCCAACAAAAACTTGGAATGGCTTCGGGAGAATTGTCGCCACATATTACATATTTGATGATGATCGGCGTATCCCTTTTGATATATGTTTTTCAAATTTGGTATGAAAAAGGTTTATTAAGTAATAAGGATAATAAATAAAAATTTGTAGGTAAGTTAAGTTTCATTTTTATATAAAGCTCGATATAAAAGAAACCATCACAGGATACCAATTTCGTGAATACTCGTAATAAAGTATAAAAAAATGAAATAATTAAAAATAAAAAAATGCTACAAAGCGCTAATCTATAGCATTTTGTAGCAAGGGATATCATCTAAAGAATATAGGTTAATTTATGGTTATGGATAGTTAATCCAAGTGCGATTGATCTAAACGTAATATGAATAAAAAAGTTCTCATGCTGAAGTATGGGTGTCCATATGTAATGAAATCATTTTAAGTAATGGAGAAGATGTTGATCCGAGTTCATACAAACAAATTTAAAGCGAGATTTAATGGAGATTGCTCTTGTTAAAAGTGTGTAACAACAAAAGAAACCACTCTTGGCAATTTGTAGAGGGATAACGATGTTAAATGCTGCGCAGGGTGGAACGGTTATTCAAGATATTGAAAAAGCTAACCCCAAAGTAATTAAGCATTACCAGCAAAGTGATAGACAAGAGCCAACACATGACGTGCAGATCAATGAAGATAGTATGTTATATCAAATATTTAATGATACAAAGATACGGGTGAACAGTATACATCACCAATCGATTAATAAGCTTGCATCTAATCTTAAAACGGTAGCAACTACTCCAGATGGTTTAATAGAAGCAGTTGAGGGACCAACTAATCATTCATTTATGTTAGGTATTCAATGGCATCCTGAGGAGATGGTCGATATAGATTCTCGTATGCAAGACATCTTCCAAGTATTTGTTCAAGCATGTAGCAAAAGTGATATGGCTAATGAAAAATGAAGAAAATTCCTACTATTAAATGCTTTTTATTGTCTAAATCTCATTAGGATTTGATGTAATGGACCAGAAGTTAAAAAAACTCGAATACGTTTGGTATGCGAGCTATGGCTCAAATTTAAATAGGGATAAATTTTTATGTTATATAAAAGGTGGCAAGGCAGAGGGCTCTTCTAAAGTGGAAGTCGGTTGTAAAGATAAGTCACTTCCAATAAAAGAAGTGACATACAAGATGAATTTACCTTTATATTTTGCGAAAAACTCTGTTCGCTGGCAAAAACAAGGTGTAGCATTTATCGGGTTGAAGCAAGATAAAAACATCTTACATACAGCAGAAAATATTTAATAACAAAGGATCAGTTTTTGGATTTAGTTAAACAAGAAAATAATCAAGCAGATTTGAAGATAGATTTAACTGAACTAATAAAAAATGGTGTAATGACATATAGGGATTCGTGGTACGGAACGCTCCTTTATCTTGGAGAAGTAGATGGCTATCCAATTGTAACATTTACTGCAGACTGGGATTTAGATGTTCCTTTTAGCAAGCCTTCCAAGCAATATCTTACTATGATTATGAAAGGATTAAATCTAACTTTAGAGCTTAAAAAAGAGGAGATAGTTGATTATATAAGTTCAAAGCCTGGTGTAATAGATCATTATAATAAAAATGAAATTGAAGAATTGATTAAATGAGATGAAAGTCTCCAAAATAAACACGTATGTCTAGTCGCTTCGTTTGAATTAAAATAATGTTCTCTCCCTTAAGAATTCGAAATAATCCCCACATTCCTCTTTTGTTTTATCTCATTAGTAAGTATTCGAAATCATGTAAAGATAGCAATTAATATGTAATCAGATTTTAATGGAAAGATTACATTATGAATTGGATTTATATGTTAAAATTAGATTTAGCTAACAAAAATAACTATTGTATCTTTAAGTGATTGAGAAGGAGGACTTTTCATTGTTTATAAATGATATTAAGAATCTTGAATTTTTCAGCCATCTTTCCTTAAAACATGTGGAAGACCGTCTACTAATTAATGCAACGTTTCCTAAAGAATTTCTCGTAGAAAATAATATGGCAGAACCTTTCTTATATGTCACACTTTATGTGCGTGGTGGAGAAAGGGTTAAAATAATTGATGAGGGAACAGCAAAGATCTATACCCCTTTCAGAAACCAATATGATCAAGATACGTACAACCAAATCATTCAGTTTGCAATGGAGCATTCGAAACAATTTACCCATTTAATAGAACATTAATTTAAGAGAAACATAGTTGAACAAAAGGCAATCTACGCATTAGTAGGTTGTCTTTTGTATTATTTATATATGTTTTCACATAAAAATGCATAAGAATAACACTGTCAGCTTATCTAACAAGTAAATTGAATACATGTTTTAAGTATGTTTATATTAGATATAAGATGAATTTTCAGAAAATTAAACTATTTGGAGGAGTTATTCACATGCCAAAACAAAAGTTGCTTTTAATTGGAAACGGGATGGCAGGAATTAGAGCGATTGAAGAAGTGTTAAAACTTAAACCAAATCAATTTGAGATTACCGTTTTCGGTAGCGAACCATATCCAAACTATAATAGAATTCAATTATCAAAAGTTTTGCAAGGTGATACAGACGTAAGTGATATCACATTAAATGAATGGCAATGGTATGAAGATAATAACATCCGATTATATCCAGGCGAAACAGTCATAAATATAGATAAAACTAAACAAGTAGTATCAACAGATAAAGGTAGAGAAGAGCCATACGATAAATTAATTATCGCAACTGGATCTAATGCATTTATTTTGCCTTTACCAGGTGCAGATAAAGAGGGAGTTACAGGGTTTCGCGATATTAAAGATTGTGAAAAAATGATTGATTATTCAAAGAAACATAAAAAAGCAGCAGTTATTGGTGCAGGTTTACTTGGTCTTGAAGCGGCTCGTGGATTACTCAACTTAGGTATGGAAGTGGATGTTATCCATATAAATGATTATTTAATGGATCGCCAGTTAGATGAACCAGCAGGAAGACTTCTTCAAAAAGAATTAGAAGAACAAGGAATGAACTTTCTATTAAATAAACAAACAGCAGAAATTACCGGTGAGGAAAAAGTTAGCGGTCTTAGATTTAATGACGGGGAAGAAATTGATGCTGACTTAATTGTTATGGCAGTAGGAATAAAGCCTAATGTTGCATTGGCAATGGAGAATGGGATTAAAGTTAATCGAGGAATAATTGTTAATGATTATATGGAGACGGAGACGCCAAATATTTTTGCGGTTGGTGAGTGTGTTGAACACCAAGAGATGGTCTATGGACTAGTTGCTCCTTTATATGAACAAGGGCAAGCTTTAGCAAAACAGTTATGTGGTGTTCCATGTGATGGTTATAAAGGGACAGTCGTTTCTACCCAATTAAAAGTTTCGGGTGTTGATGTCTTCTCAACTGGTAAAATAGATGAAGATAAAAATACGAAATCGATAAAAGTGTTTGATGAATGGAACGGAACCTATAAAAAGTTAATAGTTGAAGATGGTAAATTAGCAGGTGCTGTGCTATTTGGTGATACAAAAGATGGTACACGGCTGTTAAGTCTTATTAAAAAAGCAGCAGATGTTGAAGAATATTTAAATGCTAACGAAAGCGAACAGTCAGGGGCAAGTTTAGTAGCTGAAATGCCATATGATGAATTGATATGTGGGTGTAATGGTGTAAGTAAAGGCACAATAGTCGATGCAATTAATTCAAAAGGTTTAAAGTCACTTGAAGAAGTAAAAGGTTGCACGAATGCATCTCGTTCTTGTGGAACCTGTAAATCACTTGTATCTGATTTGTTAGAATACACACTCGGTGATGATTATAATGAAAATCAAAAGGTATCTGTTTGCGGCTGTACAACTTTATCAAGAGATGAAGTAATTGAGGAAATTAAAGAAAAAGGCCTTACACATACACGTGAAGTTATGAATGTATTAGGTTGGAGTAATGAAGAAGGTTGTTCAAAATGTAAACCGGCCTTAAATTATTATTTAGGTATGCTTAATCCAACTGATTATGAGGATGAAAAGGAATCTCGATACGTTAACGAACGCCTTCATGCTAATATTCAAAAAGATGGCACATTTAGTGTTATCCCTAGAATGTATGGTGGTGTAACGAATGCTGTAGATCTTAGGAAAATTGCAGATGCAGCAGATAAATATGATGTCGGTATGATTAAGTTAACAGGTGGACAAAGAATAAATTTACTCGGTGTTAAGAAACAAGACTTACCAGACATGTGGGCAGACCTAGGGATGAAATCTGGTCATGCATATCAGAAAGGACTTCGTACAGTTAAAACGTGTGTTGGTTCTGAGTTCTGTAGATTCGGTACACAAGATTCAACTGGTATGGGAATTAAATTAGAGAAAAAATTTGAAGGTATATCTGGACCACACAAATTAAAAATGGCTGTATCTGCTTGCCCAAGGAATTGTGCAGAAGGTGGAATTAAAGATGTCGGTATCGTTGGTCTAGATGGTGTCTGGGAGTTACATGTTGGTGGTAACGGAGGTACAGAACTTAGACAAGGTGACCTATTATGTAAGGTGAAAACAGAGGATGAAGTAATGGAATGGGTTGGAGCATACTTGCAATATTATAGAGAAACTGGCAATTATTTAGAAAGAACTTCTAGCTGGGTCGATCGCTTAGGTATTGACCATGTTAAAGAAATATTAGCAGTCAAAGAGACTCGTGATGAGCTAAATGAAAGAATGGATATTGCCTTATCTGCTATTCAGGAACCTTGGAGTGAAGTGATTAATAATGAAGAAACGTTAAGAGAACTTTATGAAAAAGTAAATGTTACATCAACTTCTAAATAAAAAAATCGGGGGGATCTACATGGAAAAAACACAACGACGGATTTTCGTTGGCAACTATTCTGAATTGCCGAAAAAGCTTGGAAAAACAGTTATAATTGGTGATCAAGAGGTGGCGGTTTTTAAATTAGCTAGTGGAGATATCCGAGCTATTGAAAACCGTTGTCCACACAAGGGTGGCGTACTGGCAGAAGGAATGGTAAGTGGTGACCATGTTTTTTGCCCAATGCATGATTGGAAAATAAGTATGGTTGATGGAAAAGCACAAGCACCAGATGAGGGTTGTGTCCAAACATATACTACTGAGGTTACAGAAGATCAAGTATATGTTTTAATGGAAAAGTAATAGATAAAAAGTTTTACGTGAATAAGGAAGCTCTTAAGTCTAAAGAGGAGGGTTCATTGTGGGAAAAGTGTATATTGTTGGAGCAGGTCCAGGTGATCCCGACTTAATAACTGTAAAAGCGTTAAAATTGATTAGACAAGCGGACGTTATATTATATGATCGCCTTGTTAATAAAGCGTTACTTACAGAAGCTAAGGAAAATGCGAATTTAATCTATTGCGGAAAACTACCAAAGTATCATATGATGATACAAGAGACAATTAATGACTTGTTAGTTAAATATGCATCGCAAGGTAAAATGGTAGTAAGACTTAAAGGTGGAGATCCCTTTATATATGGTCGTGGTGCTGAAGAGGTGGAAGTGTTAGCGGAAAATGGAATAGATTATCAAGTTGTTCCAGGAATTACTGCAGGTATCGCGGCCCCTGCATATGCGGATATTCCTTTAACACACCGTGAATTAGGTAATTCTTTTGCCGTCGTTACCGGTCATTGTAAGAAAGGTAAGCCTCATGATATTAAATGGGAGAGTCTTGCTCATGCAGTGGATACTTTGGCTATCTATATGGGGATCGGAAATTTACCTTATATTTGTGATCAACTTTTAAAATATGGAAAAAGTAAAGAAACTCCTGTAGCAATCATCCAGCAAGGAACAACCGATGAGCAAAAGACAGTAATTGGAACACTTGAATCAATTGTTTCTATTGTTGAGGAAGAAGGAATTCAAAATCCAGCAATGATTGTTATAGGAGAAATTGTTACTTTCCGAGAAAGAATTAACAGATTGAAACAAATTAATTCTAGTAAATCTGATTTTGAATTAAAGGAAGCCTTTTAGAATCGAACTTATACCTGCTATATTAAAAAGGAGTGATTAACATTCAAGCTGTATTATATGTTTGTCATGGTAGTCGTGTAAAAAAAGCTGCACAAGAAGCAATTAATTTCATTGAGAAGACAATGAAATTAGTTGATACGGAAATTCAAGAATATTGTTTTTTGGAATTGGCAAGTCCGTCTATTATAGAGGGTGTCGATCAATGTATTAAACAAGGGGCAACTAAAATTGCTGTTGTGCCTGTGTTGTTACTAACAGCTGGTCACGCTAAGAAAGATATACCAGAAGAATTAGAACATGCTCAAAACAAGTATCAAGATGTACAATTTAGTTATGGGAAACCCATCGGTGTTCAGGAGAAGATGAATGATGTTTTAGTTGAGAGATTAGAAGAGCGAACAGTCTTAACTCCTCAAACAAATATCTTACTTGTTGGAAGAGGTAGTAGTGATCAAGACGCTGTAAATGATATACAATCAATTGCAGATTCCTTACAAGGAAGAGTGCATGTATCCTCAGTTGAAAAATGTTTCCTCGCTGCAGCCACACCTAAATTCAAAGACAAACTCAAAGCGACTGTCTCAACTGGTGCAGAACATATCGTTATCCTTCCTTATTTGCTTTTCACGGGTATTTTAATGAAGGAAATAAGAGAATTTGTAGATGAACTGAGTTTGAACCCAGAGCAAGAAGTCATTATTTGTGATTACCTTGGTGACCATGATCATGTTTGTGAGCAATTAAAAAATAGAGTAGTAGAAGCGATTAGGAATGAAGAACCTATTCCAACATTAATTTAACAATAAAGAAGCTAGCAAGTGATTTATTAATAGATCATTCGCTAGCTTTTTTATGTAATTCTAATTTTAAAGAATCGAGTGTTTGTTTTTGGAGGTTTATATCAAGTAATTCTTCATTAATTAGTGAATGTAATATTTTTTTCTTCTCGTCTCTATCTAGATTTGCATTTTTCACTAATTGACGTGCATCAAATAAAAAATCCATATACGCCTGATACTGTTCATCATATTTATTTTCTAATTCATGTTTTACTTTTTTTGCAAATGCAGGGCTTGCTCCGTTTGTAGAGATAGCAATGGATAGTTTTCCACGCTTCAAATGAATCGGAAATTGCACATTTCCTTGTTTAGCATCTTCAACCGCATTAATTAATGCGCTCTTTGGTGCCGATTTAATTACCGAGTGATTAACCGCAGAGTTATTCGTTGCAACAATGATAAGAAAAGCATTATCTAGATCACATTCTTCTACTACCTTTTCATGCCATCGTATTTTTTTTTGTTTATGTAAAGATTCGATAGTTTTCGTTGCGGTTGGACTTATTACGGTAATAATAGCAGCATGATCAAGCAAGGTATCAATTCTTCTTTGTGCTACCTTTCCTCCACCAATTACTACAACCTTTTGTCCTTTTAAATCTATCATTATTGGAATAGGAGCCATTATATCACTATCCTTTGTTAGTATTAATCTGCATCTTGAACTCCCAGTTCGTTTAAAAAGTTACGTAATTCTTCAGCAACAAGGGCGATCATTTTAAAGTAGGTTTGTTTATCGCAATCATTTAATATTCGGTAGTTTTCTATCATGGAGTCTAAGATGATTCTTTGCTCACTTGTTGCGTGAAGATAATAAGGAGCAAGAGAGGCACATATAATTGTAAAAGCACCATTATTATGTAATATAAAGTCTTTGGAAATAGTGCCTGCCATTCCGTCTTTATGTTTTATATTTAATGCTCTCCTAGCAACAATTTCTAACTTTATCGCATTTTGTTCATTCATCATAAGTACACCTCCTATAGGACATAGTACCACTATAATAGTGGGGTAATAAACAAATAAGTAGTATAATGATAACAGAATTTTCAAATAAATAAAATCTAGGTTTTTAATTTTGAAGTAAAAGTAGTATTATAATAAGTAGTAAGGAGGATCGTTAAATTTGTAATAGGAATTAATATAAGTGTGTTTCATAAAAAAGTTCATTTAAAACCAGTGTTCATTATATTTGCAAACTATATCTGTGAAACTGTCTAGTTTGAATTAATTTTAAAAAGGGAATGATTTATTAAAACAAATAGTAAAAATAGAATAATATTGCCTAAGGTTATTATTTCCATTAATATGGGCATATAAACTATTATCTGAGAGTGGGATGTCTCATGCAGCATAATGATCAAAAAGTCGTCCTTTTCCCAAAATGGAAGAAGGATTTGGAAAGTGAAGCATACCAAGCTTTACGTGAAAAAAGATTTCATGAAGCTTTAGATGGATTTAACACGTTGCTTTCTTATCAAATTAACAACCAAGAAATATCTGTTGGCAAGTTAACGTGTTTAATGGAACTTGGAATGCAAGAAGAGGCAGAAGAATTATGTGAATCACTACTTGCAAATAAGGATGCTAATTACTTCTCATACATACATATATATGCTACGTTATTGTTTCAAGCGAGTAAGTATCAAGAGGTGTCTGAATTGTTAGAGGATGTTATTCATGAAAAACTTCCTGATCCTTTTAGAACGCAATTAGAAACGCTTTATCATTTAAATGAAAGGCTACGAGAAGAGCAACAAGAAAAACAGGCCATGTCAACATTAAAAGAATTAGAAGACGCTGTTGAACGAGATGACACAGTATTACAATGGCATTTAGTTAATCACTTACATCAAAGCGACTTATCTGCTTATCTGAATCTTTTTGAAGAAATACTCTTAAATAAAATTGTGCATCCAGTAATTAAAACCTCCATTTTAGGTTTATTACAAGCAGAATCAATTGACCAAGACATAAACATTGAAAAGTTTTCAAAAGTAATGGTAATTAATCCAAGTACATACCCTTTTATTATGGATCACCCTTTTCGTAATGACATAAGAAAAAGTTTAGAAAAGCTTGAACAAGATAATCCAACCCTATTTGAACTAGCAGATCAATTATTGTATAGATACTTGTATGTTAGGTACCCTTTTATTGTGGATAAATCAGAAGCTGATATGATGAAAAAAGCTTTAGTTCATCTTGTTACATCATCATTTATAGATGAACCAAAAGTAGCGGAAACAATGAAAGATGAAGAAATTGGGCAATACATAGATGAAATATTATATTGTGAGAAAATCTATTTCTCCATAATGGAAGAATAATCAGAATTGGAAATAACAGTGGATCTTGATTCTAAATCTTGAAAGGCCGGACGTTTATGTTATAATAAGATGGTCGCAATTTGCGTTCGGTCTCGTATAAGAAGCATCGTACAATGAATGAACGGCAAATAGAATTACTTATAGATTTTTGGAGGGAATAGTATGACAGCAAAATGGGAAAAACAAGAAGGTAATAAAGGCCTTTTAACAGTTGAAGTGGAAGCTGAAAAATTCAACGAAGCATTAGATCAAGCTTTCAAAAAAGTAGTGAAAGATGTACAACTACCTGGATTCCGTAAAGGTAAAGTACCACGTGGATTATTTGAACAACGTTTTGGAGCTGAATCACTTTATCAAGATGCAGTAGATATCATTCTACCTGAATCTTACACACAGGCTATTGAGGAGACTGGTATTGAACCAATCGACCAACCTGAAATTGATATTGCGCAGATTGAAAAGGGAAGTAATCTTATTTTCACAGCAAATGTTACGGTTAAGCCAGAAGTAACATTAGGTGATTATAAAGGATTAGAAGTTGAAGAAGAAGCTGTAGAAGTTACAGATGAAGATGTTGAGAGTGACTTAGAGCATCAAAGAGGACACCAAGCTGAGCTTGTTGTTAAAGACGAAGGTTCTGCAATAGAAGAAGGTGACACTGTTGTGATGGACTTTGATGGTTTTGTAAATGGAGAAGCTTTTGAAGGTGGATCTGCAGAAAATCATTCATTAGAAATCGGTTCAGGTTCTTTCATTCCTGGTTTTGAAGAACAGCTAGTTGGTAAGAAGGCTGGTGAAGAATCAGAAGTTACAGTGACTTTCCCTGAAGAGTATCATGCTGAGGAATTAGCTGGTAAAGAAGCTACTTTCAAAGTTAAAATTCATGAAGTTAAAGGAAAAGAATTACCAGAGTTGGATGATGAATTTGCTAAGGACGTTGATGAAGAAGTAGAAACTTTAGCAGAATTAAAAGAAAAGATTAAGAATCGTTTAGAAGAGCAAAAGAAAACAGAAGCTGAGAACAATAAACGTGAGTCACTTATTCAGCAAGCGTCTGATAATGCGGTAGTTGACATTCCAGAAGTAATGGTAACAACTGAATTAGATCGCATGTTACGTGAATTTGAACAGAAATTACAACAGCAAGGTATGACACTAGACATGTACTACCAATTCTCTGGTCAAGATGCCGATGCACTTAAAGAACAAATGAAAGAAGATGCTGCAAAACGTGTAAAAACAAACCTTACACTTGATGCTATAGCGATTGCTGAAAACATTGAAGCAACTGATGAAGATGTAAATCAAGAGTTAGAATCAATGGCAGGTATGTACCAAGTTGATGTAGAACAACTTACACAAATGCTTGGTGGAAATACAGATGCAATTAAAGACGATCTTAAATTCAAAAAATCAATCGACTTTCTTGCTGAAAATAGTAAAACGAAATAAGAAGTTTATTTAACAAGATTATAGTAATTAGAAAACGAGGTACATCAAAAACGTGCCTTGTTTTCTCTTCTATAATGAAACAAATAGATGACATACATAACATTACATACAGCAAATTATTTGACATTTACCAAATAGTATACATAATAAAGTGGACAAATTAGTTTGAATTTAACAAATGTTGTAGACAATTTTAATTCAACGTTTGTTTAGTAACAAGCAAGATAGGAAAGACTGTTTTTAGAATTAAAAGTGTATTACTTTGTAATCATGCTTTTATCTGATATCATGTTGAAGAGAGGCTATAAGATATAGGGATGTAGATGCTTCTTCCTATCAAATAGATATTTTTACACTTGAGGGGTGAAATGGTTGTATAAATTTAATGAAGAAAAAGGACAATTAAAGTGTTCGTTTTGCGGAAAAAGCCAAGATCAGGTAAGAAAGCTTGTCGCTGGTCCAGGAGTTTATATATGTGATGAATGTATTGAATTATGTACAGAAATTGTGGAAGAAGAGTTAGGAACAGACGAAGAAGTAGAATTTAAGGACGTTCCAAAACCACAAGAAATACGTGATATTCTAAGTGACTATGTAATTGGTCAAGACAAAGCGAAGAAGAATCTATCTGTAGCCGTATACAATCACTATAAACGTATTAATGCAACAAGAGGTACTGATGATGTAGAACTTTCAAAGAGTAACATTGCAATGATTGGTCCAACTGGTAGTGGTAAAACTCTTTTAGCACAAACATTAGCACGAATATTAAATGTACCATTTGCAATTGCTGATGCAACATCATTAACAGAGGCAGGGTATGTTGGTGAAGATGTAGAGAATATCTTATTGAAGTTAATTCAGGCAGCAGATTACGATGTAGAAAAAGCTGAAAAAGGTATTATCTATATAGATGAAATTGATAAAGTTGCTCGTAAATCTGAGAATCCGTCGATTACACGTGATGTTTCTGGTGAAGGTGTTCAACAAGCGTTACTTAAAATTCTTGAAGGAACTACTGCTAGTGTGCCACCTCAAGGTGGACGTAAGCATCCGCATCAAGAATTCATTCAAATAGATACAACAAATGTTCTATTTATTTGTGGCGGTGCATTTGATGGTATTGACCAGATTATTAAAAGTCGCTTAGGTAAAAAGGTAATTGGCTTTGGTGCTGATACAGAGAATAACGAAATGGACAAAGGTGAACTTCTTCAAAAAGTATTACCAGAAGATTTATTGAAGTTTGGTCTAATTCCTGAATTTATTGGTCGTTTACCAATCATCGGTAGTTTAGAGCCATTAGATGAAGCGGCGCTAATAGAAATTCTAACAAAACCTAAAAATGCATTAGTTAAACAATATGAACGATTGTTCCAAATTGATAATGTTGAATTAGAATTTGAAGAGGAAGCGTTAATAGAAGTTGCTAAAAAAGCAATCGAACGAAAAACTGGTGCACGTGGACTTCGCTCTATCCTTGAGAGTATCATGTTAGATGTGATGTTCGAACTACCTTCACGAGATGATATTGTTAAATGTGTTATTACGAAGGAAACTGTTACATTGGAAAATGGTCGTCCGAAATTGATCCTAGAAGATGGAACGGTACAAGATGAAAATAAAGAGACACCTAAAGAAAGTGCGTAAAGTATTATAATTTGATAGAAATCCCTTGTTATCTAATAGCAAGGGATTTCACTATACATATAAGTTAATTCGTTGTTTTTTTGTTTAGGTATTGGATTTGGGGAAATACTAACATGTATCTTAAATTTCGGAGGTAGCATATGGATCTTGTTAGTATTGTAATGATTATTCAACTGTTTTTTGGGATTGTGATTGGGCTTTATTTTTGGAATATGTTAAAGAGCCAACGAGCTAGTAAAAATGTTATAGAAAAAGAGTCAAAAAAAGAACTTGAATCATTACGAGCCATGAAAAACATTCGCTTAACCAAACCTTTATCAGAAAAAGTTAGACCAAAAGTTTTATCAGATGTGGTTGGACAAGAAGATGGAATTGAAGCGTTGCGAGCTGCAATATGTAACAGTAACCCACAGCATGTCCTTATATATGGACCACCTGGTATTGGAAAAACCGCTGCAGCAAGATTAGTATTAGAGGAAGCAAGAAAAAATAAAGATTCTCCTTTTGTTATGAGTGCACCATTTATTGAATTGGATGCAACAACTGCTCGATTTGATGAACGTGGTATAGCTGATCCATTGATAGGTTCTGTACACGATCCTATTTATCAAGGTGCAGGAGCAATGGGACAAGCTGGAATTCCTCAACCAAAACGTGGAGCAGTTTCAAATGCACATGGTGGAATTTTATTTATTGATGAGATTGGTGAATTACACCCAATTCAAATGAATAAATTATTAAAAGTGCTAGAAGATGGCGTTGTCCACTATGAGAGTGCTTATTACAGTGAGGAAAATCAAAATATTCCGCGACATATTCATCGGATATTTACAGAAGGATTACCTGCTGATTTTCGTTTAATTGGAGCAACAACACGAATGCCAGAGGAAATCCCACCTGCGATCCGATCTCGTTGTTTGGAGATATATTTCCGTGATTTAGAGAAAGAAGATATGATGACAATTGCAAAACGTGCCAGTGATAAGGTAGCTGTTCCTTTATCAAATGAAGCATTAAATATGTTAGCTATTTATGCACAAAATGGTCGTGAAGCAGTTAATCTAATTCAAATCGCTGCAAGTGTTGCAATGAAAGAAAGCAGACAATCAATTGAACTAGCTGACATGGAATGGGTTACTGAAATAAGTAGGTTAACTCCACGTCCTATTAGTCAAATACCATTAGAAAGTAAAATTGGTAAAGTAAATGGATTGGCCTTGCTAGGTCCTAGTACAGGTTATTTGTTACCACTGGAAGTTTTATTGTTGCCAGCATTAAAAGATTCTAAAATAATAATTACAGGCATAGCAGAGGAAGAAACGATAGGAACGCAATCAAAGTCAATTAAACGAAAAAGTATGGCCAAAGCTTCAGTAGAAACTGTGGTCACCTTTTTAAAATCAATTGGGATACCAGCACATCAATATGATATTCATGTTAATTTCCCTGGTGGTACGCCAGTGGATGGCCCGTCTGCAGGTTTAGCTATCGCAATGGGGATATACTCCTGTATGAAAAAGGTTCCTATTAGTTGTAATGTTGCAATGACTGGTGAATTAGGCCTTTACGGACAAGTTTTACCTATTGGTGGCGTTACAATAAAAATAAAAGCAGCTAAAGATGCGGGTGCTAAAACAGTACTAATACCTAAGGCAAATCACCAAGCACTGACGCAGAAGATTAAAGGGATTAATGTGATTCCAATTGAGACTTTTCAAGAGGCATTACCCTATGTATTAGAAGCAAATACTACATCAACTGAAAAGATGTATAATGATAATAAGAAATCAAGTTAATTTATGCGATTCGGAGGTACAGAAATGACTGAAACAAGCAACATTCAAATACCACTCCTTCCTTTACGAGGTATTCTCGTATTTCCTACAATGGTTTTGCATTTAGATGTAGGTAGAGAGCGCTCTGTACATGCGTTAGAACGAGCAATGGTAGAAGAGAACACCATTTTTCTTGTAGCGCAAAAGGACAGTTCAATAGATGATCCAAGTGAAACAGATTTACATCGAATTGGTACAATTGCAAAAGTGAAACAGATGTTGAAGTTACCTAATGGTACATTTCGTGTTCTAGTAGAAGGATTAAGTAGAGGTCAGATTGTTCAATTTATAGAAGATAAAGATCAATTCATTGTAGAAATTGAATCCGTTAAAGATGAACATGCTGATAAAAATGAAGAAACAGCTCTACTGCGTTCTTTGTTAGAACAATTTGAACAGTACATAAAGATCTCAACAAAACTTAATAAAGAAACCTATGAAACAGTAAAAGATATAGAAGAAGCAGGCCGTTTAGCTGATATTGTAGCTTCTCATTTATCGCTGAAGATAAAAGTAAAACAAGAATTATTAGAAACAAACGACATAAAGAAACGATTAAAAACATTGATCCAATATATTTCTAATGAAAGAGAAGTACTAGATTTAGAAAAGAAGATAGGAATTCATGTAAAGAAATCAATGGAAAAAACGCAAAAAGAGTACTACTTACGGGAACAAATGAAGGCTATCCAAAAAGAATTAGGCGATAAAGATGGTAAAACAGGAGATGTTGCAGATCTTAAAGAAAAGATACTTGCTTCTGATATGCCAGAACGTATATTAAAAATTGCTAATAAAGAATTGGATAGATTTGAGAAAGTACCTCAAACGTCAGCAGAAAGTTCCGTGATACGAAATTATATTGAATGGTTAATAGCGTTACCGTGGACTAATGTAACAGATGATAATCTAGATATCCATCATGCAGAAACGATTTTAGATGAAGATCATTATGGATTGGAAAAAGTTAAAGAAAGAGTATTGGAATACTTAGCGGTGCAACACTTAACAAAATCATTAAAAGGGCCAATTCTATGTTTAGTCGGTCCACCAGGGGTAGGTAAAACCTCTCTCGCAAAATCAATTGCCCGGGCAATAAATCGAAAATTTGTTCGCATTTCTTTGGGTGGTGTTCGTGATGAAGCTGAGATAAGAGGACATCGAAGAACATACATTGGTGCAATGCCAGGAAGAATAATGCAAGGCATGAAAAAGGCGGAAACGGTTAATCCCGTTTTCTTACTAGATGAAATTGATAAAATGGCTAGTGATTTCAGGGGTGATCCATCTTCAGCAATGTTAGAGGTATTGGATCCTGAACAAAACAGTAACTTTAGTGATCACTTTATTGAAGAAACATACGATCTAAGTCAAGTTATGTTTGTTGCGACAGCTAACACCTTACAAACTATTCCACGTCCTTTATTAGATAGGATGGAAATTATTTCGATAGCAGGGTATACAGAGTTAGAGAAACAACACATAGCCAAAGAACACTTACTATCTAAACAGATAGAAGAAAATGGGCTTCAAAAAGGACAACTTCAATTAAGAGATGAAGCATTACTGAAATTAATTCGTCGTTATACGAGAGAAGCTGGTGTTCGTGGTTTAGAACGTCAGTTAGCATCTATCAGTCGAAAGGCTGCTAAAATTATTATTTCAGAAGATAAAAAGAAAGTTATTGTGACGGAGAAGCAGTTGGAGAGCTTATTGGGCAAACCATTGTTTCAGTACGGTATGATGGAGGAAGTAGATCAGATTGGTACGGCAACTGGACTTGCTTATACTTCTGCTGGTGGTGATATACTTGCAATTGAAGTTAGTATTGTACCTGGAAAAGGTAAGTTAACGTTAACTGGAAAGCTAGGAGACGTTATGAAGGAATCCGCGCAGGCTGCCTTTAGTTATATCCGCTCGCGTGCTGAAGTGCTAAACGTGGATCCTGATTTTTATCAAAAAAATGATATTCACATTCACGTACCAGAGGGAGGAACACCAAAAGATGGTCCTTCTGCCGGTATTACAATAGCAACTGCATTGGTATCAGCACTTACTAATCGAGCTGTGAAAAAAGAGGTTGGTATGACTGGTGAAATTACATTACGTGGTCGTGTGTTACCTATCGGTGGTCTAAAAGAAAAAGCTTTGAGTGCGCATAGAGCTGGAATAACAACAATCATTATTCCGAAAGATAATGAGAAAGACTTAGACGATATACCTAAAAGTGTACGTGAGGAGTTAACATTTATAGCTGTGCAACATTTAGACACAGTATTAGAACATGCTTTAGTGGGGGATTAATATGAAAGTAACAAAAGCTGAAATAATTATTAGCGCTGTATCACAAAAGCAATATCCAACTGGAGGTCTTCCAGAGATCGCTTTAGCTGGTAGATCCAATGTTGGCAAGTCTTCATTTATTAATAAATTAATTAATCGAAAGGCATTAGCCCGAACATCTTCAAAGCCAGGAAAAACACAAACACTTAATTTTTATAAAATTAACGACTTTTTCCACTTTGTAGATGTACCTGGGTATGGTTATGCAAAAGTTTCAAAAACAGAACGAGAAGCATGGGGAAACATGATTGAAGAGTATTTTTTGGAACGTGAAAACTTACGTGCTGCTGTTCAAGTTGTAGATATTCGTCATCAGCCTAGTGTGGATGATGTTTCTATGTATGAATTTTTAAAACATCATGATATTCCGGTTATAGTAGTCGCTACAAAGTTAGATAAAATTAAAAAGAATCAAGTTGCAAAGCATGTTAAAAGAATAAAAGAGACATTGACACTTGAAGGAACTGATACGATCATTCCATTCTCTTCTGAAACAGCACAAGGAAAAGAAGACGCATGGAGAACAATTGATTCTTTTCTAGCAAAATAACTAACAGAAAAATAGCAAGTCTGCATAATGTTATGCGGACTTGCTATTTTTTATTAAATAATAAATAAGCACCAAACAATACAAGAGCAAGTGGCCAAAATGTTTCTAATAAAGCCATAAATTCATTTATCCAGTGAAACCATCCAGGTTGATTAGACGCAAAGATGGCTATAAATGATAAAGCTAACAAAATTAAACCTGGTATTAACCCAGCCTTTGTCTTTTGATAACGAATTAAGAAAGCCAATCCAATAATAATAGTATAAATGCCCCAATGATCAATCCAAAAAGAATAGTTGTTTAAGCCATGGTGGTGGCTTCCAATTCCTAATAAAATCACGCCAGGAAACAATTTATCATAATCTCTCGCGATATAACTGTGTAAAAGAAAAGCAACTCCAAGAATGATCAATAACGTTGGCCATGAGTAAAAATCAGTAATAATTGGGAATCTTAATTGTTTTAATAAAAAATAAGTTCCAATTCCAATTAACAGAAAAGCCGTTAGCGTATGTTTTTTGCGCATTAGTAACTCCTTTTTATAATAATTATTAAGTAGTATTAATTTGTTGATTGTAGCTATTAAATATGTTAAAGTATGTAGGTAAATGAAATTAATAATTAAAGAAACAACATTACTTATCTTACCATAATGTTGGTAGGGAAAGATAACAAAGTGATGTTTTTAATTTTGAGAATATATTGTAAGAAAATTGCCCTATTTAAAAACGTTTGATTCATATAAAAAATGATATAATAAGATATGTAACCTTGTGTTACGGAAAACTTGGGGGTAGATAGTGTGCATATCCTGATGGTTGGTGTCAATTATAGAACTGCTCCAATTGATATCAGAGAAAAATTAACGTTTCAAGCGGATGAACTTGTTGAAGCAATGCAGACGTTAAATAAACAAAAAAGTGTCTTGGAGAATGTGATTGTTTCTACATGTAATCGTACAGAGGTATATGCTGTTGTGGATCAATTACACACGGGACGTTATTATTTAAAACAATTCTTAGCAAGTTGGTTCGGTTTAGATAAAGAAAGTTTTACTTCTCATTTAGTTGTTTATGAAAATGATGGTGCAAAAGAGCATTTGTTTCGCGTGACAGCTGGACTTGATTCAATGGTTGTTGGAGAAACACAAATATTAGGACAAATGAAACATGCATTTTTACTTGCGCAACGAAACAGTATTACAGGGACGATGTTTAACCAATTATTTAAGCAGTCAATTACCCTTGCAAAACGTGCCCATAAAGAAACTGCAATTGGAGAGAATGCTGTCTCTGTTAGTTATGCTGCAGTTACATTAGCCAAAAAGATGTTTCCTAATTTAGCGAATAAGCATATTGTAATTCTAGGTGCTGGTAAAATGGGAGAGTTAGCTGCGAAAAATTTACAGGGTTCAGGTGTTGAGAATATAACTGTTATAAATCGTACATTTGAAAAGGCTCAAGCATTAGCAAAACAATTCCGAGGACAAGCGCGTTCGGCACAAGAATTTGATGATGCGTTGTTAGAAGCTGATATTTTTATTAGTTCTACAGATTCTCAAGATTTTGTTTTGACAAAGGATATGCTTAAACCAATTGTAGAACATCGACAAGGCAGACCACTATTCATTGTAGATATTGCCTTGCCACGTGATATTGATCCTGATATTGCAACGTTGGAAGGTATTAATTTAAATGATATAGATGATCTACAAGGTGTTGTAGATCATAATAATTATTCAAGAAAAATTGCTTCAGAACAAATTGAAATGTTGATAGAAGAAGAAATTGTTGAATTTAATGATTGGGTAAAAACATTAGGTGTTGTGCCAATCATATCTTCATTACGCGAACATGCCTTAAGTATTCAAGCGGACACTATGAATAGTATAGAACGGAAAATCCCTGGATTAACAGAACGTGAGCGTAAAGTGATTAGTAAGCATACGAAAAGTATTATTAATCAGTTATTGAAACAACCTATCTTACAGGCCAAAGAACTATCAGTAGGTCCTGAGGCAGATGATTCTCTACAGCTATTAACAAAGATTTTTGGAATTGAAGATTTAGTGAAAGAAAAAATAGCTGAACAAGTAGAAGATAATAATGTGATCGCATTGAGGACTGTTAATAAAACAGCCAATCTTAAATTGGAACCAGCTCTAATGCGCTAAACAATACCCCACCCTTTGTAATTATTGGTGGGGTATTGTTAAAATGAAGTATGTACATGTTTAAACTGGAGAGGAATGATTAAGAATGCGGAACATTATCATTGGTTCACGAAAAAGTCCTTTGGCTATAACGCAAACTGAATGGGCAATAGAACAATTAAAAAAAGTGAATGCACCATTTACTTTCGAGATCAAGAAAATCTCAACTAAAGGGGATAGAATTTTAGATGTAACCCTGTCTAAAGTTGGAGGCAAAGGATTGTTTGTTAAAGAAATTGAGCAGGCAATGTATAATGAAGAAATTGATTTAGCTGTTCACAGCATGAAGGATATGCCTTCAAAAGTTGCTTCAGGTTTACTTATTGGAACGATTCCATCAAGGGAAGATCATCGTGATGCATTTATATCTAACAATCATGTGTTATTCAAAGATTTACCTAAGGGTGCGATCGTAGGAACGAGTAGTTTACGTAGAAGTTCGCAAATTTTAGCAATTCGTCCTGATATAGAGATTAAATGGATTCGTGGTAATATTAATACACGTCTACGAAAGTTAGAAGAAGAAGATTTTGACGCGATAATTTTAGCGGCAGCAGGACTTAGTAGAATGGGATGGAGTCAAGAAGTGGTAACAGAATATCTTGATCCAACTATAAGTGTACCGGCTGTTGGTCAAGGTGCGCTAGCGATTGAATGCCGTGAAACAGATACAGAACTAATCTATTGGCTTGAGAAAATTCGTGATGAAGAAACAACTCGGACAGTAACTGCAGAGCGCACATTTTTACATTTATTAGAAGGTGGATGTCAAGTCCCTATAGCAGGTTATGCCTATTTAGATGAGGATGACATTATATTATCAGCACTTGTCTCTACACCCGATGGAAAGACAATTTTGCATGAAATTATCCGCGGTAAAGATCCAGTTGCAGTTGGTCAAGAGGCAGCAAAACGTCTAAAAGAACAGGGCGCTGATGAAATTGTTCGGAAAGTGAAAGAGGAGTTAGAAAACGAATGATTTCGCCATTACAAGGAAAAACAATTCTTGTAACACGTGCAAAAGAACAAGGAGAGATATTCTCAAATCAATTAGAGAATGTTGGTGCGACAGTTATTCACATTCCGTTATTAACTTTTCGACTGCACAAATCAAATCATCATCAATTATTAAATGGCATCAAAGATTATGGGTGGATTTTTTTCACAAGTGCGAATGGTGTTATTTACTTTTTTGAGCAACTGGTTCGATATGAAATTAATGCATCTGTCTTAAAAGGGCTACAGTTTGCTGTTATTGGTAAAAAGACGAAGCAAATGCTACAATCATATGGATATGAAGTAGACTTTCATCCTACAAATTATCAAAGTGAGGCAATGGCTGAAGAGTTTGTTGCCCATTTTGGTTCAGCTGAAAAAGTTTTGTTGGTGGTAGGAAATCGATCTCCATTAGAAGTGAAAGATGTATTAAAGGCCCATCAGGTCTACATAGATTATTTGATTGCTTATGAAACAGTAGTCAACAAAGACAATCAAACTGAATTAATAAAGCTTATTAAACAGGATGAAATTGACGGTTATACCTTTACAAGTCCGTCAACTATTGAGGCATTTAATCAACAATTAGAAGCTGTTCAAACAGACCTTGAGAGGATAAAACAGCATCGTTTATGTGTATGTATTGGCACAACCACCGCTGAGACAGCAAAAGTTAATGGTTTTAATAAAATACGCATACCACAAGAATTCACCACAGAAAAGATGGTAATAGAGATGATCAATTTTTTTTCACAAGAAAGAGAAGGTGAACGTAATGAAAGAACATAACTTTAAAAGACATAGACGGTTAAGGTCTTCTGTCAATATGAGAGCTTTGGTGAGAGAAACGGTATTATCAACAGATGATCTCATTTATCCTATGTTTGTTGTTGAGGGTGAGGATATTAAGCATGAGATTTCTTCTATGCCTGGTAGTTTTCAGGTATCGTTAGACAATTTAGATGAAGAAATAAATGAGTTGGAGCGTCTAGGCATTCATGGTGTACTATTATTTGGTATTCCAAAAGAGAAAGATGAAGTAGGTACGCAGGCTTATTGTGAAACAGGTATAGTGCAGCAAGCATTGCGTCAAATTAAAAAGAACTTCCCAGACATGTTGACGATTGCAGATACTTGTTTATGTGAATATACGTCACATGGACATTGTGGTGTGATACATAACGGTGACGTTGAAAATGATCAATCGTTACAATTAATTATAGAAACAGCTATTTCTCAAGCGAAAGCAGGCGCAGATATTATTGCACCATCTAATATGATGGATGGCTTTGTTGCTGGAATTCGTCAAGGGTTAGATAAAGCTGGTTTTGAAAATACGCCAATTATGTCCTATGCAGTAAAATATGCATCGGCTTTTTATGGTCCTTTTCGAGATGCTGCGCAAAGTGCACCACAGTTTGGAGATCGTAAAACATATCAGATGGATCCTGCTAATCGATTGGAAGCACTTCGGGAGGCTGCAAGTGATGTAGAAGAGGGTGCAGATTTCTTAATCGTGAAACCAGCATTATCATATATGGATATCATTCGTGATGTTCGCGACCGACATGATGTACCAATTGTAGCTTATAATGTTAGTGGAGAATATTCAATGGTGAAAGCTGCCGCTCAAAATGGCTGGATAAATGAAAGAGCTATTGTTCTAGAAAAGTTAACATCAATGAAACGTGCAGGTGCAAATTTAATTATGACCTATCATGCGAAAGACGTTGCTAAGTGGTTGCAAGAATAGCAGGAAGAGGTGCAATACAATGAGGAATTTCGATAAATCAATTGATGCTTACAAAGAAGCGGTTGATCTTCTACCTGGTGGGGTTAACTCACCGGTTCGAGCATTTAAATCAGTAGGAATGAATCCGATTTTTATGGAAAGCGGAAAAGGTTCAAGGATTACGGATATTGACGGAAATCATTACATTGATTACGTTTTGAGTTGGGGACCTTTAATTTTAGGGCATGCCGATCCAAGAGTGGTTGGAAAATTAAAAGAGATAGTCGAAAAAGGAACGAGTTTTGGCGCTCCAACATTATTGGAAAACCAATTAGCAAAACTTGTTATTGAACGAGTACCATCAATTGAAATGGTGCGAATGGTGAATTCGGGGACAGAAGCGACAATGAGTGCATTAAGACTTGCTAGAGGATATACTGGTCGCGACAAAATTCTTAAATTTGTAGGAAACTACCATGGACATGGTGACTCATTGCTAATTAAAGCTGGTTCTGGAGTGGCAACTTTAGGATTACCTGATAGCCCCGGTGTACCAAGTTCTGTTGCACAGCATACCATTACGGTGCCATATAACGATTTTGAAAGCGTTCAGTATGCATTTGACCAATTTGGTGATGATATTGCTGCGGTTATTATAGAACCAGTTTCAGGCAATATGGGTGTTGTACCGCCGCAAGCTGGTTTTTTACAAAATTTACGAGATATTACCGAAAAAAATGGCTCGCTTCTTATTTTTGATGAAGTGATGACAGGTTTTCGTGTTGGTTATAATTGTGCACAGGGCCACTTTGATGTAACTCCAGACTTAACTTGTCTAGGCAAAGTAATTGGTGGAGGACTTCCTGTTGGTGCTTACGGTGGAAAAAGAGAAATCATGGAGAAGATTGCTCCTACTGGCGATATCTATCAAGCAGGGACGTTATCTGGTAATCCATTAGCAATGACAGCAGGTTATCAAACATTAAAGGCGATGGATCAAGACGCATATGTAAAACTAAATGCGAAAGTTGATCGTCTAGTTGATGGATATAGAAAAGCTGCAGCAGACTTTGAGATAGACTTACAAGTCAATCGTGCAGGTTCAATGGTTGGATTTTTCTTTAATGCAGAGCCAGTGACTAATTATGAAACAGCAAGTAAATCTAATGTAGATTATTTTGCTAGTTATTATCGCGCAATGATTGAAGAAGGCATCTTTTTACCACCTTCTCAGTTTGAAGGTATCTTTTTATCTACTGCGCATACGGATGAAGACATTGACAAGACAATTGCAGCGGCTCGCGTTGCATTTAAAAAAATAGCGAATCAATAAATGAAAAAGTGTAGCTGAGATTAATTTAAAAGCTACACTTTTTTTTGCTTTTTGGTAATCAAATTTATTATCGATCATATAATTAAAGTAGGTTAGATGTTGTTTATTCACGCAATATTTTTTTGCATATATTTTTAGTTGGTACATATATCTGTAAAAGGAAGGTACGTTGTTTTATTTAGGAAGGAGGAGTAGCAATGTCCTATGATGATTCTGTCTTTACGTTTGATTTAAATGAAGTACTAAGCTTTAAAAACGGACAGGAAGTTAAGGAAATGATTGGAATTTCCTTAGAACCGGAAATTTCCATTCAAGAATATCGAGAGTACGTGTCGATCCGGGGTGTTATGGAATTAAAAGGTGAGTATTTTTTTGAAGATCAAAACTTAGATCTCGAAGCTGTTGCTAATAGAGAAGATATCGACAGTATCGACTACCCAGCGCATCGTTATATGGAGGAAGTTAAACCACAAGATGATGGTGTAAATCAATTTTCTCATCACTTTCCTGTCGAGGTTTCCATTCCTTTGCATAGAGTCACCAATTTAGATGAGATAATGGTCGGAATTGAAGCGTTTGATTATGAATTACCTGAAAGTAGTCAATTAAAAATACGCGCCTCCATCGCAATTCATGGGGTGAATGGCGATGAAGTGAAGGAAAGAGAAGAACTAGAAGAACTAGAGGAACTAGAAGAAATAAAGCAATATGAAGAAGAAGTAACAGAAACGGATAGTGATGTAGAGGATCCTTGGATTAATAAGGAGGATACATTTACTTTTGATCTAAAAGAAGCAGCAGAGGAAAATGAAAGTCAGGATAACCGTAGTGAAGAACCTAATTTAGTTGAAGCGGTATCACAAGAGGAAACGGAAGAAAGCAAGGAACGTTGGCCTACTAAAAAGCCACAGTCTTTTGCGACCTTTTTTGATCATGAGGATCTAGAAGAATCAATCGAATCAATTGAATCTGTTGAATCTGTTGCATCAGTTGAATCGATCGAAGCCATCGAATCAGAAGAATTATTTGAAGTAAATAATGATGAACAAGTAGAAGTAAATCGAATAGAGGTCAAAACAAAGGATTCAAAACGTGATGACGATGACCAACAAGAAGCAACCTATTTATTAGATATTTTTAATGAAGAAGAAGAGGAGCAAGCATATACAAGGCTTCGCATGTGTATTGTGCAAGACACAGATACGTTGCAGACGTTAGCTGATCGTTATGATCTATCACCTATTCAACTGTCACAAACAAATGATCTAGCAAACGATAATTTGAAGATTGGTCAGATTTTGTATATTCCTGAAAAACGTAAAAAAGAGAAGAAATAAGTGGTTATACGGTAACATTCACTTCTAACCATGTGGGTGTTATCGTTTCTTTTTTTCTATACAAGATGGAGGTGTTTAATGGTGGAAATTATAACAGAGATTTTGCGCGCTTATGGAATTGATTTATTTAATGTAACAAGCGTAACTCCGAGACTTTGGAAGATCACAAGTAATAACTATAATTTTGCATTAAAACACGCAAGATTGGAAGAAGCCAATATTGAGCAGTGGCAAGAATTATATCAATTAAAAGCTGTTAGAGATCTTTCCGTTATTTCACCTGTTTATCGAACTACTGAAGGAAGCATTTATTGTACTTATCAAAATAATATTTATTATTTATCCCCTTGGTTTGAAAGTGAAAATGGCGATCATACAATAGATCACCAACAGGGATTATTTGCAACTGTTGGTCGACTGCATGGTAGCACAAAACAAGGCTACTCCATTGAAGTGCAGACAATAGAAGAGAAAATTGAGGATGAAAAGAAAAAGCATGAAGAGGCCAAATCCTTACTTCTTCAATACATAGGTCATTTTGAACAGATGCGTTACATGCCACCGTTTGGTTTAGAAGTTTGTACACAATTTCGAGATATACTAAATGCCTTGAAACAACTTTCTAAATGGCATGACAATTACTTAACTGATATAAAGGAAGAGCAAACAACTTATCAATCAATCTGCCATGGTTATTTATCTGCAACACATCATATTTTTACATCAGATCAAGCAGTTTTAATTAACTGGGAGCATGCTCATTTTGGTGATAGTATGTTGGACCTGCAAAACTATTTACATAGAGCCTGTTTTCAACATGATACAAACATTACTAAAATAATAGACGACTTTTCATATTATGAAAAACAAAATCCGTTAACAAATAGTGAGCGTAGTTTATTAGCTATTCATTTATTACAACCTTATCGATATTTAAAAGTCATCCAAGATTTCGATCAAGTTCAAGCACAGCCTTTTCAAATAAGAAACCTGTTGCAAAATTATCGTCGATTGTTAGCTGGTGTAATGTTTCAAGAGATGCTTGAACATAATCGGAACATAGTAATTGAAAATCAAACGAAAGAAAATAGTGATTAAATCCATTTAAAATAGAATGAAATATATATCCCCATAAAAACACCTAGTAATAGCACATCAAATGTGGTTGGAAAAAATAAAGTTCTTACACATTGCACGATTAAGATAGGCATCATGCAACGTTCAATTATAAGTAACCACTGTTGACACCATGGAGGCAAACGAAAACGATAAAAGCGACTCATTTAGGTTACTCCTCTCTGATTCTTTTGGTGTATTCTATGACAGGTAAAACGAATAGTGCCTGTCTTTTTGAGTTGCTTATTGACTTTTCACTAAGAAATTGTATAAAATAGCTGATATAAGAATAAATGAAATTGAAATGCGAAGAAGAGGAAGAGTACAGAAGAGATGCCAATAGAGAGAGAAATCATTTGCTGAAAGATTTCTTAGGATTATCTGTTTTGGAATGTCGCCTTGGATGCAGCTACTTTGAATGTATAGTAGAAGGAGCCGGTGAAGAACCGTTATATCCTAATTGAGTGTGCATTTTTTTAGGAAAATGTAAACAAAGGTGGTACCACGGAATCTAGCCCTTTTCGTCCTTTATTGGATGTAAAGGGTTTTTTATGTTTTCGGAACCGATTGGATGTTAATAAGGAGGAAAAGACGTTATGAGTGAAAAGAATCAAAATTTACCACCAAAATATGATGCTACTGCAGTTGAAAAAGGACGTTACAAATATTGGGTTGACGGAAAGTTTTTTGAAGCTGATGGAGATAAGAAGAAAAAGCCGTACACAATTGTAATACCTCCACCAAATGTAACAGGCAAACTGCATATTGGTCATGCATGGGATACAACTCTACAAGATATGATTACCAGAATAAAACGTATGCAGGGCTATGATGTTTTGTATTTACCAGGTATGGATCATGCTGGTATTGCAACACAAGCGAAAGTGGAAACTAAACTTCGTGAAGAGGGGATAAGCAAATATGACCTTGGTCGCGAAAAGTTTCTAGATAAAGCTTGGGAATGGAAAGATGAATATGCTTCCTTTATTCGGGACCAATGGGCAATGCTAGGACTTGGTTTAGATTATTCTCGTGAACGTTTCACATTAGATCAAGGTTTATCTGAGGCTGTAAAAGAAGTTTTTGTTACCTTATATGAAAAAAACTTAATCTATCGCGGTGAATATATTATTAACTGGGATCCAGCAACAAAAACAGCTTTATCAGATATAGAAGTTATTCATGAAGAGGTTCAAGGTCATTTTTATCACATGCGTTATCCACTAAAAGATGAAGAAGGTTACATCGAGATTGCCACAACTCGACCCGAAACAATGCTTGGTGATACTGCTGTTGCCGTTCACCCAAAAGATGAACGTTATCAACATTTAATTGGTAAGAAGGTTGTGCTACCAATAGTTGGACGTGAAATTGAAATTATTGCGGACGATTATGTAGAGATGGACTTCGGATCTGGGGTAGTAAAAATAACACCTGCACATGATCCGAATGATTTCGAAGTTGGTAATCGTCACAATCTAGAGCGTATTTTGGTTATGAATGAAGATGGAACTATGAATGATAAGGCTTTAAAATATCAAGGAATGGATCGTTTTGATTGTCGAAAACAGATAGTTGCTGATCTTCAAGAAGCAGGCGTTTTATTCAAGATTGAAGAACACATGCATTCTGTTGGTCATTCGGAGCGCAGCGGGGCTGTTGTCGAACCGTATTTATCAACACAATGGTTTGTTAATATGCAACCACTAGCAGATGAAGCGGTAGACTTACAAAATAAATCTGAAGATGAAAAAGTTAATTTTGTACCAAAACGTTTTGAAGGAACTTATTTACACTGGATGGAGAATATTCGCGACTGGTGTATTTCGCGCCAATTATGGTGGGGACACAGAATTCCAGCTTGGTACCATAAGGAAACAGGAGAAATATACGTAGGCAAAGAAGCACCAAAAGACATTGAAAATTGGGATCAAGATAATGATGTGTTAGATACCTGGTTCTCTTCTGCATTATGGCCTTTTTCAACATTAAACTGGCCGAATACAGAGGATGAAGACTTTAAACACTTCTTTCCGACTAATACGCTTGTAACTGGTTATGATATTATTTTCTTCTGGGTTGCTCGAATGATTTTCCAATCGAAAGAATTTAATGATGAGCGTCCTTTTGAGGATGTCTTAATTCATGGACTAGTACGTGATGCTGATGGTCGAAAAATGAGTAAATCATTAGGCAATGGTGTTGATCCAATGGAAGTAATCGAAAAGTATGGGGCAGACGCGCTACGTTATTTCTTAGCAACAGGGTCAACTCCAGGTCAAGATTTACGTTTCCAATGGGAAAAGGTAGAGTCAACATGGAACTTCATTAATAAGATTTGGAATGCATCACGATTCGTACTAATGAACATGGAAGAATTGAAGTACGAAGAGATTGATCTGACTGGTGAAAAGTCTGTTGCAGATAAATGGATTTTAACTCGCTTAAATGAAACGATTGAGCATGTTAATAAAAATGTTGAACGCTATGATTTTGGTGAAGCTGGACGTTACCTTTATAATTTCATCTGGGATGAATTCTGTGATTGGTACATTGAAATGGCGAAACTTCCATTGTACGGTGAGGACGAAGAACAAAAGCACACGACACGCTCTGTACTTGCTTATGTTTTAGATAATACGATGCGTATGCTTCATCCATTTATGCCATTTGTTACAGAGGAAATCTGGCAGCACTTACCGCATCAAGGCGAATCAATTACGCGTGCAGCTTGGCCAGAAGTCCGTAATGAATTGCATGACGAAAGTGCAGCAGAAGAAATGAAACGTCTTGTTGCCATTATTCGTTCTGTTCGAAACATTCGTGCCGAAGTAGATACACCAATGTCGAAACAGATTGTCTTGTTTGTTCAAGCAAATAGTGCAGAGATAGAAGCACAGCTAGAAGCGAATCGACATTATCTCGAGCGCTTTTGTAACACAAGTGAATTAACAATTTCAATAAACGTGGATGTACCAGAAAAAGCAATGTCTGCTGTAGTAACAGGTGCAGATCTTTATTTACCATTAGAAGGTTTGATTGATGCTGAAAAAGAAATTGCGCGATTACAAGCAGAATTTGATAAGTTAAATAAAGAAGTAGAACGTGTTCAGAAAAAATTAGGCAACGAAAGCTTTATTAGTAAAGCACCAGAAAAAGTAGTTGCTGAAGAAAAAGGAAAAGAAAAAGATTATTTAGAAAAAAGAGCGAAAGTAGAAGAACGTATAAAAGAATTACAAGGATAATTATATTGAAAACAGCTAAAGTGCGGTGCTACGTACTTTAGCTGTTTTTATGTGGATATGTGGAAGGCTTTCTCGTATATCGGGCTCTATCTATCAGTTGGCATCGGGCGATAGCTGGAATAATTGGGCGAAAGTAAGCTTAATCGGGCGAAAAACTTGAAAATCAGGCGAACGCGAGTATAATCGGGCAATAATTCAATTAATCAGGCGAACGCAGGCATAATCGGGCGATAATTCAATTAATCAAGCGAACGCGAGCATAATCGGGCGAAACACAAGCAGAATCCAGATCCGACATTCATTTATCTTTCATTAACTTGCTTTTTAATAAATGCAATGATGTGATCTGCAATATTTACGCCTGTATAATGAAAAATATTTTCTATATGGGCGTTTGTATTTACTTCACAAATAATAGGTTGATCATTTTCACCAAACAATAAATCTAGACCAGCAAAATCAGCTCCAACAGCCTTCGTTGCTTGGATAGCTAGAGCTTTTTCTTTCTCGGAAGGTTGATAAGTTTCCATTGTACTGCCTAATTGGACATTTGCTCGGAAATCATCAGTGGCAAAGCGTTTTACTGCTGCTACAACTTCATTTCCTACAACATTAATTCGAACATCGCGTCCATAGCTTGATTTAATAAATTCTTGAAATAGAAATGGTCGATTAGTAAGTAGTTTTATTCTCTCTATTAATTGGATACGATCATTAATTAGAAAAACTTGTTCGCCATATGAACCGTAGCCTTCTTTGATAATCAGTGGGTATGTTAATGCTTTTTCAATTTCATAAAAGTTTTCCATCGTCAGTTTAGTAACATCTGAGAAAACTTTTGGTGCAATAATTGTTTTGGGAATGGTAACTTTCTTTTGTGCTAAAGCTTGGTACATTAATACCTTATTATCACATAACTCAATCGCATCAGCAGAATTAAAGACCCGTATCCCCATTAATTCTAACTGGCGTGCTAATGGAATGTCTTTATCAATAAATACAACGAATTCTGGTAGATGGTCTTGTTTAATTGACTGAAGTAAGTTTAATCCAGTAGAATCTACAATAGAAAGAACTTGATCATTCTTAACTTGCTCAATAGTCATTCCTTCTTTGTTACCTGCATTCTGTATCCATGTTGAAAAACTAATGAATTTATCACTCGACAAATTGCCATTATAAATAACCCAACCATACATATAAAAAATCCTCTCTCAAACCTCTAATAACTTATTATTTGATGTAATATCTATCTTATTATGAATGAAAAAGTATCTTTAGGAAAGTAGGTTAAAGATTTGATTTATACAATAGAAGAAGTAGATGAATTTTTAAATGCCCGAACACGTGGTGGAATAAAGCCTGGATTAGAAAGAGTGAACATTTTATTAGAAGCACTTGATCATCCAGAAAGGAAATTTGAATCTGTACATATAGCAGGGACTAACGGCAAAGGATCAACACTAACATATATTTCTACTTGTATGGTTTTAAGTGATTATAAAATAGGTACATTCACCTCGCCAAGTATAGCGAAGCGAAACGATATGATTCAAATTAACCATCAAGCCATATCTGATCAATCTTTCATGGAAATTTTTAATCAGTTACTACCAGCGATTCATATACTTGAGTTGCAAGATAATCCACCAAGTTCTTTTGAAATTATTGTAGCTATTGCTTATGGTTATTTTGCTGGAAATATTGATTTGGCAATTATTGAAACAGGGATGGGAGGACTGGAGGATGCAACCAACGCAATTAATCCTATTCTATCAATTATTACAACCATCGGTATTGATCACCGAACATTTTTAGGAGAAACTTATCAAGAAATAGCACATCACAAAGCTGGAATTATCAAACGCTATGTTCCCATAATACTAGGTGAAATGCCTAAAGTTGCTGAGAAAGTTATCAGAAATGTCGCAGAACATAATCAAGCTGAATTAGTGCAAATCGGTGAAGATTTTAACTATCAGAATGTGCGGATAGATGATAATAAACGAGAGGCATTTACTTTTCAAACAAAAGAAGTATCGTATCCAATCACTTTAAGAATGAGAGGTACACACCAAATTCATAACGCTACACTTGCTGTAATGGCATTGTTGCAACTACGTGATCGTGGATTCTCTAAAGCATTAAATGCGGTTGAAACTGGCATGAGTCAGGCAACGCTTTTCGGTCGGTTTGAACAAATATCAAATCAACCAATAGTAATTGTTGATGGAGCCCATAATGTAGAAGGAATTACAGCGTTTATAAAAACGGTGCAGCGGTATTTCCCAACAGAAGAAAAACAATTACTTTTCGCAGCATTCGTTGATAAGCCAATAAAGCAAATGGTTGGCTTGCTTGAGAGTTATTTTGATACTATTACATTTACAAGTTTTGACCATCAAAGGGCAGCAAAAGCATCAGAATTATATGAACAAGTTGAAAACCACGGTAAAATAGAAGAAGCTGATTGGCAGCAGGCATTACAAAAGATTTTAAATGAGGATAAGGATAAGATTACTTTTATAACAGGTTCATTAGATTTTATTGGAAAAGTTAGGGATTTTTTTGAGTAATTAGAATTATTATGGTATCTTTAATATATTCTGAAAACTTTGAATGAAGTACTTATGTATGACTAAATGACTGAACCAGTAAAAGGAGGAAACTAGATGGTCTTAAAATCAAAAAGAATGTTACTTTGGATAATTTGGTTAATTATTTGGCCATTATCTATCGTTTGGACATATGTTGCATGGCCAATTTATTATGAAGATCAGTTGTTAAGTGTCGTGTCATTTGCGATCATTATGGCCACAGTTTCCTTTTTTCCTATAATTGTTAATAAAACACCGATTTTTTTGGTGAATTGTATTGGGTTTGCAGTCTTTTTAATATTCGGATTATTTATTGAAGTATTACTAACGCAAATTGCATTAGTTGTTGTTTTAATTAAACTTAAAATAGATAAAAGTCAGGCATTTCGAATTCCGCTTAATCTACTTATGTTTTTATTCATATCCGTCTTATCGGCAAGTGTATATAAATGGATAGGTGGTTTACACGAAGCGATTGTTTTAGATTCTTTCACCCAACAATTGCAATTAATTGGTTATGTGGTAACAGTTTTTCTTTCTAATCAAATTTTCCTCCACTTCGTTAAACGCTTTTTTTATGAACAAGAAACAAAATTCTTTGATGAAGGTTTTTTGTGGGAAATGATTACGACTTTAATTGTTTTACCAATTGGTTTTATACTCTATTTAATGTATGAAAAATTTGGTGTTATTGGTATTTACGTAGTTGGCATACCGTTTATTAGTATTTCTATTATTATGAAACTATTCTATTCTAGTAGAACAGTAAATTATTATTTAAAACAAACAAATGAAATAGGACAGGCGTTAACAGGGAAGTTAGAACGGAATGATGTTATTTCGGTTTTTTTAACCCATATTACAGAAATCTTTGCTGTAGATTATGCCTTTGCTTATGATGTGGTAGATAATAGACAATTAAAATTAATTCGTTCTTATACTAAATTAGAAGGTCTTGTTTATCGTGATTCTATTTGTATTGAAGAAGGAAATACTATTATCCAACAAGCGTGGAGACAAGAAGAAATGCTGCATTATAAACATAAGAAAGCATGGGATTATATACGTGATAGTGCCATACCCGAAGATGGGGAAAGTCTTGTTGTTATGCCTGTAAAACGGAATAATGAAATTGTTGCGATTATCGTTTTCGTATCGAAATATAAACAAGCCTTTACGGAGCACTTATTTACAATATTAAATATACTAAATAATTTCTTGGGAATTGCGTTAGAAAACGCAAAAAATTACGAAGATAGGAAAATACAAAGTGAAACAGATCAATTAACAGGTTTATATAATTTTCGTTATTTTGAAGCTTATATGCAAAATTATAGTACTCAAATCAAAGAATCCAACAAATCAAAAATTTGTTCACTTATTTTATTCGATTTAGACCATTTTAAAAAGATAAACGATACGTATGGACATGAATGTGGCAATGAAATTCTGAAAGCTATAGCAGAAAGAGTCAAAACATTTATTGGAGATGAAGGCTTAGTAGCACGTTATGGTGGCGAAGAATTTGTCGTGTTTTTACCTGGAAGGAATGCAGAAGACAGTCAGCAACGCGCAGAAGAATTACGCCAAGTTATTACAAATAAAACAATAAGAACCTATACACATATACAAGAAAATGAAAAGTGTATTGATATTACGGTCACCATTAGTGTAGGAGTTGCTAGTTATCCGGAGCATTGTGAAGACCCATTCGAATTGGTCAGGTTAGCAGATCGTGCGATGTATGTAGGAGCTAAGCAAAAAGGTAGAAATCGAGTTGCGGTCTATCAATCATAATTGAAAAACATATACAAGTAGTTTAAATTGTACTATATTTAAGATAAGAATATAGTTAAAAAGGCTGAGATGATGATGACGAAAAGTTTTTCGCAGATGAATAATCAAAATGGTATGACTTTAGTAGAGATAATTGTTTCTATTGCTATACTTTCGATCATAATTGTTACTTTTTTAACTTTTTTTATTCAATCAACCAAAGTAAACAATGTATCAAAGGATATCACTGATTCGTCATATGTTGCACAATCAGAAATGGAAGAAATATATCATTTGAGTGATACGATGAGTTACGTGGATACAATTACCTATTTATCAAATACGTATCATGTAAACAGTTCAGATAGTAATTATGAGTATATACTCACGAAGCAAATGGAAGACACTAATATTTATAATATTAGTATTACATTTACTACTAACGACGATGTAAAAGACGTGGTTGTAAAGGTATATAATGATGCAAATAAACTAGAAGCACAGTTGGAAACAAAACTATTGTGGGAAAGTTAGAAGGTGTGCTAGTGTTCAAAAATGAAAAAGGTATGACATTAATTGAATTATTAGCCGCACTTGCTTTAATGTCAATCATAATTGCTTTAATTGGATCTGCGCATATATTCGGCCAAAAACAATATCGAAATCAAACGGAAGAAATCAATTATCAGGAACAAGTGCGTTATGTTATGGCGACTATTACCAAGGAAATACGATCAACAGAAGCTGATCTAGTAAGTGTTACAAGTGATACAAACGAAATAACCATTGGTACAAATAGTTACGAACTAGAACAACCAAATTTTTATGAAAATAGCACCGTAATTAGTGACCAAATATCAAGTTTTAATATTGATAAAGAGGATGGAAAAATAGAAATATCGATTAGTAGTCTCCCAAATCGGAATGGAAAAATAGAAACACTATCTACAGTAATTTATTTGCGAGAGTAGGTGAAGTTTATGCAAAAACATTACAAATATATAAAAAATAATCAAGATGGTGCTATCTTAGTTATCGTAATGATGGCCTTAACAGTATTATCTTTATTAGGTTTGGCATTAGCCACTGCTTCATTTGCTAATATCAAATTAACTACTGTTGATCGAGATTATCAGGCTACCTATTATGTAGCTGAGGGTGGAGCAAATCAAACATACGCAGAGATAGAAACACTTGTTGAATCGATATACGAAACCACGAACACAGAAGCTTCTTTTTATTCTGATCTTAATTCCCGCATAGAACAACAATTGGATGGTACTAGTATTTCAGACTTTGAAGAGAGTTTTACTGAACAACCAAGTGCTAAAGTTAAAGTGGAACAAGTAACAGATGGCAACCCTCGCTCTTATCAAATTGTATCAGAAGGCATTATTGGAAAGCGAACACGCACAGTAACAAAACCATTTCAAGTGAATTGGAAGTCTGGGAGTGGTGGTTCGATTGAGATACCCGATAATGCAGTAGCAATTGTTAAGAATAGTATTTCACTGGTAGGAAGTGTGTCTCTAAACGGAGATTTGTATGTTGATTCAACTCTTCCTAACTTAATTAAAATGGATGGAACAACTCATGTTTATGGTATTGCATATGTTCCTGAAAACGCAGTGGAAAATGCCTTGAAAATTCATGAGCCTGAAAATTTTAAGGGTACTATACCGGAAGTTAAATCAAACTTAACTTCAATACCTTGGGAAGACTATCAAACAATTATTGATAATCATCCAACATATCCAACATACTCTCCTCCTATTGACGAAACAATAGGAGGAGAGTATGAACGATTCAAAGTAATTGAAGGAGGCAATTTAAATATTAATAGTTATCAAGCGAATGGCTACACTTTAAACTTAGATAAAAACCTTCAGTTCAATCGAATAACATTTGCAAGTAACAATACATTGAATATTAATACGAATAATGAAGATCATGATATTGTAGTAAAAGATTTAGATTTAAGTCAAGGTCATATTAATATAATTGGCAGTGGTAAGGTAAATATTTATATTCAAGATTCGTTTAATATTGGAGGAAGTAGTACTATCAATGATACAGGGAATACTAACCAATTAAATATGTATTATCAAGGAACTTCAAGGATAGAAGTTTCCAATGCACAATATATTAATGGTTCAATATTTGTTGAAAAAGCTGATGTAAAACTGACAGGTGGCGGGGATTTTCAAGGCTTTATAGTAAGTGGGGGTAATAGTGTAGTATTCGAAGGAGGTACATATTCTTCTGCGTTTGTTATCGCGCCTAATGCAGATTTAGTTTTTTCAGGAAGTGGATCGATAAATGGTACAGTAATTACTAACTCAATAACAGGTACTGGTGGAGGATTCATTAAATTCAAGTCAATGAATCTTGATGACTTCCCTTTCGGCACTAACAGTTCTCCATCAACGGACGACTTAATTAAAAAGCAGCCAACAGTAGAGTCAGATTAGAGTTTTAATTATATTGTTACGAAAAGAGGGGTCAAATGGCGATACGAAATAAACGGAAACTTGGTGACGTCCTTAAAGAAAATGGCTTAATTACCGAACAACAAATAGTTGAGGCAATAGCACAAAAATGGGAGAAACAAAAACTAGGGGATGCACTTGTTGAACAGGGCTATATCACGGAAAAACAATTATTAGAAGTTTTAGAAGTACATTTGAAAATTCCAAGCGTTTCTTTATATCGTTTTCCAATTGATGAAGGTTTAATGGATCTTGTTCGAAAAGAAACAGCACGTGAAAATACGCTTTTACCTATACAACAACAAGAGAATATTTTAACTGTTGCAATGAATGACCCGCTTGATTATTATGCAATTGATGATTTAGAACTATCAACAGGGTTTACGATCAAACCTGTAATCGCAACAAAAGATGATATTTTACAAGCGATAAATAAATATTATGACATGGAAGCCGCTTATACAGATGAGGAATCTGAAAATGAGGAAGCGCCTGCCATTCGGATATTAGATCAAATATTACAAACAGGTGTAACGTTAAAAGCGAGTGATGTACATATTGATCCTTCAGAGTCGAAGGTTATGATTCGATATAGAGTTGATGGTATGTTACGAACAGAAAAAACAATACCAAAGCGATTACAAAATGCTTTAATTGCCCGAGTGAAAATATTATCGGAATTAAATATCACGGATACACGTTTGCCACAAGACGGTAGAATTCGTTTAATCATTGATGCGAAACCAGTCGATTTACGGATTTCAACCTTACCAACGGTTTTTGGTGAAAAAATAGTTATTCGTATTTTAGATTTAAGTAATATATTTAAAACATTGACAGAACTTGATTTTTCAAAAGACACTTTAGATAAATATCAAAAAATAATCGAACAACCTTCAGGATTAATTTTATTAACAGGTCCAACAGGTTCTGGTAAAACAACAACACTTTATGGATCAATCAATGAATTGAACCAGGAAGATGTTAATATCGTCACAATAGAAGACCCAGTTGAATATCAATTGGAAGGTATCAATCAGGTCCAAGTAAATACTGCGGTAGGTCTTACTTTTGCAAAAGGTTTACGATCAATTTTACGCCAAGATCCAAATATAATAATGGTTGGTGAAATTCGTGACCGCGAAACTGCTGAAATAGCAATACGTTCAGCATTAACTGGGCACTTAGTATTTAGTACACTACACACAAACAGTGCTATTGCAGCGATTCCTCGTCTATTTGATATGGATGTTGAACCTTATCTTGTCGTTTCTGCTTTATCGGCAGTAATGGCCCAACGTTTAGTTAAAAAAGTTTGTGTCGATTGTAAACAATCACGACCCGTAACTAAAATGGAAAAGGAAATTTTTAGTCGTCATAATATAGATTTAACGGAAGTGGTCGAGGGTGTTGGTTGTGATAGTTGCAGATCAACAGGTTATCGTGGTAGATCAGCAATTCATGAGCTTTTAGTAATCGATGATAAAGTCAAAAAAATGATGATGAATCAGTCTGATATGACAGATATTAAAGAATATGTAAAGCAAAATGGCATGCGATTTTTGTTAGTGGATGGTCTAATTAAAGTACAGCAGGGTATTACCACATTTGATGAAGTATTACGTGTGGCAACGGAAGAGTAGGTGGTGAGCAAACATGGAAAATAGACTAGAGGAATTATTAACTACAGCATTTCATAAAAAAGCGTCAGATGTCCATTTAACTGTAGGATCACAGCCGATTTTTCGTGTGGACGGTCGGTTACAACTTCATGGACAGAATAAATTAGAACCAACCGATACGGAACAAATGGCTAAATCGATTCTTAACGAAGAGATGTGGTCTAAATTACTAGATGAAAGAGAACTAGATTTATCACATGGAATTGCAGGGGTATCACGTTTTCGAATGAATATTTTCTTTCAACGAAATTGTATCTCTTTAGCTATTCGAACGATTCCAACTACGATTCCATCTATTGAAGATTTAGATTTACCTAACGTATTGAAAGAAATAGCAGGGTTACCACAAGGGTTAGTATTGGTAACAGGTCCAACTGGAAGTGGAAAAAGTACTTCTTTGGCAGCGATGATTGATTATATGAACAAAACAATGAACCGACATATTATTACGTTAGAGGATCCAATCGAATATCTGTATCAGCATAACAAATGCATTATCGATCAAAGAGAAGTAGGTTTCGATACGAGTAGTTTTCAAAAAGGGTTACGTGCGTGTTTGCGTCAAGATCCAGATGTGATACTAGTTGGTGAGATGCGCGACTTAGAAACAATTTCTACAGCAATAACTGCTGCAGAAACGGGACATTTAGTTCTAGGAACACTGCACACAACTGATGCGTCCTCAACGATGGATCGAATTATTGATGTTTTTCCTGCCCACCAAAAGAGTCAAATAAGAATTCAACTTGCTAATGTGTTAGAGGCCATTGTATCGCAGCGCTTGTTTCCTTTGGCAAAAGGATTTGGACGAGCAGCAGCAACTGAAATTTTAATTAACACACCTGCAGTAAAAAACTTAATTCGATCAGAAAAAATGCATCAGATTCCTAACACCATGCAAACGTCTAAAGAGTATGGTATGCATACCATGACGATGGATATAAAACGGATGTTACAACAAGGAATTATAACGCAAAAACATGCATCTCCGTATTTAAAAGATATGACTTTTTAGTTCAAGTTATGATGGGGGAAGAGGTGGAATTTTATGAACTATTATGCGTATAAAGCGAAATCTGTCGATGGCAAGATAAAAAAAGGGAAAATTAGTAGCGAGAATGAAAAAGAAGCGATCAAACAATTAAAGTCTCAAGGACTAATTTTATTTGAGATAAATGAATTGAACTCATTTTTATACAAAGATATTTATATAGGTAATCCAATAAAGAATAAGGATTTTGTTATTTTTCTCCGTCAATTTTCGACGTTAATAGATGCCGGTATAACATTAGTAGAAACAACTTCTATTCTAGAAGATCAAACACAAAGTAAACCACTAAAAAAAGCGCTACAACAAATTCAAAACGATCTAGAAGAAGGAATTGGCCTATCTGATGCATTAGCAGAATTTCCTCGTCTTTTCCCTGAATTATTAATCAGTATGATCCATGCTGGAGAAATTAGTGGTAATTTAGATGAAATCCTTGATAGAATGGCTACTTATTATGAGAAACAATACCAGTTAAAACAAAAGATCATAACTGCATTAACCTATCCTGTTGTGGTTGGTATTGTTGCCGTATTTATCACTATTTTTTTACTTGCATTTATTGTACCGATTTTCACGGACATGTTCCTATCTTTTGACCAAGAAATACCACCATATACAGCGGCGATATTAAGTATTAGCGATATGGTTCAGTCTTATTGGTGGATTATGATGATACTAATACTAGTGTTAGGTGTGACGATTAGATTATTAAATCGTCGCCCAAACATTTCTTATTTATTTGATGTCATCAAACTTCGAATTCCAATATTCGGTATGTTTATTCAAAAGTCTTTACTTGCTAGAATGACGCAAACATTAAGTTCTTTGTTAAATAGTTCTGTACCAATCTTACAAGCTGTTACGATAACGGAGCGGGTTATAGATAATAAAGTAATTAAACAAGTTTTGCGTGAAAGTAGAGATTCTCTTGAAAAGGGAGAGTCACTAGCCACGCCTATGGAAAAACATTGGGTTTTCCCTAAATTAATTACACAAATGATTGTTGTAGGCGAACGAACAGGTTCAATTGATGCGATGTTGAAAAAAGTTTCTGATTTTTATGAACAAGAATTAGATGAATCATCGGAAAAGTTAAAGTCGTTAATTGAACCGATAATGATTCTATTTTTAGCTGTAATCGTAGGTGCAATTGTTTTAGCGATCGTTATACCTATGTTTAGCTTGTTTGAAAATATCTAAAAGTGTAGACAGGTTATAAAAATGTAGTATAATAGAACTATTAGTATAAAACGAATAGTAGAAGCAATGAAGGTTTATCTGTATCTGGGCACTTGGATAAATTTGAGCTAGTAGTGCAACCGACTGACACCATTTTTTATGCTGTGAGTCTTTTTTTATAAGAGAAATTAAATGAGGAGGAATAATATGTTAACTAGAATGAAAAAAATGTTACGCAATGAGAAAGGTTTTACATTAGTAGAGCTTTTAGCAGTTATTGTTATTTTGGGTATTATTGTAGCAATTGCCGTTCCTGCAATTGGGAATATAATTGAGGGAGCACAGGAAGATTCTGATGATGCTCAAATTGAATTGGTACTTGATGCTGCAAGATTAGCAGATGTAGAAGGTGAATTTGACGAAACTGGTATGACTGCTGCTGAACTTGTAACAGCAGGTTATCTTGAGGGTAGTGATGATCTACCAGATGGCACAGTTACTTTTGATGAAGATACGAATCAATACGAATACACTGAGTAATAATATTTTAAAAAGATCCCTTCCCAAAGGGGTCTTTTATACATAATTAGGAGATAAAAAATATGGAAGTCTATTATATCGTTATCTTTTTTATTTTTGGAAGTGTATTTGGTTCATTCTATAATGTTGTTGGTTTGCGTGTACCGAATAATAATTTCTTAGAATCTGAACGTTCTTATTGCCCTCGTTGTGATAAAACATTGCATTGGTATGAGCTGATTCCGATTATTTCATATCTGTTTCAAGCTGGTAAATGCAGAAACTGTAAAGAAAAGATTTCCCCTCTTTATCCTACAATAGAATTATCTACAGCTTTCCTTTTCAGTTTTAGCTATTATTTTTTGGGGTTTCAATTAGAGTTAGTAATGGCACTAATACTCACTTCTTTATGTGTGATTATCGTTGTTTCAGACATCACTTATATGCTAATACCTAACAAAATCTTATTGTTTTTTCTACCGTTTTTAATTATCTTACGCATCATAGATCCGTTAGAACCATGGTGGTCTTCAATTGCTGGTGCAGCAGTCGGATTTATATTATTAACGCTGATCATACTTGTTAGTAAAGGTGGTATGGGTGCGGGTGATATGAAGTTATTCACTATACTAGGAATTGTGTTAGGATATAAAGGAATTCTACTAACTTTTTTTCTAGCAACTATCTTCGGCACAATTATCACATTGCTATTATTGGCTACTAGAAGAATCAATCGTAAAAGTCCGGTACCATTCGGCCCTTCTATTTGCATCGCTGCGTTAACTACTTATTTTTTTGGTAGTCAGATAATCAATTGGTACATTACATCATTTTTTTAAAGGATGAACACAAATGAGTTTATTTAACAAAGATAGAATAAACATCGCAATAAATGATACGATGATTCGATATCTTGTTTCCACTAAAAAAAACGTTACAGCTAATAAAGACTATGGGGAAATACCATTGGAACAAGGCATTGTTGAAGATGGAAAAATTTTAGATCAACAAAAGTTAACGACTATCATTAAAAATGTTGTTAAAGATAAAAAATGGAGGAATAAGCACCTCGTATTTTGCGTTCCAGATGCTTTTGTTACGATGAGAGAAGAATCAGTACCTAAACAATTAACTAAAGATGAAGTAAAAAAATATATTGAATTAGAATTAGAAGGTAGTATTCGACTGCCTTTTCAAAATCCAGTTATAGATTTTGAGGTTATTGCAGAAGAAGAACAAACCAATAAAATTCTTTTATTTGCATACCCAAAAGAACGGTTAAATGCTTACATAGAAGTGTTTGAACGAGCGAATGTAAAACTGATGGTAGCTGACTTGTCTTTTCTATCGGTATATCGGACTTATTATAATTTGGATCTTGCTAACAAAGAAGAGCATTTACTTATGATTCAGTGGTCTAAAACGGACTTAGTGCTCACGGTCTTTCATGATCAAAAACCAATCTTCAATCGCCATATTCATTTAAATAATAATGATATGATTTTTAATAATAAGCTAGTTGAAGATTCCATGCATTCAAATGAAGATATGTGGAGAGAGCTGATTGATGAACAGTTAATAACCATAGAACGTTTTATGGATTTCTATCAATATTCTATTATGTCAGGCGAGGCCCAAGTTTCTCATTTATTATTAATCGGTGATTTTCCAGCGCAGTCGTCAATAAATGAATCACTGGCATCTCGTTTCAATTTACCAATTAAAACCATTTTATTTCCTAGTGACTTACCACCAGAATATGCTACTGTATATGGACTAACACAAAGAAAGTGAAGAAAAGACTATTTAAACTTCATAGTAAGGGGATCACCTTATGATAGAAATAAATTTTGTTGAAAAAAAGAAGATAAATACCGCCCTATATTTGCTACTTGCTATATTTATGGTCAGTTTACTTATTATTAGTATTAGTTTCTTCATTCTCCATACAAGTTTGGAGAATAAATATGTTTCTCTACAACAAGAAAGAATAGATAAATCTGAAATTATAGCAGAAATTAATACACTTAACATGGTCGAACAACAAAAACAGACATTGAAAGCACAAATTGAGCAATTAGAAACTGCTGTTTATCCTTCTTTATTTTTATTAGACGATATCCAAGCTGATTTGCCAAACGATACGTTTATTGAAAACTATTCATTTACTATCACGAATGGTGTAACAATAGGTATTCATTTAAATGCATTATCAGAAGCTGCCAACTTTAGTCAAAATATTAATGGGTCGACATATGCAGATAATGTAAATTTAATAAATTTAGAAAAAATAGATGATTACTATGTTGCAACATTTAATTTTGGTATTAATGCAGATTATTTAGTGGAAGAGGCTGATTAAAATGATATTTAAATGGTCACGTATCTACTCATTGCTATCGATTGGTGTAGTTTTACTAGTTATTATAATTGCCTTTTTTTCTTATTATCAATTTATTTATCCTAGTCAACAAAAAGTAAGGTACTTAGAAGGTGAACTTGCAGAACAGGATCAATTGATCGAAAATGCGGATTTAAGTAAACAAGAACTTGAGGATGAAGTTGCTAATTCATTGGATTTACAAAAGCAAATCCCAATAGATAAAGCAATTAATCAACTAATTTTGAATGTTGAAGAAATAGAGAAGAAAACGAACAGTACTATAACATTATTGACGAATAGTGAAGATCAAGTAGCTAGTGATCAAGATGGAGAAGCTACATCTGAACTTACTAAAATAAATTATCAAATGGAAGTATTATCACCAAATTATGATGAGATGAATCAGTTTTTAACAGAGTTAACTAACATGGATCGCATAGTGGAAATTAATAATATTGAATTTGTTCAAGTAGAAGAAGGAAGTATTGAACTCTCCGTCGGTTTAACTACCTTTTACAATCCAACGCTAACAGCACTTCAAACAGAAACACCAACATTCGAATATGATGAAGAACAAGAAGCAGAACAACAACAAGAGGACCAAGATTAATGGTCCTCTTGTTTTTTTGATTACAAAGAAATTACGAATAATTTGCTAGTTTATGTTGGTAATTGCTATCGCGTACTGACAAAACTCGTCTACTTTTTCATTTGGATTATGATAGAGTGAACCAAACGTAATAGGAAACGAGGTAATTAGGGTGGATAACAATAACAAAATCACTGTAAAAATAAATAATAAAAAACAGAATAAGCAAGATAGTAAAAATGATAGTCGGGATTATTTATCTGATAGACCAACATGGTTTGAGGAAGCGGCTAGTTTGGATAAAGAGGAGATCGAAGAGGTGGATGTTTTTGAAAAAAACAGTCATTTAACTGATGATTCTTCGTCTGAAAAGATTAAGAGTAAAAAGAATAATAATTCGGTTGTTAAAGCCTTTATATTTACTGCATGTGGTGCGATTGGGATCAGTGTTATATTAGGATTTATTATTTTAAAGATGTTTGTTGAAATAGATGACCAAGATAATCTTGCGACGAATGATAGAATTTCTTCTGAAGCTACTTCGACAAATACGGGAGCTGAAACGGAAGTTGTTGATGGAGAAAGTATAACGTTAGAAGCATTACAAGCTTATGTTGTTCAGGTGGGTGTATTCTCAACGAAGGAAAAGGCAACTGAATGGCAAGATAAAATAGCAGCTTCTGGTTATAATGCAATGGTCTGGAACGAAGGAGATCAACTTCGATTATTTGTCGGGATTACTCCAACAGAAGAAGGAGCAAAAGCCATTGCAAGTGATATGGAGGCAAAAGGGTTGGAGGCATATGCACGCGCATGGTCAACAACAGAACGTAACGCAGCTTTTAATCCTCAAGTAATAGAATGGTTACAAACTTTCCCAACTCTATGGACAGATACAGTTCAGGCGGTTAATCAAGATTCAGATGCTGAACAAGTTGAGGTATGGACAAATTGGTTGGAAGTAGCTCCAGAAGGATTACCAGAGAGTGTTACGGCATGGAAAGATTCTATTCAAAAAATTACTACCATGATTACTGAAGGGGAAAGTAGAGAAAATAAACAATTACAATTATTGGAAGTATGGCAACTTTATCAAAATATTTAAAAAAACGTTAGAACATAATAAAAAGTAATTCTTAATATGGTTAAACTGTATAATGCTTGTTTTTATCTAACCAAATTTATATCTTTAACATATAAAGAAAGCCCTGAATTTGAGAAATGCAGATTTGTTTTCTATTCATTGACTCGGTACTATTAATTGTATAAAAAAACATATTGAGGTGAATAGATGACTAGTATACATGTAACGATGAAAGATGTACCCAAACAAGATCGGCCTCGAGAGAGATTGATTGAATTAGGAGCAAGCCATGTCTCTAACCAAGAGTTACTTGCGATATTATTAGGTACTGGTACAAGAGAAGAATCTGTTCAGGATCTAGCTCAACGTGTGCTAATGCACTTTGAAGGAATAAATTTATTGCGGGAGTCAACATTTGAAGAATTAACTGCGATTAAAGGTATAGGTATGGTGAAAGCTGTGCTGATCTTAGCGGCTATTGAACTGGGTAAACGTATGAATCAATTAAAGCCGCAAGAAAGGTATGTTATTCGGAGTCCTGAAGATGGTGCTAATTTTGTCATGGAGGAAATGCGCCTATTAAACCAGGAGCATTTTGTTTGTTTATTTTTAAATACTAAGAACCAAATTATTCATAGGCAGACCGTATTTATTGGGAGTCTTAACGCTTCTATTGTCCATCCTCGTGAAGTATATCGTGAAGCAGTTAAACGTTCTGCGGCATCGATTATATGTGTACATAATCATCCATCAGGTGATCCTTCCCCTTCCCAGGAAGATATTCAAGTCACGAAACGTTTAGCAGAATGTGGTAAGATGATTGGCATAGAACTTTTGGATCATTTAGTTATCGGTGATCAAAAATTTGTATCATTAAAAGAAAAAGGATACGTATAAGACTATCTATTTTTTGTTTTTTTTCGTATAATTGTATAGACGAAGTTTACATTCGGCGCCACTTTACAAGATTTCCTTGTATTTGGCGCTTATTGTTATGGTGAATAACAGCTATAACAAACTTTTCATGTTATGATACCAATATGGAAGTTGGATTTTACATGATGAAACTAAAAATTAATGAGATGAAACAATAAGCATCGTGAGATTAGAGAGGAAGATTGATTTGGCTGGGTTTAGTTTATCGCAAGATTTAGGAATTGATTTAGGAACTGCAAACACACTCGTTTATGTAAAAGGAAAAGGGATTGTTGTTAGAGAACCGTCAGTTGTTGCTATCAATAATTCAACAGGTGAAATTGAAGCCGTTGGTGGCTCTGCACGAAATATGATTGGTAGAACACCTGGTAATATTTCCGTTATTCGTCCTATGAAAGACGGAGTAATTGCGGATTATGATACAACGGCAACAATGATGAAATATTATATTCGTTTAGCGCAGAAAAACCGTTCATCTTTTGCCAGAAAACCGAATGTTATGGTTTGTGTACCATCAGGTATTACAATGGTTGAAGAACGAGCAGTAATTGATGCAACGAAACAAGCAGGTGCGAAAGAAGCTTATCCAATTGCAGAACCCTTTGCAGCAGCAATAGGAGCAGGTTTACCAGTTTGGGAACCAACAGGTAGTATGATTGTTGATATCGGTGGAGGTACCACTGAAGTAGCGATTATCTCACTCGGTGGAATTGTTACAAGCCAATCCATTCGTACTGCTGGAGACGATATGGATGAATCTATTGTTCAATATGTCCGTAAAAAGTATAATTTAATGATCGGTGAAAGAACATCTGAATCCATTAAAATGGATATTGGTAATGCAGGGAAACCTGCCCAAAATGATGAAATGGATATTAGAGGTAGAGATTTATTAACTGGGCTTCCAAAAACAATAACTATTACAGCAGAAGAAATTTCAAATTCATTAAATGATGCAGTTACTGCAATTATTGATGCTGTCAAAAACACATTGGAAAAAACACCTCCTGAATTAGCAGCTGATATTATGGATCGCGGTATTGTCTTGTCTGGTGGAGGGTCACTGTTAAGAGGATTGGACCAAGTAATTAGTGATGAAACGAAAATGCCTGTATTTGTAGCAGATAATCCTTTAGATAGTGTTGCAATTGGTACTGGAATGTCATTAGACTATATCCAACATTTCAGGTCTCATCCTAGTATTTCTTCTCGTTCAAGAATGAATTAAGTAGGTGTGTTAAATGTCTTTTTTTCGTAGAAAGCGACTTTTTACCATTTTAATTGGTTTTATTATTTTGGTTGGTTTAATTGGTTTCTCACTACGTGAACGTGAGGAATTATCAGCAGTTGAACAGTTTTTTCAAGATGCAGTTGGGTGGATGCAGCAGGTTGTCCACGTCCCAGTTGCATATACTACAAATATAATTACAAATATCGATGATTTCAAAAATATTTTTGAAGAAAATCAGCGATTAAAAGAAGAACTAGCACAATATCAACAAACATTATACGAGGTTCAAGAACTTCGAAATGAAAATGAAGAATTAATGGCGCTTAATGATAAAACAGAAGCTGATTCTATTTCTGATTATGAGCCGATCCAAGCTTCTATTTCGGCAAGAAGTTCAGATCAATGGTTTAAACAAGTTACCCTTAATAAGGGTAAGCAAGATGGTGTGGAGAAGAATATGGCTGTGATTACCGGAGACGGTATGATCGGGAAAATTCAATCAGCTTCACAATACACGTCTACTGTCCTGTTATTAAATGGCTTTGATCGTTCTAATCGGATTTCGGTAAATGTAAATATAACGGATGAAGACGAGGACGCGAGTGGTTTTATACTTGGTTTTGATGAAGAACGTGAAGCATTACTACTTGAATTCACGGAATATGATGGCGAAATCCCAGAAGGTGAGTTTGTCTTTTCATCAGGTTTAGGTGGCGTTTTTCCAAAAGGACTTGAAATCGGTGAAATTCTTGAAGTGACAACAGATCAGTATGGTTTAACACAAGTTGCCTATGTGGAACCATCAGCCGATTTGTATCATTTAAATCATGTAATTGTTTTGGATCGCACAATGACAACAAATGATGAAGTGGTAGAAGAGGAGGAAGAATAATGTCGCGATTATATCTCCCTCTTTTGCTTCTATTCTTACTAGTAATAGAAGGAGTGGCTTTTGACTTTTTACCAATGATCGTTATTGAAAAAGGTTGGTTATTAGCTGCGCATTGGCTTTTTGTTTTTCTAGTGCTCATTGCGTTATTTTATGATCTAGAATATACGTATTATTCTATTTTATTTGCTATTATTTCTGGATTAATGGTTGATCTCGTTTATACAAATGTGATCGGTGTCTATATGTTTATGTATGGTATTATTATTTACTTTATACATGGTGTGCGAAAAGTATTGCATACAAACTTCTTAGTTGCATGTTTATTAACCGCCGTTGGCCTTAGTTTAGTAGATGGTGGAATTTATTTAATCTATTCTTTTATTGGGATTAGCCAAATAGATAGTATGGTGTACATAACCAATCGTTTATTGCCAACACTTGTGGCAAATATGATTTTCTTTTTAGTTCTTTATCTTCTGATGAAGAAAAAATTAGTACAATGGGCTGCAGAGCGATTTGATTCAAATAGTTCCTAATTGCAGTGGAATACATGTAGAATGAGGTGATTAAACCGTGATTACTAACAAGCAACTAGTGACGATAAAAGGCACACGAGATGGTTTGACATTATATATCGATGATACTTGTTCTTTCACGGCGATATTAGATGAACTGGAACAAGTACTATCAACCGAATATACGTCTGATGACGAACCGATGATTACTGTAACGATTCATCTTGGTAATCGTTATTTACATACTGAACAAGAACAGATGCTACGTGATTTAATACGAAATAAAAAGAAATTAGTAGTTGAATCAGTTGAATCTAATGTTATTTTAAAGCGTGAAGCATTACAATGGAAAGAAGAAAGTGAAATCAAAACGATAACGAAAATGGTACGTTCTGGTCAAGTATTGGAGATTACAGGTGATCTATTATTAATCGGAGATGTAAACCCGGGTGGGAAAATCGTTGCAACAGGCAATATTTTTGTATTGGGGAGTTTACGTGGTATTGCGCATGCAGGAAGTGAAGGTAACAGAAATGCAGTTATTGCTTCTTCTTATATGCAACCAATGCAATTAAGAATTGCTGATTTTATAAGCCGTTCTCCTGATTATGAAGCAGATGGTGTTTATATGGAATGTGGCTTTATTGATGAAACAAAAGAAAAAATCGTGATAGACCGCCTTCAAGTTCTAACACAAAAAAGACCTGATTTAAATGGGTTTGAGAGGAGAATTTTAAATGGGTGAGGCAATCGTAATCACTTCCGGTAAAGGTGGTGTGGGGAAAACTACCACTACAGCTAATTTAGGAACAGCACTAGCATTAATGGATAAAAAGGTCTGTTTAATGGATACAGATATTGGATTGCGAAATTTAGATGTGGTTATGGGTTTAGAAAACCGAATCATCTATGATATTGTTGATGTTGTTCAGAAACGTTGTAAATTAAAGCAAGCTTTAATTAAGGACAAGCGATTTGACTGTTTATACCTTCTTCCTGCTGCTCAAACGAGTGATAAATCTGATCTAACACCAGAAGGTATGATAGAAATGATAGCCGAGTTAAAAGAAGAATATGATTATATTTTAATAGATTGCCCAGCAGGAATTGAACAAGGTTATAAAAATGCTGTTGCTGGTGCAGACAAAGCTATTGTTGTTACTACCCCAGAAAAGTCAAGTGTTCGCGATGCAGATCGAATTATTGGCTTGCTTGAAAAAGAAGATATCGAACCGCCGCATTTAGTGATTAATAGAATTCGTAATCATATGATGAAAAGTGGGGATATGCTAGATATTGATGAAATTGTTCAAATTTTATCGATTGATTTGTTAGGTATTATTGCAGATGATGATGAAGTAATTAAAGCATCTAATCATGGGGAGCCTGTTGTATTTCAGCCGAATACAAGAGCATCTATTGCTTACCGCAATATAGCTAGACGTATTCTCGGTGAATCTGTCCCACTTTTATCTTTTGATGATGAAAAGGGTATGTTTTCAAAAGTAAAAAAATTCTTTGGTATGCGTCCATAATAATGATGAAAAGGTACTTACAACTAATTGGTAAGTGCCTTTTTTTGATAGGATCATATTATTGATTTTTTTAAGACGAGCATAATCACTTTGAGTCCTTCATAGACTTGTAGAAATAGCTAATGAAGGATTGTGAAAATAATGAAAAAGGATATTGTGCAGGTTAGAAAAGATATAGCAAGACGAAAGCAACAAAAGCTACCAGCTATCAAAAGCGATCCTAAAGTATATCGACCTAATTTATCAAGTCAAGTTTTGCAAGATGAAGAGAAGCATGGATATATGCCGACATATTATCCCACTGCAGAAAAGAAACAAAGAGATTCACCGGCTTTTTTTTCTTCCTTTGTTTTCAAGTCACTAATTGCAGCTTGCATCTTTTTCTTATTAGCTTTGGTTAATCAAGTGGATCACGCATCATTATCTAAACCAAAAGAGTGGACAACCTCTGCCTTAACAGAAGAATTCCCATTTGCAACTGTAAATCAATGGTATCAAACAACTTTTGGGTCACCACTAGCTTTTACTGACCAAAGTGTTATTGAAACTGCCGGAAGCGCGCCAGTACTTCCAGTTAATGGAACGATAAGTCAATCATTTCAGGTGAATGGAGAAAGTGTTTTGATAACATCTGAAGGTACTTCCGATGTATACGCAATGGAAAAAGGTACTGTTATTTTTGCTGGTAATGATAAAGAAACAAATAAAACGATTATCATTCAGCACCCTGATAAAAGTAAATCCATCTATGGAAACCTATCAGACTTTACTGTTAATCAATATCAGTTTGTAGATACTAATCAAATTATTGGTGAGTTTATTCCTTCTGTTGCAAATGAGAGTAAATTATACTTTGCCGTTGAAAAAGATAATACGTTCCTTGATCCAGTAAAGGTGATGAAGGTAGATGAAAATCCGTAATAAGTTTCCACCACTATCAATTCATCCAACTCTTTGGTTTAGCATTATTGCATCAATTCTTACAGGTACTTTGGTGGAGATGATGCTTATTTTTTCCATCGTGTTGATTCATGAATTAGGACATTATCTAGCAGCTGTTCATTATGGTTGGAAAGTCAGAAGGATAATGCTTTGGATGTTTGGTGGTGTTATGGAAACCGATGAGCACGTAAGTAAACCATTAAGAGAAGAGTGTATCATTACACTTGCAGGTCCATTTCAACACGTTATCATTTTTATACTACTAATTAGTGTACAGCAGTTAGGATGGTTAAATCCTTCACTACTTGCATTAGGGTTTCAATATAATACAACTATCCTATTGTTCAATTTATTACCGATTTGGCCATTAGACGGTGGTAAACTAGCTTTTATAACATTGTCTACCTTTTTGCCTTTTCGTAAAGCCCATGCATATACAATCGTATCCTCTATTCTTTTTATAAGTATTATTTTAATTGTATTATTAACTTCTTTTTCATTCATATTAAGTACTGTTTTATTGTTTACTTTTATCTTGTGGGAAAATCGATTAGAATGGAAACAAAGGTTTTATGTATTTATGCGTTTTTTACTAAAAAGGTTTGAAACGGAGCAAGTAACTAAAAAAGTTTTCCCGCTTGTTGTTACGAGTGATATGCGACTAATTGATGTGTTCTCAAAATTCCATCGTCAATATCGTCATGATATTTTCATTAAAGATGATTGGCATGTAATGGATGAAGCTACATGTTTACATATATATTTTAAATTAAAGCAGCATCAAGCGACTATAAAAGAAGTGAGTCAGGGAACACAGAAATGAGGAAGTAATTTGGTTTCGCTATATATTCATACCCAACCAACAGAAAAAATTGCCATTGCAGTAGAAAATAATCAGATCAAAGAATTTGTTATTGATCGCCCCAATCAGCCACAACTCGTCGATTCTATCTTTGTAGGAAAAGTTAGTAAAATCGAGAAGGGATTACAAGCTGCATTTGTTGATATTGGTTCAGAAAAGTTAGGATTTTTACAACGAAAAGAATTACCTGCAGCTAGAGCGAATCCAACTAAAAAATTGGAATCGCTTATTACAGAAGGAGAGCGTATGATAGTACAAGTTACAAAGGATGCTTATGATACAAAAGGCGCACGATTGACTGCGAATATAACCATTGCTGATCAAGCGATCGTTTACTTACCTTTTGGGAATTACATAGCACTGTCAAAAAAACTTGCTAGCAATCATGTAGAAGAGAAAAAAGCTACCATAGAAAATATACGCGAAGAAAAAGAAGGCGCTATAGTTCGTACGGTTGCTGCTGATCTTACGAGTGCCGAATTGGAACAAATCTTTTTACACTTACGTAATCGTTGGGCACTACTAGAAAAGCAAAGTAAGCAATTAAAAGTGCCAAGCTGTTTATATTATGATGCTCCAGTTTTAGATCGTTTTATTCGAAAATTCGCATCTGAAGGCATTGATCATATTTATTTAGATGATCCAGCTATTGCAACTGAACTTCGAGAACGTTACAACCATTTAAAAGCTCCAATTACATGGGAGAAACAGCTTGAAGATCAATTGCCTGTAACTATTGAGCAATTGATGAAAGCATGTGTGCACCCTAAAGTTGAAGCATCAAACGGTGTGAGTCTATACATAGAAGAAACAGAAGCGATGACTATTATAGATGTTAACTCGGGTGGATTTACAGGTAGAAATGATAAAGAACGGACATATTTACAGGCAAATATATATGCTGCGAAGGAAATCGCGACACAGGTTAGATTACGTAATCTTTCTGGCATTATCATTCTTGATTTCATCAGTATGAGAAACCAATCAGATAAGAAAAAGGTGCTAGATGTATTAAGAGAAGCACTTGATGAAGATCCTATCCGTTCAGAAGTATATGGATTTACACAGTTAGGTCTAGTAGAAATGACCCGAAAGCGAGCGACAGCACCTCATAGTAAACTCATTTCGGATAAAACAGAAGACCATCTAACTTTTTCAAATATGACATATGTTTACGCATTAGAGCGTGTTCTTTATGGTTATTTAAATACAAATGTCGATGCCATTATAATAGATGTAAATCCAAAGATTTATAAATTGTGGTTGCAACACATAGATCTTAATAAAATAAAAAAACAGCTACATCAATCTGTTTATATGAATCAAACGAAGGGTGTTACGTCATATCAGGTGAAATTAGCTGGAAGTAGTTCACTGATAAAAGACTTCTTAGAGACAAATCACCATGCTATCATTGACAAAGTACTGTGATTCATGATAATATCAATACGTTATTCATTGTAGCGCCCGCTGCTACAACCGCACAGATCGGGTTAATAGAAAAGAGAGCTACATAGCTAGTATTTTCTTAACTAAGTCATGAAAATGACACCTGTATGGCGAGTCTGAGTTTTTGAAGGAGGTGCAAGCAGTATGTATGCTATTATTGAAACTGGTGGTAAGCAAGTTAGAGTTGAAGAAGGTCAAGCTATCTACATTGAAAAATTAGAAGCTGGTGCAGGTGAAGAAGTAACATTTGATAAAGTTCTTTTTGTTGGTGGTGACGACGTAAAAGTTGGTTCTCCATTAGTAGAAGGTGCTACAGTTGCGGCTAAAGTTGAAGAACAAGGTCGTCAGAAAAAAGTTACAATTTACAAGTTCAAGGCTAAAAAGAACTATAGCCGTAAACAAGGTCATCGTCAGCCATTTACGAAAGTTACGATTTCAAAAATCAACGCGTAAGGTTGTTTCAGTATGATACAAGTAACAATTTATCGTAAATCAAATAAGCAAATATATGCTTTTGAACTGAGCGGACACGCTGAGAGTGGACCACATGGGCATGATTTAGTTTGTGCTGCTGTTTCTGCTATCTCATTTGGATCCGTTAATGCAGTAATAAAGCTTTGTGAAATTGAACCAAATATTGATCAAGGTGGCGAAGGCGGTTATCTATATGTACAACTTCCTGAGCAATTAGATGAAGGTAAGCGTCAAGCTGCTGAATTGTTGCTAGAAGGAATGTTTGTTTCATTAGAAACGGTCGAACGTGACTATAATCAATATATACGAATCTTTGAAAAGTAAGGAGGTGCAAACCAATGTTACGTTTAGATTTGCAGTTTTTCTCATCTAAAAAAGGTCAAGGTAGTTCAAGAAACGGCCGTGATTCACAATCAAAACGTCTAGGCTCAAAACGTGCTGATGGACAAATGGTTACTGGTGGATCAATTCTTTACCGCCAACGTGGAACTAAAATCTATCCTGGTACTAACGTAGGACGTGGAGGAGACGACACGCTTTACGCTAAAACTGATGGTATTGTTCGCTTTGAACGTGTAGGACGCGATCGTAAAAAGGTAAGTGTTTATCCATTACCAGTTACGCAAGAAGCTTAATACAAAAAGAAGAAAGACTCTATCCTGAATAAGGTTAGAGTCTTTTTTCTTTATACTAGTAAAAGTAGAGAGTTTCTTATCAATACATAATATAGTTATACCAATTCTCTTAGTCAATTTCTTAAAGAAGTTATATTACGAATTATCTATAAACTATCACGTAACCTTCCTTGCGTCAGAATTCGTACCAACTGTGACGTAATAGCCGCTCTAAAAATACACGACGCTTTCCGCAGGCACGTCTTCAGCTAACTTCGTAAAGAAAAAACACTTTACGAAGTGGATCTTCAGATCGTGGGATTGCGATTACTCATCCCATCAAAAACATACGCTGTTCCTGCAGGAGTCGTCGTGTATTTTTATCGCTAGTCGGTATTATGTTTATTGATGAAGTTGCTTTATCAACGATACCATGCCTTTTAAGATATTATTTATCTAACTGAACGCTGTAATAAGCGTAATAAAAGTTTGGGAGACAGTAGATAGCTTATTTTATATTACATTTGTTCTGTCCAGCGAAGAAAGCAAATGGATGACACTCCTGTGGGAACAGCAAATGTTTTCGATGGGATGAGTAATCGCAATCCCACAAGTTGAAGATCCACTCGGAAAGCGACTTTTGCTTATCCGAGTTAGCTGAGACTGTGCCCACGGAAAGGGAATCCATTTGCTGACGTAGCGGGTAAGGGGATCTTCTGTTATGTCGCAATTTCTATCAATTGTGCATTATATTATAATTAAATTACCTTAATTAAGACTATACTACTGACATGACCTTTCACAGTTAGCCTTTTTTTGCTATAATTTTCATGATATGAAATGAGGCGATGAAATATGAAAGATGAGGATGTTGTGGACCTGTTACGTCATTATCGACATGATTGGATGAATGAGCTACAACTGATTATGGGATATGCACAAATGGGTAAATTAGATAAGGTACAGAAGAAAATTGAGGATTCTGTTGAACGAGCTGTATCAGAACGAAGCTTACAAAATATGCCACTACCGAAAACGGTACTATGGCTTACACAATTTAATTGGCGTTTTGATAATTTTCAATTGACTAATACTATTAATATAAGTGAGGCACTTACTGTTAATGATTTTGAACTATATGACCGATTAGAAAGAATAATGGTGCATTTTACTAAGTATTGTATGAAAACAGAGATGTATCATGGTACAATAAACGTTCAACAATTAAATAACGAACAATTAAAAATACAACTTACTTTCTCAGGTATTTTTGAAAAATCACATGAGTTAAAAAATAAAATAGAACACTCTGATGAATTGTTAAATGTTGAAATAGAAAAAAGTCAGCATGATCACGAAATATTTACCGTGACATGGATAAGTGAATGAAGAGGTGACAGGATGTTTGTCGATCAGGTAAAAGTTTATGTTAAGGCTGGAGATGGCGGAGATGGTTTAGTATCATTTCGTCGTGAGATATATGTACCAATGGGTGGCCCTGCTGGTGGAGATGGTGGTAACGGCGCCGATATTATATTTGAAGTAGATGAAGGATTAAACACGTTAATGGATTTTCGTTATCAACGACATTTCAAAGCAAAACGTGGAGAAAATGGTATGAGTAAGGGACAGCACGGTAAAAACTCATCCGCTATGATATTAGCGGTTCCACCTGGGACAACTGTTCGAGATGATGCAACTGGTGAAGTTCTAGCTGACTTAGTGGAACATGGTCAGCGTGGTGTTATTGCTAAAGGTGGACGTGGTGGACGTGGGAATATTCGTTTTGCGACGCCGAAAAACCCTGCTCCTGAAATAGCTGAAAAGGGCGAACCTGGTATAGAACGTGATATCACACTTGAGCTCAAACTAATAGCGGATGTTGGTCTTGTTGGATTTCCAAGTGTTGGTAAATCAACTTTATTATCCGTTGTAAGTGCAGCAAAACCCAAAATTGCAGATTATCATTTTACAACATTAGCACCTAATCTAGGTGTAGTTGAAACGGAAGATCAGCGCGGATTTGTTATGGCTGACTTACCAGGTTTAATTGAAGGCGCGCATGAAGGTGTTGGACTAGGTCATCAATTCTTACGACATGTTGAAAGAACGCGTGTAGTCATTCACGTCCTCGATATGGCATCAACAGAAGGTAGAGATCCTTTTGAAGATCTTGAGACGATTAAAAAAGAATTACGTGCATATGATCCAGCTATATTAGAACGACCGCAAATTATTGTGGCAAATAAGATGGATGTATATGAAGCGGAAGAAAATTTAGAGATTTTCAAAGGAAAAATGGGTGATGAACATCCGATTTATCCGATCTCCACACTTACACGTAAGGGTATACGTGAACTTTTATTTGCTATTGCAGATAAGTTGGCAGAAGTACCAAAAACTGTTGCTGTAGAAGACGCGCCAGAACACATTGTCTATCGTTTCAAAGAAGAGGCACCTGCCTTTCAAATCACACGTGATCCAGATGGTGCTTATGTATTATATGGTGAGAAAATCGAAAAATTATTTAAGATGACCGATTTAAATCGCGACGAATCTGTACAGCGTTTTGCTCGTCAGTTACGTGGTATGGGTGTAGATGAGGCGTTAAGGAAAAAAGGAGCAGAGAATGGTGATACCGTTCGATTGTTAGATTACACATTTGAGTTTGTAGAATAATCATTACAAATGCATTAATCCTACTATCTACTCGTAGTTCTTCAAAAAGGGGATTGTTTTAAATGGTGGAGAATGAGGGGAAGTTTTACTTAATTAGAGGTGATTTTCTTCCAGAGTCAATGCGTAAAACATTAGAAGCAAAAGAATTAATTGAACGTGGAAAGGTAGAATCTGTTTTTGAAGCAGTGAAGCAGGTGGGTATTTCAAGAAGTGCATTCTATAAGTATCGAGATGCTGTTTATCCTTTTCAGGCAATGCTTGAGGAACGAATTATAACATTATCTTTTCATTTAGAAGATCGTGCAGGAACGTTGTCCAATCTTTTAACTACTGTTTCTGGAGTGGGTGGGAATATATTAACGATCCATCAAACCATTCCAATTCAAGGAAAGGCTAATGTAACTATCTCACTTAATACGGAAAGCCTAGAGATAGGTATTGAGGATTTATTGGAGCAATTACAACAACTCGAATTTATTGATAAAGTAGAAATCTTAGGGTCGGGTGCATAGGGAACTGGGGGAAATGATTGTGTCAACAAAGATTGGTTATTTAGGTCCTAAAGGGACGTTTACTAAGACTGCTGTAGATGCGCTATTTAATACGGATGAAAAAGTGAGCTATCTAACGATTCCGGAGTGCATTGATGCGGTAAAGTATGGTCATGTTACGTATGGTGTCCTACCATTAGAAAATGCACTTGAGGGAACAGTTAACGTAACTTTAGACTATCTTATTCAATACAAATCTCTCAAGATTGTTAGTGAAATTGTTGTTCCAATTAAGCAACACCTAATGGTCCATCCAGATCATCAGGAAGATTGGAAATCTATAACTACTATCTATTCACATCCACATGCACTTGCACAATGTCATCGATTTCTTCACAATGGTATGAAACATGTAAATGCAGAAACGTATACTTCAACTGGAGCGGCTGCAAAATTTGTTAGCGAGAACCCTGACTTAAAAATTGGGGCTATAGCCAATGAACTTGCAGCCAAAGAGTATGGTCTGAAAATTGTTCAAGCAAACATTCATGATTTTGAAAATAATCATACGCGATTTGTTGTGTTACATAAAAATGATAAGGAATGGCATTCAGAAAATCTTACATTAAAAGGGTATAAGACAACTTTAATGATTTCTTTACCAACAGACCATCCTGGAGCACTTCATCAAGTATTGTCGGCATTTGCTTGGCGAAAAATTAATTTGTCTAAGATAGAGTCCCGGCCAATGAAGACAGGTTTGGGAAACTATTACTTTTTAGTAGATGTAGAAAAAAAGATGGACGACATTCTTATCCCGAATACAATTGCTGAGATGGAAGCCTTAGGTTGTTCAGCTGAAGTATTAGGAAGCTATCCATATTTCTTATATGATGATACATTAAAATAATAAATAAAAAACAACGAGGCTGGGACAAAACTCAGATAAACAATAAAAAGTTGCATCTTCCAACGGTAGTTGGAAGATGCAACTTTTTTATAAAATCGAAAATTTTAGTAAGTAAAAAAGGATACCTTCTGATAAAATTAAAGTACCACACAATAACAATCGGAGGTATCCTTATGTTTAAAGATTATAACATGAATCAAGTAATTTTGCCGTTAGATTTTGAAATAAAATTACAAAAAAATGATATTGCCTATACGATCCATGACTTAGTAGAACAAATACCTGATAAAGCATTTTCTGTTTTCTCTGGAAGAAAAATTGAATCATTACTGAAAGATAGTGTACGTATGATGTGGTTAGCGCAAGGTTATGAGCCAAGCTATCGAACGATTAATCGTTTTCGAGTCAATCAAGAAGTACAAGAACTGTTACGCCAATGTTTTGTACAATTTCGATGCCAACTGGTGAAAGAAGAGCTGATTGACCAGGAAGCGATCTTTATTGATGGCACCAAAATAGAAGCAAATGCCAACAAATTTACGTTTGTTTGGCGAAAAGCGATTGAAAAATACAGTGCGAATTTGGTGGAGAAATCAAATCAACTGTACGATGAATTATTGGCAAACGAAATTATTCCAGAAATAGAACGCGAAAGTACGGAAGAACTATCCACTAAAGAACTCGAAAAAGTAGTTGAGAAACTAGAGAAGACCGTTGAAGGATACGACAAACAGATCGAAGAAAGTAAAGATGTCAGCAAACGGAAGCAGCTTCGCTCTGCAAGGAAAACACCAAAAAAATACCGCAAACAGTTTAAAGATTACGTAGCACGCAAACAAAAATACGAAAAGGATAGGCTTATATTTGAAGCGCGCAATAGTTATTCAAAGACAGACCATGATGCCACCTTTATGCGCATGAAAGACGATTATATGAAGAATGGCCAATTAAAAGCAGGTTACAATGTACAAATTGCGACCGAAGGACAATATACACTCGCATATGACGTATTTCCCAATCCAACTGATGTACGCACATTCACTCCTTTTCTAGATAAAATCGAGGAAAGCTTCTTTGAACTTCCCACATATATCGTAGCTGATGCAGGGTATGGAAGTGAACAGAATTATGAAGATGTCCGCATTAATCGGGAGCGCATCCCGCTGATTACATACAATATGTATCGAAAAGAGAAGACAAAGAAATATAAGCAAGACCCTTTTAACACAATGAACTGGGCGTATGATGAAGCGAGTGATTCTTTCCGTTGTCCAAATGATAAAAAAGTGGCTTTCCAGTATCTATCTAATCGAACAGGTAAAGATAACTTCACCCGATCCTTTAAAGTCTATGAATGTGAAGACTGTTCGGATTGTCCGTTGCGTTCCCACTGTACAAAAGCAAAGGAAGGAAATAATCGAAAAATTTATTATAATGAAAAATGGGAACAACAAAAAGCATACACAAAACAGCAGCTTTCAGAAAAAGAAACCGGTAAAATTTATGGCAAACGAAAAATAGATGTAGAACCAGTCTTCGGATTTTTGAAGGCTAATTTGCGTTTCACTCGTATGTCAGTAAGAGGCAAGAAGAAAGTGGAAAATGAATTAGGATTTGCATTCATGGCGGTGAACTTGAGAAAGTACACGGCTAAGCATGCGCATGGTGCAACAAATCCTGAAAATAATCCAACAAAAAAAGATTCCGACCATCTTCCTAAGATGATCGGAATCTTTTTCGTTATTTTGGCTAGTTATGTCCCAGCCTCGTTGTTTTTATGAGAAGTGCAGAAATGTTAGCTTTCGATAACGATTCCTAAAGTTTTTAACTTTTGATAGGCGGCATCTAATTTTTCTTCTTGATCTGCCTCAATTGTATGCAAATGAACCCCGTTAGTTAGATTCAATAAATAAGGTGCATTTGTTGCTTTTATTTTATCTAAAAATTGTGCAACTTCACTTCTATTACTTACCATAATAGAGGCTTTCAAGTCACCGTATACTGGGTGTTCGATAATAACATTGCTTACTGTTGCACCTTGGTCTACGATACATTCTAGTTCTTCTTGTGTTTGTTCTGGTCCATGTTCACAAGCTATAATCCGTTTAAAAACTTTGTTTTGAGGCTCTCCAACTAAATAAATATATCCTTGGCTAGTAGCCATAATCGGTTCATTCTTTGCTTTTAATAAAGAAATATCTTGGACAATAACTTGTCGACTTACTCCTGCTTTTTCCGCTAACTCACTTCCTGTTAGTGCCTCTATACTTTCTTTTAACCAGTTTAATATAGCTACTCTTCGTTCAGATCCAATCATTTTTTTTGCTTGATCCATTGTAAAATTCCCTTCTATACACTACCCCATTGCTTTACTATATTTTCGCATACATTTATCGCTTTTTCTAGATCATTTTGTTTAGTAGTACTACCGAAGGAGAATCGAACAAAGTGCTTTGATTCTTGAGTAGGTATACCAATTGCGCGCATCATTCGTGAAGGCTCCTGGCTTCCAACACTACAAGCACTTCCGGTTGAGATAGCAATACCAGCTTGGTTAAAGGCTAACATAGCATAGTCCCCAGGTATTGTGTCAAAAAGAATTCCAACGATATGTGGCAGTTGTCTTGGACTGGTGAAAGACTGTAACGGGAAACCCCTTTTATTTAACTCACTGACAAAATCATCACGAAGATTTTTAATACGATGTACCTCTTGTTGAATAGTTGATACTGTTTCATTTGCTGCTGTAACAAATGCTGCAATGGCGGGGATATCCATTGTTCCTGTATGCAGGACAGATCTATGGTCTGAGAGAGATGGATTTACATACAAGGCTCCTACTCCTTTTGGTCCGTGTACTTTATGACTAGAAACAGCATAACTATCCACTTCAAGATCTTTTATATGAACAGTTATTTTTCCAAATGCTTGGACACCATCACTATGAAACAGTATATGTTGTGTTTTTAACCATGCCCCAATCTCTTCAATAGGCTGGATGCTGCCAATTTCAGCATTTACATGTTGAACGATGACGAGAACAGTATCCTTCCTAATAAGAGTTTTTAATGTCTTTAGTTCAACTTCACCATTTTGATTAGTTGGCAAATAGGTTATCTGATAATCGTCATACTTCTGTAAATCTTTTAAATAGTTAATGATGGACGTATGCTCAAATGCAGTTGTAATAATATGCTTCCCTTGTTTTTCAGTGGAACGTAGTAATAATTTTATTGCAAGTTGGTTTGCATCAGTTCCTCCGCGCGTAAAGTATATACCACTAGAAGGTGCTTGTAGAATAGTTGCCATTTTACTTTGACTAAATTGTAAGACATCTGCAGCGGATGATCCGATATCATGTAAACTATTTGAATTCCCATAACATTGGACGGCAACTTGTTGATAAACCTCTAATGCATGCATGCTTATTGGCGTTGTAGCAGCGTTATCTAAATCAATCATCAGGCGTTATTCCTCTCGAACATAATTGTTGTTCTTATTCATTGTAAAATAAGTATTGTCATCTGTAAATAAATATGTAAAGATAGGTGTAAAGACAGATATGATTTTTAGTGAAAGGGGTGCACATATAATCGAAAAAGATCGCGTACTAATAATTGGAAGTGGGATAGCGGCTTGCACTGCAGCACTTCAATTAGCAAAAGAAAAACGCGTATTGCTTCTTACAAAAGGAAGTCTTACAGATAACAATACAATTCGTGCACAAGGGGGAATTGCTGCTGTAGTTGATCGGGAAGATAGTTGGCAGTTACATGTACAAGATACAATCAAAGCTGGATATAGCTTAAATAATGAAGAAGCAGTTGAACTTTTAGTGAGAAAAGGATCAAGCTATATACAAAAACTTGCTGATGAAGGTTTTCCTTTTGATTATGATGCAAATAAATCGCTGTCACTTGGTAAAGAGGGTGCGCATAGTCATCGACGTATTTTACATGCAGGTGGAGACGCAACAGGAAAAGCACTGATTACCTTTTTGCATCAACGTATTACAACTGCTATTGAAATAATTACAAATCTGACGGTTATTGAATTAATCATAGAAGGCAGGACATGTATTGGTGTCCAGGTTATCGATGAGGAAGGTACTGTATCAGCTATATATGCTGAAGATGTTGTGCTAGCTACGGGAGGGTGTGGAGGCCTATTTGATGTAACTTCTAATCATCCGAGTATGTTAGGAGAAGGTCTAGGGTTAGCATATCAAGCAGGTGCTGTATTGACAGATCTTGAATTTGTACAATTTCACCCTACATTATTGTGGAAAGATGATCAGAGCTTTGGATTAATTTCAGAAGCAGTAAGAGGTGAGGGAGCAAGGTTAGTTACAGCAAATGGAGATTTTATAATGGAAGATGTACATCCACTTCTTGATTTGGCTCCACGTGACATTGTAGCCCGCACAATTCAAACAATACGAAACAGTGGCAAGGCTGTCTTTCTAGATATTTCACAGATAAAAGATTTTCGTACTCGATTTCCGTCGATTACATATTTATGTGAAAAAGCGAACGTAGATATCGGAAGAGGTTTACTACCTGTTGCACCAGGTATGCATTTTTCGATGGGTGGCATTAAAACCGATCAACAAGGAAGAACCTCTATAGACCGCTTATATGCGGTTGGTGAAGTAGCTTGTACTGGTGTTCATGGTGCGAATCGCTTAGCAAGTAACTCATTATTAGAAGGTCTTGTTTATGGTCATCAAGTAGCAAGACATATTTCGAGATTACCAAATAGGACGCAACATCATAGGAAAGACAAAAAAAATATTGATGTAAAGCAACTTCGAGAGATAATTTTACCTAAGCTAGCAGATATAAAACAATTAATGACGAGATATGCGGGTATTCATCGTGACTATCAAGGATTAAATTTAGCAAAAGATTGGTTGGAGAGTTTTATTATTTACAAATCGATTGCAGATGTACCACCACATCAAAAAGCGCTCTTTAATCAAGTAACAGCAAGTTGGCTATTAGTCTCTTCTGCTTTGACTCGGAATGAAAGTCGTGGAGCGCATTACCGGATGGACTTTCCAAAAAGCAGAAAGTGTTGGAATGATAAACATATTCAACGATATAAGGAGAAAGATTTGCATCAAGCAATAACTGGAGGAGAATGATGAACGAATTAAAAGCGAAAGAAAGGTTAAAAGAATTTTTATTAGAAGATATAGGAGAGCGTGACCTGACAAGTCGACTTCTGTTTTCAGGAGATGAAAAAGCACAAGCATGGATAATAGCTAAAGATGCAGGTGTTTTAGCTGGAGTAGATTTAATTAAAATGGCCTATCAACTAATTGATGATGATGTAAAAGTTATCCAACATAAGCATGATGGTGATTGGTTTAAAAAAGGTGATCGTATTGCAGAGGTAACAGGAAAAATGAGCACGATATTGACAGGAGAACGGGTCGTATTAAATTTATTACAACGAATGAGCGGTATAGCCACACTCACTAATCAAGCTATTAAACAATTAGATAGTACACATACCAAAATAATAGATACAAGAAAAACAACACCAGGATTAAGAATGTTTGAGAAATACGCTGTGACTTGTGGTGGTGGATATAATCATCGTTTTGGATTATATGATGGTGTAATGATTAAAGATAATCACATTGCTTTATATGGATCGATTGAAAATGCAGTTAAACAAGTGAAAAGTAAACTTGGACACATGGTGAAAATTGAAGTAGAGACCGAATCAATTACACAAGTAAAAGAAGCGGTGAGAGTTGAAGCAGATATCATTATGTTTGATAATCAATCACCAGAAGAAATTATAGAAGGATTGAAAATTGTTCCAGACAATATCGTAACAGAAGCCTCAGGAAATATTACGCTTGATACAATTGCGCGTTTCCGCGATACGGGGATTGATTATATTTCTTTAGGTTTTATCACACATTCAGCACGAGCAGTTGACATTAGCATGGATATTCAATCAAAGGGGGAATAAAGCATGCAAGTACTTGACTTTTTAAAAGAATCATATCAGCTTCCTGAAAAATATAAAAGGCTAACAAATGAAGAGATGGTTAAGGAAGTAAAGCGTATCAAAGACCAAATGGGAGATCGGCTATTTATACCTGGACATCATTATCAGAAAGACGAAGTAATTCAATTTGCAGATGTAACTGGTGATTCACTACAACTTGCACAGCTTGCTCAAGCAAATACAAAAGCAGAATATATTGTTTTTTGTGGTGTGCATTTTATGGCTGAGACAGCGGATATGTTAACGAATCATCACCAAAAAGTAATTCTACCTGATATGCGTGCAGGTTGTTCAATGGCAGATATGGCTAATATTGATCAAACAGAGAACTGTTGGGCATCTTTGCAACAGACGTTTGGCAATACAATTGTACCGTTAACATATGTGAATTCCACCGCTGCTATAAAAGCATTTGTCGGTAAAAATAGTGGTGCGACAGTTACCTCATCAAATGCTACAAAAATGGTGGAGTGGGCCTTTAATCAAAAAGAACGAATATTATTTTTACCTGACCAACATTTAGGTCGAAATACTGCTTTTGATTTAGGAGTACCATTAGATGCGATGGCTATTTGGAATCCGATTAGTAATCAACTTGAATATGGTGGTGATTTCACACAGATTAGAGTGATTTTATGGAAGGGACATTGTTCTGTTCATGAAAACTTTACTCTTACAAATGTCAAAAATAGTAGAGAAACCGATGCTGAACGAAAAATACTTGTCCACCCGGAATGTAGTTGGGAAGTTGTACAAGCGGCTGATTATGCTGGATCGACAAAATACATTATCGACAAGATAACAAATTCCTTGCCACAGAGTAAATGGGCAATTGGAACAGAAATGAACTTAGTAAAGCGATTAATAAAGGATAATCCAGATAAGGATATTACCTCATTAAATCCTTTTATGTGCCCTTGTTTAACAATGAATCGAATTGATTTACCACATCTGTTATGGGCGCTTGAATCCGTGGAAAAAGGTGAGTTTACTAATCAAATTATTGTAGATTATGAAACAACACGAGCAGCAAAAAGTGCTTTAGCACAAATGCTTAGTCATGCCTGATAGGCATGTAAAACGAGGCTGGGACATAACTAGCCAAAAATAACGAAAAAAGGTTCCAATCATCATAGAAAGATGGTCGGAACCTTTTTTTGTTAGATTATATTCAGGCGTTGTTGTACCATTCGCATGTTTAGCGGTGTACTTCCTCAAGTTCACCGCCATGAACGCGAATCCTAATTCATTTTCTACTTTCTTTTTGCCTCTTACCGACATGCGAGTAAAACGCAAATTAGCCTTCAAAAATCCGAAGACTGGTTCCACATCTATTTTTCGTTTACCATAGATTTTACCGGTTTCTTTTTCTGAAAGTTGTTGTTTTGTGTATGCTTTTTGTTGTTCCCATTTTTCGTTGTAATATATCTTTCGATTATTTCCTTCCTTTGCTTTTGTACATTGTGAGCGTAATGGACAATCCGAACAATCTTCACATTCATAGACTCTAAACTCTCGAGTGAAGTTGTCTTTACCTATCCGGTTGGAAAGATACTGGAACATTACTTTTTTGTCATTTGGACAGAGGAAGGAATCAGTCGCTTCATCATACTCCGAGTTCTTTGTGTTAAAAGGATCTTGCTTATATTTCTTTGTCTTCTCTTTTCGATACATATTGTATGTAATTAGTGGAATGCGCTCCCGATTAATTAGGACATCATCGTAATTTTGTTCACTTCCATAACCTGCATCAGCGACGATATATTTAGGAAGCTCAAAGAAGCTTTCCTCGATTTTATCTAGAAAAGGAGTGAATGTGCGTACATCAGTTGGATTGGGAAATACGTCATATGCGAGTGTATATTGTCCTTCGGTCGCAATTTGTACATTGTAACCTGCTTTTAATTGGCCATTATTCATATAATCGTCTTTCATGCGCATAAAGGTGGCATCATGGTCTGTCTTTGAATAACTATTGCGCGCTTCAAATATAAGCCCTCCTTTTCGTATTTTTGTTTGCGTGCTACGTAATCTTTAAACTGTTTGCGGTATTTTTTTGGTGTTTTCCTTGCAGAGCGAAGCTGCTTCCGTTTGCTGGCATCTTTACTTTCTTCGATCTGTTTGTCGTATCCTTCAACGGTCTTCTCTAGTTTCTCAACTACTTTTTCGAGTTCTTTAGTGGATAGTTCTTCCGTACTTTCGCGTTCTATTTCTGGAATAATTTCGTTTGCCAATAATTCATCGTACAGTTGATTTGATTTCTCCACCAAATTCGCACTGTATTTTTCAATCGCTTTTCGCCAAACAAACGTAAATTTATTGGCATTTGCTTCTATTTTGGTGCCATCAATAAAGATCGCTTCTTCATCAATCAGTTCTTCTTTCACCAGCTGGCATCGAAATTGTACAAAACATTGGCGTAACAGTTCTTGTACTTCTTCATTGACTCGAAAACGATTAATCGTTCGATAGCTTGGCTCATAACCTTGCGCTAACCACATCATACGTACACTATCTTTCAGTAATGATTCAATTTTTCTTCCAGAGAAAACAGATTGCGTGTAAGCACATAAAATAACCTTCATCATCATGCGTGGATGATAAGCAGGACAACCTGTTTCATGTAAGAAAACAGAAAATGCTTTATCAGGTATTTGTTCTACTAAGTCATGGATCGTATAGGCAATATCATTTTTTTGTAATTTCATTTCAAAATCTAACGGCAAAATTACTTGATTCATGTTATAATCTTTAAACATAAGGATACTTCCGATAGTTATTGTTTCGTCACTTTAATTTTATCAGAAGGTATCCTTTTTTACTTACTAAAATTTTCGATTTTATAAAAAGTTGCACCCTCCAACCATAAATTTGGAAAGGTGCAACTTTTTATTGTTTATCTGGGTTTTGTCCCAGCCTCGTTTTTTTAATTTTATTTTAATTTATTATCAACTTTCTAGGTGAATCGCATATGTTGATAATGAATTATAATGTGATATGCCTAATTCACTAAGTGCTAAAATATAGGAAGGAGTTTTCACTGTTGAAAATTCATATTGTACAAAAAGGTGATACGTTATGGAATCTTGCACAGAAATATGGGGTTAACTTTGAAGAAGTGAAGCAATTGAATGCACAACTAGCAGATCCAAATCAGATTATGCCAGGTATGAAAATTAAAATACCTACTTCAACAAAACAAGTTCAAAAACAACCGGTAAATGACAAAACGATGCATCCATACAAAGATGTGTCAAAGAAAGCCCAACCAGTTATGTACGAAGATGATACAAAAAAAACAACGCCAGTAAAAAAACAGATGCCAGTAAAGGCTGAGCCAATGCCTGTGCCACAACCAATTCAGTTACCAAATTTACCTGATTTTTATTCAACTAATTATAATATTGATGTAGATATTGAGGATAACGATACGGAAATTAATCAACATAACTTCCAATATACGGAACACCAAACGCAGCCACAACCACAACCAATTCAGCAACCAATTCAACAGCAAATGCCACAACCAATGCAACCATCTCATCATATGATGCAGCAGCCATGTATGCCGTGTATGCCACCGATGCAGCAGATGCCGATGCAATACCCACAACAACAGATGCCAAGTTTTGCTCCTGTTCCAATGGATCCGTGTCACCAATTTCAATCACCACAAAGTTTAATACATGGTCAGCCACCTGTTTATCAAGGATATGACATGGGTGATGAAATGGAATCATCCAGCATAGAAATGCCACCTATGCCAAACCAGTATATGAATCAACAAACCATGCCATTAATGCAACAAAATGGCGGCCAGTGGAATACGAACCCAGGCATTTATTCAGGTGAGCAACAAGGTAATGCTCCGATGCCTCAGTATAATATGACGCCTAATGGATATAACCAAACGCCACCTCCGAATGGAATGCAACAAGGTATGCCCCAAGGGACACAACCGGGTATGCAAATGCCACAAGGATTGCAACCAGGTATGCAGATGCCAACAGGTGTTGAAAATGCAATGGATCAACCATTTTATCCAACACAACAAGGCGCACCAGGAATGATGCAACCACAAATGGACTATAATATGCCATTTCAACCGATGCCACAGATGGGTTCACCTTATCCTTATCGGATGACTGAAGATGATGAGGGAATTGAATAGTAGTAAACGAGACGATTCAGCAAAGAGTCGTCTCGCTTCTTTTTTACTAGAAGAGGGTGATTTAAAAATAATTTCTATAAAGATCATTAAGTATCCAATATTTAAAATAAAGACAGAAACGAATCAACTATATATTATAAAAGGATACAAACAATTTTCTATCATCGATAAACAATGGGATTTTTTTTCGAAAGTGAGTCAATCCTTTATTACTAAGTTTATTGCATTTCCGAATAAAAGACTTTTTTTAGAAGGATTTGGGTATTACTGGGCGATGCAACCTTATCTGCATGCTAAAAAACTAGATTATCATGAAGAAATAGATCGACAAGCGGCACTAGAGACATTATCCGATTTTCATGAAGTTACCAGAGGGATACGTATGGATACTGAACTTAAGTCTACTAAAATAATCGGGAAATGGTTCAGACGATTAGAAAAGTGGCGTCAAACTAAACAGGCATTAATTAATACTGGAAATGCTTCATTGTATAGTGAAGTAGAAAAAGTAATGTTAGAACGGATCGATCTGTATCATTTAGAAAATATACCGAAACTTGAATCGAATGATGCATCGCTTTTAACTTGGAATCATGGTGATGTTGCTTCTCACAATTTTTTGAGAGATAATAGAAATAGAATATACATGATAGATTTTGATTTGTTGGCGTCCGCTCCACCATTATATGATTATATCCAGTTATGCCAGCGTTTCTTACCGTATATAGATCACAGTCTTGATCAATTATACACATACATACACACCTACTCGCTAAAAGAATGGCGTTTGTTGTTAATTGGTGTAACTGTTCCAACTGATTTAATACGTGAATGGTGGTATTATATGACAAGACCTCATACTGAAGCAGAGATAAAGGCATATATAGAGCAGTTTTCAATGAGTTGGCAGGAGCGGAAAAAGTTTGTCGACCAAGTAGATACCATGCTAAAATAATAGTAATGATAGTGGAAGGGGATAATCAAAGATGCAAGAAACAGCAGAAAAACTCGTTAAATGGTTACAAGATCAAATCAAAGAAACTGGCGTAAAAGGTTTAATAGTCGGTGTGAGTGGGGGAATTGATTCAGCAGTTGTTGCAAACCTGATTAAGCGTGCTGCTCCTGAGGCTTCTTTAGGTGTTATGATGCCATGTAAAAGTAATCCTGAAGACCTGGTACATGCAAATAAAGTAGTAGAAGCTGCTGGAATAGACAATGTAACAATTGATTTAACTAACACACATGATACTATGCTAACTGAAATTAATAGCCAATTGACACAGGCTGGTACATTAAATCCTGATCAAAAGCAATTGGCAGATGCTAATCTACGTGCGCGTTTACGTATGAGTACATTGTATGCATTAGCAGCAAATCATCAGTACTTAGTTGTCGGTACAGACAATGCTGCCGAATGGTATACTGGTTACTTCACTAAATTCGGAGACGGTGGTGTCGATTTAGTACCACTAGTGCATCAAACGAAAGGTGAAGTAAGAGAATTAGCTAAAGTCTTAGGTGTACCAGATGAAATTATCAATAAACAGCCAAGTGCAGGTCTATGGGAAGGTCAAACAGACGAGAACGAGATGGGCACAAGTTATGCAACTATTGATAGTTATCTCAAAGGTAATGAAGTTCCTGAAAAGGATAAAGAAATTATTGATCGAATGCACCGTACAACAGCGCATAAACGTGAAATGGCTAAAGCACCAGAAGTATTTTAATTGATAAGGCTTGAATTTTTACTTTAAAAAAGACTCTTTGTAATTGAAACATACAAAGAGTCTTTTACCTGTTTTAAAGGAAAATCTAGATATGTTATAGTAATATAAAGTACTTAATATCAACGGTATATTTAGGAAAGGATGTTATATAATTGGCAGGTCATTCGAAGTGGAAGAATATTGAACGCCGTAAAAACGCTCAAGATGCAAAAAAAGGCAAAATATTTATGAAGGCTGCAAAAGAAATTTTTATCGCAGCAAAGCAAGGTGGAGGAGACCCTGAAATGAATCCTTCCCTGCGGTTAGCAATAGATAAAGCAAAGGCAACCAATATGCCAAATGATAATATTGATCGGGCAATTAAAAAAGCTACTGGTGGGTTAGATGGCGCAAATTACGAGGAAGTTATCTATGAAGGATATGGCCCTGGTGGTGTAGCGGTAATGGTCGAATTGTTAACAGATAATAAAAATAGAGCAGCTGCTGATGTTCGCCATGCATTTACAAAAAATAATGGTAATTTAGGTGAAAATGGGTGTGTTTCTTTTTTATTTGAACGAAAAGGATACATAGTGATTGAAAAATCGGCAACAAATGCTGATGAAGATTCGATGCTTCTTACTGCTATAGAAGCTGGGGCAGAAGAAATGGAAACAAATGAAGAAGTATATGAAATCTTTACAGAGGTAGAAGATTTTCAAGAAGTTAAAGCTAATTTAATGGAAGAGGAGTACGAGTTGGAAACAGCAGAAGTAACAATGTTCCCTCAAACGTATACAGAATTAAGTAAGAAAGATTCGGAGTCAATGGAACAGTTACTAAGTGTATTAGAAGATTTAGAGGATGTTCAAGAGATTCATCATAACGGTTTAGTAGAATAAAGATGGTAAAATATAATAAAGTCTGACATATTTCTGATTATTTTAAAAATAATAGGCAGTAAGCCATTTCTAAATCAAGCAAATTAGAATATAATGATAAAAAACATAATGAGGTGTCTTCAATGAGTGAAATAAATGATAGTGAAGCTTTACAAGATCAATTTACTACAGACAGACAAGATGCACTCAAACATTTAGATCATTTTATTAATGATGAAAAGGATTACTATGTAATCTATCAAAAAGCAAGTCAAAGTGCAAAAAGAGAATTGAAATTTAATCAAGTTAAAAAATTGCATGACAATAAGTATGCTATTGCGATGCATAATGAAGATTTTAATGATGCTATCCGTTACTATAACGGAGAAGAAATTATTTTAGAAGAAAATGAGATATTTGAAGTGCGAATTATTGATCCTGATGAATATGATTTTGTAGTGTATACCGACTAAACCTTTAGTCGGTATTTTTGTTTTGTTTTTTATACTTTCACGAAAGTATAAAAATTTAACTATTGGTCAAAGATAACAATGATAGGACAAACTATCGTTGCATAAGTTTAATTGACCGAGGTGAAAACAAATGCATAGAAAAAAAATTTATATAAGCGTGTTAATTAGTGTAATAGCAGTCGTGGTTTTAATTGTTAGTGTTAACAAAGAACAAAGCGATGTTAATGATGTAATAGAAAGAGAAGTTACACCAACAACAAGCCAACCTGAAGTTAATGAACAACTAGTATTAGAAGTGACATTACAGAAACAATATCTTGATGGTAAAATAGAGGAAGAAACGCATGAAGAGTCTATTGGTGCAATGGAAGACTTTTGGGCATCGTATGAAGATTGGCAACTAGTAGAACAATCATCAGGTGAAATGACTTTTAGAAAGCAAGTGGATGATATTTCTCCATACTTAAAGGCAAATGGTTATTTTGGTTTACAAGAAGGAATGCTATCTATTTTTGAGGGTGAACCTGTACATCAGCAAGTAATTCAATCTTTTTATCAAATCGATACAAGCACATTAGAGAGTTTTCAAATAGAAGAATTAGAAACAGGAATTAAGATTGAAGACATAGAAACCTATCATCAAGTTTTAGAAGTTTATCGTGATCTCTCTCCAACAAAACAAGTCCAAGGTTAAACAAGTGAAGCGGATCGATGCTTCGCTTGTTTTCTTTTAGTTTATTTTTACTTTCTCAACTTTCGTAATGTAAATCAGGCACTTAAGTCTTGGTATAACAAGAAAGTCTCACAATTCAAAATAGAAGTTAGCTGAAGACTTGCCCGCGGAAAGCGACTGCCTGTAGCGCAAATCAACATGGTAGTTACTACAGAGTCTATGGTTCTTCGAAAATCAACAATTTTTTGAAATTGTGTCAAGCTATTATAATAGACATACTCTAAACTCATAAAATCCAACGTTTAATGTAATATGCTCAAATGTCTGAAAGTGATGTTATACGAACGTACGATTGTGTGATAAACTAGAGTAAAGATTTTTTGGAGAATGTTAGGGAGAGATGATGATGATTGCGTACATAAATGGTAAACTAGATACAGTGACTGAAACGACTGCTATTGTCGAAGCAAATGGAGTAGGTTATGAAATTATTTGTGCAAATCCTTTTAAATTTCAAGATCAGTTAGGTGAGCAGGTACGTATTTTTACATACCACTACATAAGAGAAGACGCTCAAACTTTATATGGATTTTCAAAGGTGGACGAAAAATCATTATTTGCACGAATATTGAATGTTTCAGGAATTGGACCAAAAGGTGCTTTATCAATTGTCGCCACTGCTGGTGTACAAGATTTTGTTGTGGCAATTGAGGAAGAAGATGAAAAATTCTTAACGAGTTTTCCTGGAGTAGGAAAAAAGACGGCTCGTCAAATGATTTTAGATCTTAAAGGGAAGTTAACAATAGAATTTGATGTATCTGCTAATGTAGCGGATGCTAAAACTGTAAAAGTTACAACAGATCAAATAAAGGCATTAGATGAAACAGTAGAAGTATTAAAATCACTAGGATACTCTGATCGAGAAATTAAACAAATTTCCCCTAAGTTAAAAGAAGAGGCTTCTAAAAATACGGATGAATTAGTGCGAAAAGGTTTAGCACTACTTATGCAAAATTAGAGGGGTGAGGAAATGGAAGAACGTATGATTTCAAGTGAAATACATGAGGAAGATACATCCATCGAATTAAGCCTACGTCCCTCCACCTTGGCGCAGTATATTGGACAACATAAAGCGAAGGAAAATTTAGCGATTTTTATTGAAGCAGCCCGCTTGCGGAATGAACCTTTAGATCATGTTTTATTATATGGCCCACCTGGTTTAGGAAAAACGACAATGGCTTCTATTATTGCAAATGAAATGGGTGTACAATTTCGAACAACTTCTGGGCCAGCAATTGAGCGTGCCGGAGATCTAGCAGCAATATTGTCTTCATTGGAAACAGGAGATGTTCTGTTTATTGATGAGATTCATCGATTGCCACGTGCTGTGGAAGAGATACTATATCCCGCGATGGAAGACTTTTGTTTAGATATCGTGATAGGTACAGGTTCTACTGCTCGTTCAGTGCGCTTAGAATTACCACCATTTACATTAGTAGGTGCAACGACACGAGCTGGGCTATTAACAGCACCATTGCGTGACCGTTTTGGTGTATTAAGTCGCTTAGAATTTTATGAAACGGATGATTTATGTGAAATTGTAGAACGTACTGCCTCTATTTTCGAAGTGACAATTGAAAAACAGTCAGCAGTAGAGATTGCAAGAAGATCGCGTGGAACACCACGTATTGCTAATCGGTTGTTAAAACGTGTGCGAGATATATCTCAAGTGCGAGGAGAATCTGCAATTAGTTTAGCTATTACCAAAGAAGCATTAGAGATGTTACAGGTCGATCAATCTGGATTAGATCACATTGATCATAAACTGCTACTCGCTATAATTGATTCTTTTCAAGGTGGACCGGTTGGCATAGATACATTAGCCGCAACAGTTGGCGAGGAATCACAAACAATTGAAGATGTTTATGAACCATTTTTACTGCAAATGGGCTTTATTCAACGTACACCAAGAGGACGTCTTGCTACACCAAAAGCCTATCAGCATGTTAATCGAGAGGTGCCAAAACCTTGACCGATTTCGGAAAAATGCTTATTGTTATTGGTATTGTATTGATTATAGTTGGTGTATTGTCTGGGATTATTGGTAAAATACCTGGGGATATTAGCTTTAAGAGAGGGAACTTTTCTTTTCACTTTCCGATTATGACATCTATTATAATAAGTGTGATTTTATCGGTTATTTTATTTATTATTAGTAAGTTTCGTTAAGGAGTGCAACATGGAGATAAAAGATTTTGATTTCAATTTACCAGAAGAGTTAATAGCACAAACGCCATTAAAAGATCGAACATCATCTCGATTATTGATAATGGATAGAAAAGATCGAAAAATAGAACATAAAAAGTTTGTAGATGTACTAGATTATTTAAATACTGGCGATTGTTTAGTATTAAATGATACCAAAGTACTGCCAGCAAGATTATTTGGAAGTAAAATTGATACTGGTGCAAAAATAGAAGTGCTATTGCTTCATCAACAAGAGGAAGAAGATGTTTGGGAAGTACTAGTTAAACCAGGAAAAAAGGTCAAAATAGGAACTGAAATAAGTTTTGGAGATGGCAAGTTAACCTGTGTTTGTCTAGATTTAAAAGAACATGGTGGTCGAATTGTGAAGTTTAACTATCAAGGAATTTTCTTAGAAGTGTTAAATCAACTAGGAGAAATGCCACTTCCTCCATACATTAAAGAGCAATTACCTGATCAAGATCGTTATCAAACGGTATATGCACGTGAGCAAGGATCTGCAGCAGCACCAACAGCAGGCTTACACTTTACTGAGGAGCTGTTAGAGAGTTTTAAAGAAAAAGGTGTTGCAGTTACTTTCTTAACGTTGCATGTTGGATTAGGTACATTTCGTCCGGTAAGTGTTGATACAGTTGAAGAACATGATATGCATGCTGAGTTTTATCATATGTCACAAGAAACAGCTGATACGATTAACAACACGAAAAAAAATGGTGGTAAAGTTATAGCAGTAGGAACAACTTCTACAAGGACGTTAGAGACGATCGCACGTGATTATGATGGGAAGCTAGTTGCAGCTAATGGTTGGACGGATATCTTCATTTATCCTCCTTATAAATTTCGTGTAATTGATGGATTAATCACCAATTTTCATTTGCCGAAATCAACACTTGTTATGTTAGTTAGTGCTTTAGCGGATAGAGATTTTGTATTAGAAGCATACAACGAAGCAGTACGTGAAAAATATCGCTTTTTTAGTTTTGGCGATGCAATGTTAATTCTATAAATTTTACAACTAGAAAGGAAAAATACAAAACATGGCAGCAATCACATATGAATTAATTAAAACATGTAAGCAAACGGGGGCTAGATTAGGTAAGGTTCATACACCTCATGGTTCTTTTGATACACCAATGTTTATGCCGGTGGGCACACTCGCAACAGTTAAGACAATGAGTCCTGAAGAATTAGAAGAGATAGGTTCCAAAATAATACTATCAAACACCTATCATTTATGGCTTCGACCTGGTGAAGATATTGTTAAAGAAGCTGGAGGCTTGCATAAATTTATGAATTGGGATGGAGCAATTTTAACCGATTCAGGTGGATTTCAAGTGTTTAGTTTAAGTGATTTACGTGATATAGAAGAAAAAGGTGTTCATTTCCGTAACCATATTAGTGGGGAAAAGTTATTTTTGTCACCAGAAAAAGCAATGGATATTCAAAATTCTTTAGGTGCGGATATTATGATGGCTTTTGATGAATGTCCACCATATCCAGCAGAACACAAATATATGAAGGATTCAGTAGAACGAACGAGCAGATGGGCTGAACGATGTTTAGAAGCACATAATCGTCCTGGAGATCAAGGTTTATTTGGAATTATTCAAGGAGGCGAATATGAGGACCTTCGTCGTTTAAGTGCTAAAGACTTAACGTCACTTGACTTTCCAGGTTACGCTATTGGTGGACTTTCCGTTGGTGAGCCTAAAGATGTGATGAATCGTGTTTTAGATTTCACGACTCCGATGCTTCCAAGTGAAAAGCCACGTTATTTAATGGGTGTAGGATCGCCTGATTCTTTAATTGATGGTGCAATTCGGGGAATTGATATGTTTGACTGCGTTTTGCCAACACGCATAGCACGAAATGGTACGTGCATGACTTCGGAAGGTCGTGTTGTTATTCGAAATGCAAAATATGCACGTGATTTCTCGCCAATTGACCCAAATTGTAAATGTAATACTTGCAGAAACTACTCTCGGGCGTATATTCGTCACTTAGTAAAAGCAAATGAAACTTTCGGTTTTAGACTTACTACTTATCATAACCTGTATTTTCTGTTAAACTTAATGGAGCAAGTCCGCGAAGCGATAAAAGAAGATCGTCTTGGTGATTTCAAAGAGAAATTCTTTGAAGATTATGGTTATAATAAACCAAATGCTAAAAACTTTTAAGAAGGAGGGGAATAGATTGGATATACTTGCAACAGTTTTTCCGTTTATTTTAATGTTTGTGATTTTTTATTTTCTTTTAATTCGTCCACAACAAAAACGTCAAAAGAAAGTAAGACAAATGCAAAGCGATCTACAAAAGGGAGACAAAATTATCACGATTGGTGGTATGCATGGAACTGTGTATGCGATCGATGAAGATACAGTTATTATTGAAGTAGATGGAACGAAGCTTACATATGATCGTTCGTCTGTTAGAGATGTAGTCTCTCAGACAGAAGCTTAATTAATAAAACGTTACAGGCTAAAAAATAGAGAGGACAGCACTCAAGTGCTGCCCTCTTTATTTTGTTTCGAAAACACCCCTTACGTCGTAGTGTATAGATGTTTCGTGTTAAACTAAATCTTTTAAATAAGTAGTCTCTTTTAGATACTATCAAGCAATTCCAAACCTAGTGAACGATCAAAAAGTATAGTTATTAGGCTTTACGATACGTATTAACCCCAAAAATAGCTCCAACTAGACCCGTTACTAAAAACCCAGTATGATATAAAATCTGTGATAAAGAAAAAACAGTTTGAAGTCCTAAGTATTGATATAAGAAAATAAATAAAGAAAATCCAAGACTAGTAAGAATCCCAATTAGCCATCCTTTTTCTCCGGCTTTTAGTCCAGCAACCCAACCCCCTGCAAATAATGCAAGAAAACTAATAATTGTTGTTGTTCCACTAAGTGTAGAAGCTCCTAAAGAAGTAAAGCGTAGTAATAAAGATAAAATAAGACTTGCTAATAATAGAATAGCTAATATGACAATCCAGCCATGTAACAGTGCCTTAAACCTCGTATTTACCATAGTTGTTCCTCCTTCGCTTGTCCTAAATTACGTGTTAATTAAATCTATGCAACAATTGCTGAAAAAGACTTAAATATTTTCTTAATCTCAGCATATATTGATAGAAAAGCTCTATGTATTTAGACAGGTTAATTTACCCTTGGAAAGGGGACAAGCAATGGCTTTTACAATAGCAATTATCATCTTTATCGTATGCTATCTATTTATTATTTCGGAAAAGGTTAATCAGGCATTAATAGCGCTCTCAGGGGGTGTCCTATTATTACTTACAAAAGTATATACCTGGGAGGCCGTATTCACTGATTACATTGATTGGAACACAATTGCATTACTTTTTTCAATGATGGTTTTAGTTTCTATTACGAAGAAAACGGGATTATTTACTTATATTGCAATAATATTTGCACAGAAAGTAAATGGAGCCCCAATTCCATTGTTAATAGGGACGGCTGTTTTAACTGCTTTAGGATCTGCGTTACTTGACAATGTAACAACAGTCCTTTTATTTGTGCCGATCATTTTAACATTAACAAAGCTTTTGGAGTTGCCAACTTTTCCTTATTTGTTAACTATTATTCTAAGTTCTAACATAGGAGGAACAGCTACACTAATTGGAGATCCACCAAATATAATGATTGGTCAAGCAGTTGAACATTTTACATTTTTATCATTCATTACTAATTTAGGGCCTGTAGTTATCATTTTATTTATTTGTATGCTTGGATTTGTAGTCTTGCGATTCAGAAAAGAGCTTGTCATGAAATTGCATTTAGTAGATGACTTACTACAAATTAATGCTAGTAAATATATTAAAAAAAGCCCGATGATTTATCAATCAGTATCTGTGCTAAGTCTCACAATTCTTGGATTTTTACTTCATCCAATTTTTCATATTGATCTAACAACTGTAGCTGTTTTTGGTGCTCTTCTTTTACTTATGTTAACGGAAAAGGAGTTAGAAACAGAAAAAGTATTTCAAGAGATTGAATGGATTACCTTATTCTTTTTCATCGGATTGTTTATGTTAGTAGGTGGCCTGGAAGAAGTAGGTGCTATTGATGAACTGGCACGATATATTATATGGGTAACAGAAGGTGACCTTCCTTTAACAGCTATTATACTACTATGGATATCAGGATTAATTTCACAAATTATTAATAATATTCCTTTTGTTGCTGCTATGATACCGGTTATAGAAGAGTTTCAGGCCTATGGGATGACGAACGTTGATCCATTATGGTGGGCTCTTGCTCTAGGTGCGTGTTTAGGTGGTAATGGTACATTAATTGGTGCATCTGCTAATGTTGTCGTAGCTGGATTAGCGGAGGGCGAGGGAGAAAGTATATCCTTTATGCGTTATTTAAAGTATGGAATTCCTTTTGTTTTATTTTCAATGATTGTTTGCACAATATATATATATTTCCGTTATTTGCGTCCTTTTATTGATTCCTTTTTGATAGGATAATAATTAGAATACAGGCGATAATAAAAGGAGGAAAGACCATCAAGTGAGGACGGGATAACGATGGATTTTGAGTTAGGAACGTTAATTTTTAGAACATTCTTTATTTATATCATAGTTGTGATTATCTTTCGTTTAATGGGTAAACGAGAAATTGGAGAACTGAGTATATTAGATATCGTTGTATTTATTATGGTGGCAGAAATGGCGGTGTTTACAGTCGAGGATACCGATAGGATGTTGATTGAAGCTCTCATCCCAATGGGTCTTTTGTTGTTTATTCAGCGAACTGTTGCATGGCTATCATTAAAAAACAAGCATTTTAGAGACTGGTTTGAAGGAAAAGCCTCCGTGATTATTTCACGTGGTAAAGTTGATGAGTATGAAATGAAGAAAAATCGATATACGTTTGATGATTTATTGCAACAACTAAGAGAGAATGGAACGAAGAGTATTCAAGATGTAGCATTTGCTATTTTGGAACCATCAGGTAAGTTATCTATTTTTGAAAATGCGAATCAAGAAGAGGAAAGTGCTGAAAATGGTTTTGTTGTTCCACTGATTATAGATGGTGTCATTCAATTAGAAGGTTTAGAGAAAATAGATCAAAATGAATCTTGGCTTATAGCGAACTTAAAACAAAAAGGATATGCTGATATAAAGCAGATATCCTTTTGTTCTTTAGATCAATCTAAAAACTGGTTTGTAGATATAAAAAATGAATATACTTAAGAAACAAAACGATTAATGAATGGTAGTTGAGCTAATTCTTCTTTTGTAATAAATCGCAAGAAAAAAAGCAAACAGATATATACAATCAGAATCGAAATTAAGAGCAATAAAAATGGAAGTAATGTAGTTTGGTACCCAGTAAAGATTTCTTTTAAAATGTTAGCTGTTAGCCAGGTTAATCCTAACAACGCAATCATTTTAAGTAAGTCAACTTTTGGGATACGAAATTGTATTACTTTATTTAATGTTGCTAGATGTAAAAATGTCCCTAACACTACACCTACTGTCATCGCAATCGCAGCCCCCATAATGCCAAATGCCGGATTTGTTGTTAAGACAATTAATATAACAAACTTCACACATGTACTAAGTATATTATTCCACATTGCTTTTTGAGCAAAGTCTAATGCTTGCAAGGTAGCATTCAATGGAAATTGAATGTATAGAAATAAAAATAAAGGGGCCATTAGAATAAGAAACCCACTTGCATTTGTTGTGCCATACATAAAATGTAAAATAGGTGAAGCAAACATAGTTAATATAATTGTAGCTATTGCACCAGAAGCGAAGGAAATGCGAATTGCTTGATGGATACGGTAATGAACTAAAGAATGATTATGTTTCGCTTCTGCTTCACTAATATTTGGAATTAAGGCTACAGCTAAAGAATGTGTAATAAAAGTAGGGAAAAATAAAAGTGGAATAGCATACCCGGTTAATGCACCATATTGCTTGGTTGCAGCAATCGTGGTAATACCGGCAATAGCCAAACTTTGAGATACTAAAATAGGTTCTAAGAAATTTGATATTGAACCAACTAATCTGCTCCCCGTGCTAGGTAAGGCAATTGATAATAAAGATTTTAATGTATCTTTCCCCGTTGTTATATATGAAAAAGTAGCATGATGTAATGTGATTCGTTTATGTTTGCGAAACATTCGTAGCATGAACATAAGTGAAATTAGTTCACCAATTATAACTGAAATCATAGCTCCACAAGCAGCAAATTCAATTCCATAAGGAAGTAATAATCTTATAAAAAACGCTACACATGAAATTCGTATTATTTGTTCGATAACTTGTGCATAACTTTGTGGTTTCATATTTTGTCGCCCTTGAAAATAACCTCGAATAACGGATGATATGGCGCTAATAGGTACCATTGGCGTAATGGCTAGTAATGGGTATAATGTTCTTGGGTCTGTTAAAAAATGCCTTGCAATAATTGGTGCACTGATAATCATCCCTATTGTAAAAAATATACTTAATGTACCAGTGATAACGAGAGAAATTATTAGAATTTTTTTAATTTGTTTCGTGTTATTATTTGCTTCTGCTTCAGCTACCCGCTTGGAAATTGCGATAGGTAGTCCAAACTGTGATAAAGTATAGATGAGAAACAGGGTTGGTAAAGCCATGTTGTAAAGGCCTATACCCTCTTCACCCATTAACCTAGCTACAACAATTCGATTAATAAAGCCTAATAATCGTGTGATAAGTCCAGCAACTATTAATATAAGTGTTCCTTGCAAAAATGTTTGTTTTGTCATTATTGACAATCCTACCTTCTCAAAAAAATAAAATTCCTATACAATAATGTATATGCAGATAGATTGGTCAAGCATGACAAGCAGTTAGATAAATCCGAAAGAGGAGGTTTTATATATGGTAGTAGTTAAACAAGTAGAAGACTGGAAAAGTACAGTACTAGTGGTCTTGGATAGTAAGGTAGAGGAATTAATTTTAATGGGCTATGATAATGCAACACGCAAAATTGTATGGAATTGCTTAATTGAAAAAGTGTGGAAAGGTAATCCGGAAAAGCGGTTGTTTGAGATAGTAGAAGATATTTATCATTTAAGTGCTAGTAAATTCATGAGTTATTTGACCATGCAATCTTATCAAAATGAAGATTTGATGGCTTCTATTGCTGCATTAAATATAATGAATGAAGTGAACTAAACACTTATTGCTTATTTGTGATTTTTGGATTGACATTAGTTGATCTTCGTTTCATAATATTTTGGTAGTATAGTTTTAAATATGAAAATGTAATAGAGTTTAAATGAGTTACGCTATTCTTTTAGAAAGTAGTCTTACATAGTTTTTTTAAAAAGAAGAATAGTGTAGAGGAGGCGCAATTGTCCATGGTAAAACGAGGCAGAATTATTGCCTTTTTTCTGATCGTCTTAGTCTTAGCAGGTACGATTGGGACGACAATAACAGGTGTTACAAAAGATATAAAATTAGGTTTAGATCTACAAGGTGGAGTTGAGATCTTGTATGATGTGGAGGCGCTTGATGGTGGAGAAATAGATACGGCTGATCTTGAAGCCACTGTTGAATCATTGCGTCAACGTGTCGATGTGTTAGGTGTAAGTGAGCCTAATTTCAATATTGAAGAACCAAACCGTATAAGGGTTCAATTAGCTGGGATAGAGAATGAAGATGAAGCACGTGAATTACTATCCACATCAGCTCAATTGTCATTTCGAGATGTCAATGATGTAGAATATTTAAATGGTTCAGATATTGTTGAAGGTAGTGCTAGACAAGATTTTGATGCCACAACCAATCAACCAATTGTAACCGTTCAATTTAAAGATGCTTCCGCATTTGCTGAGGTAACGAGTGAAATTTCTCAAATGGAAGATAATCGATTAGCGATTTGGATGGATTATCAAGAAGGTGATTCATTTGAAGAAGAATCGCAAAAAGCTGAACCAAAGTATATTTCCGCTCCAGCTGTAAGCTATACGATAGATCAACCAAATGTACAAATTGATGGTAGTTTTACAGTTGAATCAGCTAAACAACTCGCGGATATTTTAAATGCAGGATCACTTCCCGTCAATTTATCGGAAGAATATACGACATCTGTAGGTGCTCAGTTTGGTTTGCAAGCGTTGGATAAAACGGTCTTTGCTGGTATGTTAGGGGTTGCGTCAATCTTCCTATTTATGCTTGTTTATTACCGGTTCCCAGGCTTTATAGCTGTCGTTACATTAAGTATGTATATTTATTTAGTATTACTCGTATTTGAACTAATGAACGGTGTATTAACATTACCTGGTATTGCCGCTTTGATTCTTGGGGTGGGTATGGCAGTAGACGCTAATATCATTACCTATGAACGAATGAAAGAAGAATTAAAACAAGGCAAGTCTATCAGTGCCGCGTTTAAATCAGCAAATAGTAACTCCCTGTCTACTATTTTTGATGCGAATATTACGACTTTAATTGCAGCAAGTGTATTATTTGCATTTGGTACAAGTTCTGTCAAAGGTTTTGCGACTTTATTAATCGTAAGTATCATTTTAAGTTTTATTACCGCAGTATTTGGTTCCCGATTCTTCTTAGGTCTATGGGTTAAGAGTAGATTCTTGAATAAGCGTCCAAGTTGGTTTGGTGTTAGAAAAACAGATATTAAAGACATAGCGGATACAACCGAAGTCGAGCCTAAAGTTTTTGGACGTCAAGTTGATTTTGTGAAGTATCGCAATAAGTTTTTTGCGCTTTCAGGTATTTTGGTTATAACGGGTATCGCATGTTTAAGTATTTTTGGATTAAACCTTGGAATTGATTTCGAAAGTGGTTCACGTGTTGAAATTAATGTAGGTGAACCTGTTACCACTGAACAAATAAAACAAGACTTTAAAGAAATTGGATTAGAAGCAGAAAATATTGTTTTATCTGGTAATGCTAACGATATAGCTGTTGCACGTTTTGATACTAAATTAGAACAAGATACTGTTGCTGATGTACGAACTTATTTTAATGAAACATATGGTTCAGATCCGAATGTGAGTACAGTATCCCCTGTTGTAGGTCAAGAATTGGCAAAAAATGCCCTTTATGCAGTCATAATTGCTTCAATTGGGATAATTATTTATGTAACGATTCGTTTTGAATATTATTTCGCATTAACAGCCATTCTAGCTCTACTGCACGATGCGTTCTTTATACTCGCAATATTCAGTATTACCCAACTAGAATTTGATATAACGATTATTGCTGCAATACTAACGATAGTCGGTTATTCAATTAATGATACAATCGTTACATTTGACCGAATTAGGGAAAACCTCAAAGCAAAGAAAAGAGTACGAACTTTTGAGGCGTTATCTGAAATTGTCAATAGAAGTTTAATGCAAACATTAGGTAGAAGTATAAATACAGTACTTACCGTGATTATAGCTGCTGTGTTCCTCTATATTTTCGGTGCAACTTCGATTACCAATTTCTCATTTGCACTCGTGGTTGGCTTAATCGCTGGTACGTATTCATCACTATTTATCGCAGCTCAAGTATGGCTGATATGGCGTGGTAAGAACATAAAAGAAAAACCAATCATCTATGCAGAAAAGAAACGAAATGATGGTCCACAAGTTTAAGGAAAATAGCTCTTCCTAAAAAGGGAGAGCTATTTTTTAATACGTTTTATATTTAAGGGTTTAGGGAATTATACTTATAATTCAAGAAAAAGAGGTGTTTACATGAAAGGACAAACGCATATTATTTTAGCACTTATCTTCGCACTTATTGTAGCTGTGTTTGCAGTTATTAATGTCGCTCCTGTAGAAGTTGATTATCTATTTGGAACTGGACAAGCACCATTAGTACTTGTCATCTTAGTATCTGTTTTAATGGGTGGTTTAATTACAAGTGCATTTGGTATTTTTCGATTATTACAATACCAAAAACAAGTTCGTTCACTTAAAAAAGAAATCGCAAGTCTAAAAAATGTTGAAAAAGAAAAGGACATATCTACATTAGATGAGCAAAGTGCAGATAATAATGAAATTAATAACACAAATGACACTTCTAAGGAATAACAAGAAGTATTTGTATTTGAACCCCCTGACATACTCTTGTATAATAAGTAAGTCAGGGGTGAACTTATGTTACAAAGTCAAACAAAATGGAATTTTACATATAAACAGCATGCTGCAATATCTGAGGAACTTGCATCATTAAATGTATCACCAATGATTAAAGGTATGCTTGCTAAGCGAGAAATTTCGACAATAGAAGAAGCGGAAACATTTTTAAATCCTAACTTAAAAGATCTACATGATCCTAGTTTGTTAAATGATATGGAGAAGACAAAACAACGTATTGATCAAGCGATTGAACAAGGTGAAAGTATTTTAGTTTTTGGTGATTATGACGCTGATGGTGTTAGTGCGACGGCTGTATTGATTGAGGCGTTGCGTGAGGCAGGAGCAATGTGTGATTACTATATTCCGAATCGGTTTACAGAAGGATACGGGCCTAATGAACAAGCTTTTAGGGATGCAAAAAAACAAGGGTTTCAACTTATTATTACTGTTGATACTGGAATTGCTGCAATCGAACCTGCTTTTGTGGCGAAAGAAATTGGAATTGACTTAATTATTACGGATCACCATGAAGTACAAGAATCACTTCCAGAAGCTTACGCGATTGTACACCCGAAATGCTCGGAAAGTTATCCATTTAAAGAATTAGCTGGTGTAGGCGTTGCTTTTAAGTTGGCCGAACATATATTGGGCTATTTTCCAACACAACTTTTAGATCTAGTTGTTATTGGAACAATAGCTGATTTAGTTCCATTAGTAGGAGAGAACCGTATTTTAGCGTATCATGGTTTAAAAGCAATTAGTCAATCTAATCGTCCGGGTATAGATGCGTTAAAACAAACGTGTAGTATACAAGGTGATATGACAGAAGAAGATATAGGCTTTTTAATCGGGCCGCGTATTAATGCTGTGGGTCGATTACAAACAGCTTATCCTGCAGTTGAATTATTATTAACGAAAGACCAAGAAGAAGCGCAAGAAATTGCAACACAGATTAATCAGCTTAATCAGGAGCGACAACAAATAGTGAAAGAAATTGCTAAAGAAGCAATTATGATGGTGGAATCTACACCTGATGAGAATAGGAACGTGATCGTTGTTGCCAAAGAAGGTTGGAATCAAGGTGTTCTTGGAATTGTAGCATCAAAACTAGTTAGAACGTTTCAAAGACCTGCCATTGTTTTAACGATTCAGCCAGAAGAAGGTTATGCAAAAGGATCTGCTCGCAGTATTCAAGCATTTGATTTATTTAAAAACGGTATGCAAATAAAAGATCAATTTTTACGGTTTGGTGGTCACTCGCAAGCAGCAGGCATGACGCTTTTACAAGAGAACGTTGATAAAATACGTCATTCGCTTAATCAACTAGCAGAAGAGCAACTGCAACCGGAAGACTATAAAGAACAATTAGATATAGAAGACTCTATTGAAATCAATTCAATTGATATTGGTTTAGTAAATGAGTTAAATAAAATAGCTCCATTTGGTATGGGTAATCCGAAGCCTTTATTCCATTTAAAGGATAAACCTAATGAATTGAGGCAAATAGGTAGTGAAAAAAACCATTTGAAAGTTTCATTCCGTAGTGATTCTGTTCAACTGGCTGGTGTTGGTTTTGGTATGGGAGCATTGTATCATTCTATTTCAGAACATACTGAAATAGAAGCAGTAGGTTTTTTGCAAATTAATGAATGGAATGGTAAAAAAAGTCCACAGCTCATGATCCAAGATCTAGCAGTAAATGAGTGGCAATTATTTGATTATCGAGGTTCTAAATTATGGTCAAAAAAACTAGAACATTTAGATAAAAACAAAACGATTATGCTCTCTTTTGAAACAAAAGAAGCTGAGCATAAGGTTGAAGGAACATATGCCACCTTTGAAGAGTTACGGATACTTGCTAAAGAGCAAGATGTTACAACGTTTAAGAATATAGTTTTGTTAGACTTACCCAATCAATTGGAACAATTAGAAGAGGTATTCTCCCTTCTCTCTCCACAAAATATCTTTGCGTGTTATCATATCGAGGAAGAGCACTTTTTGCAGTCTTTTCCTACTCGTGATGAGTTTAAATGGTTTTATGGTATGTTATTAAAAAGAGAACAATTTAATAGGAAAACTGAATTAGATATATTAAGTAAAAGCAAAGGTTGGAAAACAAATAAAATAGAGTTTATTATTAAGGTGTTTTCCGAGCTGGAATTTGTTAAAATGACAGATGGTGTGATTTATCCTAATAAGCAAGTAAGAAAACGAGATTTAACAGAATCAAATGCTTATCAGCAATCGATTAAACAAGCTGAGATGGAAAAAGTATTATATTATTCTAGTTACCGTGAGTTAAAAACATGGATGGACAGTCAAATGGAGCACACAAGCTCTGTTGAGGAGGAAATAACGAATGAATTATAAAGATTATATTACTGTGGTAGAAGATTGGCCTAAAGAAGGTGTACGCTTTAAGGATATTACAACACTGATGGATAATGGCAAGGCTTATAAAGCTGCAGTGGATGAAATCGTTGCTTATGCAGATAAAAAAGATATTGATTTAATTGTAGGACCTGAAGCTAGAGGATTTATTGTAGGTTGTCCAGTGGCCTATGCATTGGAAATTGGATTTGCACCAGTTAGAAAAGAAGGTAAATTACCACGAGAAGTAATTAAAGTGAATTATGATTTAGAATATGGTGAAAATGTACTAACACTTCATAAAGATGCAATTAAACCGGGCCAACGGGTACTAATAACAGATGATTTATTAGCTACTGGTGGAACGATCGATGCAACGATTAAGTTAGTAGAACAATTAGGTGGTATTGTAGTCGGATGCGCTTTCTTAATTGAACTTACATACTTAAACGGTCGAGATAATTTAGAAGGTTATGATATACTAACGCTAATGGAATATTAGACTGAATAGAGCATTGATAAGAGATGTTACAATAATGTTAAGTTACAGTTTATAATCTAATTAAAAGACAATGATTTCTTATAAGAAAGGAGTGCCTAATTGGAGGTACTCCTTATTTTCCTAATTAAAGGCGTAATTTGTTTTATTTTGTCAATTTCACATTTGAAAAGAGTTAATACGACTATTTGAATTAAAGAGAATTGAAATCCTTGTATCATTTGGACAAATCTTTTATTATACTATAATAAAGCTTTATGGTTTTTCGTTCTTATATATTTATATGGAAAATGTCATACTAAATGAACAGAGGCATAAGAGGGTAAAGGTGATAAAATGTCGAAAGAGAATATTTTGACAGCACAAGATGTAATTGAACAAGCTTCTCAATATCTTTCAGGTAAAGATCTTGATTTTATTAGGCGTGCTTATGAATATGCTAAAAAGGCACATGAGAACCAATTTCGCAAATCAGGCGAACCATATATTATCCATCCGGTTCAAGTAGCTGGAATTTTGGTTCATTTAGAACTAGACCCAGAAACGATTGCAGGTGGCTTTTTACATGATGTTGTGGAAGATACAGATATAACGGTAGAAATGTTACAAGAAAACTTTAATAATGAAGTTGCGATGTTAGTAGATGGGGTTACAAAATTAGGTAAAATTAAATACAAATCGAAAGAAGCACAGCAAGCGGAAAATCATCGTAAGATGTTCATTGCAATGGCAAAAGATATTCGTGTTATTTTGATAAAATTAGCTGATCGTCTGCATAATATGCGGACTTTAAAACACTTGCCCCCAGAGAAACAAAGACGTATTTCAAATGAAACGCTTGAGATCTTTGCACCATTAGCACATCGCTTAGGTATATCTGCTATAAAATGGGAGCTTGAAGATACAGCATTACGCTATTTAAATCCTCAACAGTATTATCGTATTGTCAATTTAATGAAACAAAAACGACAAGAACGTGAATTTTATATTGAAGAAGTTATGACAGAAGTGCAAAATCAATTAGCGGACATAAGTATTAAAGCAGACTTTTCTGGAAGACCAAAACATTTATATAGTATTTATCGTAAAATGGTCTTACAAAACAAACAATTTAATGAGATTTATGATTTGCTAGCAGTTCGAATAATTGTTGAGAGTATTAAGGATTGTTATGCCGTTTTAGGGATTATTCACACCTGTTGGAAACCTATGCCAGGACGTTTTAAAGACTATATTGCAATGCCGAAACCAAATTTATATCAGTCTTTACACACAACAGTGATTGGTCCTAAAGGTGCTCCGCTAGAAGTGCAAATTCGAACAAAAGAAATGCATGAGATAGCTGAATATGGAATTGCAGCTCACTGGGCATATAAAGAGGGTAAACAATTAGAACAAACAAAAGGAAATTCCGAGAAAAAACTTGCTTGGTTTAGAGAGATACTAGAATGGCAAACAGAAACACATGACGCAGAAGAATTTATGGAATCACTAAAGGTTGATCTCTTCTCTGACATGGTGTATGTTTTTACTCCAAAAGGTGATGTAATTGAACTACCAGCTGGTTCAGTGCCTATTGATTTTTCCTATAAAATCCACACAGAAGTTGGAAACCAAACAATAGGTGCACGGATAAACGGAAAAATGGAGCCATTAGATTATCAACTTAAAAATGGCGACATTGTTGAAGTTTTAACATCAAAACACTCATACGGACCGTCACGTGATTGGGTGAAGATGGCACAAACATCTCAAGCTAAAAATAGAATTAAACAGTTTTTCAAGAAACAGCAACGAGATGAAAATGTAGTAAAAGGAAAAGAAATGGTAGATAAAGAAGTGAAAGCAACTGGTTTTGCTTTAAAAGATGCCATTACTACAGACAATTTAAAAAGAGTTGCGGAACGTTTTAATTTTATAAGTGTTGAAGATATGTATGCCGCTGTAGGGTATCAAGGAATAACGGCTGCTCAGATTGCAACTCGACTAACAGAAAAGTTGCGAAAAGAGGAAGAACATCAGGAATTAGAGCAAATTTTAGAAGGTGCACAGAAAAAAACGGTAAAACCAAAAGCCTATCGAAAAAAGGATTCTGGTGTAAAGGTAGAGGGTGTCGATAATTTATTAGTGCGATTATCAAAATGTTGTAACCCTGTACCAGGTGATAAGATTGTTGGCTTTATTACTAAAGGACGTGGTGTTTCTGTACATCGTGTTGATTGCCCTAATATTAAGGCAGAATTAACCGATGAACGGTTACTTTATGTGGAATGGGAAGATAGTAACACTGACATAAAACAATACCATGTTGATTTAGAAATATCTGGATATGATCGTCGCGGTTTGTTAAATGACGTTTTACAATCTGTAAATGAAATGCGAACAAATATTACTGCTGTAAACGGAAAGTCTGATCGAAATAAAATGGCAGTAATTCATTTGACTATTCTAATTCATAACTTAGGACATTTACGTAAAATTGTTGATCGTTTAAAACAAATAAAAGACGTTTATACTGTTGAACGCGTATTACAATAGCTAGTCTTAAAGGAGATATTTTTAATGAGGGCCGTTATTCAACGAGTTAATCATGCAAGTGTGTCAGTCAAGGGTGAGCAGGTAGGAGAAATTGGACGAGGTTTAATGGTCTTACTCGGTGTTACCCACGAGGATACGTTGAAAGATGCAGATTACCTTGTTCAAAAGATCATTCACTTACGCATTTTTGAAGATAATTCTGAAAAAATGAATCTCTCTGTAAAAGATATAGAAGGAAGTATACTATCCGTTTCACAGTTTACCTTATTCGGTGATTGTCGAAAGGGAAGAAGACCTAATTTTATGGGAGCAGCTAAGCCTGATCAAGCAAAAGAGTGCTATGATTATTTTAATCAATCTATTAAGAACACTGGCATTCATATCGAAACGGGTTTATTTGGAGCGATGATGGATATAGATATGGTTAATAATGGACCAGTTACGCTGATCTTAGATAGTAAAGATTGATTAAATTTTAAAAAGAGGCTGGGACAAAACTCAGATAAACAATAAAAAGTTGCATCTTCCAACGGTAGTTGGAAGATGCAACTTTTTTATAAAATCGAAAATTTTAGTAAGTAAAAAAGGATACCTTCTGATAAAATTAAAGTACCACACAATAACAATCGGAGGTATCCTTATGTTTAAAGATTATAACATGAATCAAGTAATTTTGCCGTTAGATTTTGAAATGAAATTGCAAGAAAATGATATTGCCTATACGATCCATGACTTAGTAGACCAAATACCAGATAAAGCATTTTCTTTTTTCTTACATGAAACAGGTTGTCCTGCTTATCATCCGCGAATGATGATGAAGGTTATTTTATGTGCTTACACGCAATCTGTTTTCTCTGGGAGAAAAATTGAAGGATTGCTGAAAGATAGTGTCCGTATGATGTGGTTAGCGCAAGGCTATGAGCCAAGCTATCGCACGATTAACCGTTTTCGAGTCAATGAAGAAGTACAAGAACTGTTACGCCAATGTTTTGTACAATTTCGATGCCAACTGGTGAAAGAAGAGCTTATTGACCAGGAAGCGATCTTTATTGATGGCACCAAAATAGAAGCAAATGCCAATAAATTTACGTTTGTTTGGCGAAAAGCGATTGAAAAATACAGTGCGAATTTGGTGGAGAAATCAAATCAACTGTACGATGAATTATTGGCAAACGAAATTATTCCAGAAATAGAACGCGAAAGTACGGAAGAACTATCCACTAAAGAACTCGAAAAAGTAGTTGAGAAACTAGAGAAGACCGTTGAAGGATACGACAAACAGATCGAAGAAAGTAAAGATGTCAGCAAACGGAAGCAGCTTCGCTCTGCAAGGAAAACACCAAAAAAATACCGCAAACAGTTTAAAGATTACGTAGCACGCAAACAAAAATACGAAAAGGATAGGCTTATATTTGAAGCGCGCAATAGTTATTCAAAGACAGACCATGATGCCACCTTTATGCGCATGAAAGACGATTATATGAATAATGGCCAATTAAAAGCAGGTTACAATGTACAAATTGCGACCGAAGGACAATATACACTCGCATATGACGTATTTCCCAATCCAACTGATGTACGCACATTCACTCCTTTTCTAGATAAAATCGAGGAAAGCTTCTTTGAACTTCCCACATATATCGTAGCTGATGCAGGGTATGGAAGTGAACAGAATTATGAAGATGTCCGCATTAATCGGGAGCGCATCCCGCTGATTACATACAATATGTATTGAAAAGAGAAGACAAAGAAATATAAGCAAGACCCTTTTAACACAATGAACTGGGCGTATGATGAAGCGAGTGATTCTTTCCGTTGTCCAAATGATAAAAAAGTGGCTTTCCAGTATCTATCTAATCGAACAGGTAAAGATAACTTCACCCGATCCTTTAAAGTCTATGAATGTGAAGACTGTTCGGATTGTCCGTTGCGTTCCCACTGTACAAAAGCAAAGGAAGGAAAGAATCGAAAAATTTATTATAATGAAAAATGGGAACAACAAAAAGCATACACAAAACAGCAGCTTTCAGAAAAAGAAACCGGTAAAATCTATGGCAAACGAAAAATAGATGTAGAACCAGTCTTCGGATTTTTGAAGGCTAATTTGCGTTTCACTCGTATGTCAGTAAGAGGCAAGAAGAAAGTGGAAAATGAATTAGGATTTGCATTCATGGCGGTGAACTTGAGAAAGTACACGGCTAAGCATGCGCATGGTCCAACAAATCCTGAAAATAATCCAACAAAAAAAGATTCCGACCATCTTCCTAAGATGATCGGAATCTTTTTCGTTATTTTGGCTAGTTATGTCCCAGCCTCTTTTTACTTATTCATTATATGAGTAATATCTTTGTAAACCTGCGATAATTCCCTGCGCAATTTTCTTCTGGTAGGAAAGTGTTTGTATCTTTGATTCCTCTTCAACGTTCGATATAAATCCTAATTCTAGTAATAGTGATGGACGGTGATTTGTTCGAATTACTTGATAGTCTCCATAATTAGTTTGACGATCTTCTGCTAATAGTGACTTTAATAATTCTGTGTGCACTATATCAGCTAAGGCTGCATCACTTTCGTTATAATAGTAGGTACTTATCCCAGCAGCATTAGGATATTGTGGGGTACTATTATAATGCAAACTTAAGAACATATCCGCATTCTGATAATTAGAAAAGGCTGCTCTACTCGTTAGTGTGTAATAGTGATCGTCATCACGTGTTAAATAAACAGTTGCTCCTAGTTGTTCTAAATAGGATTTGACCATTTTAGCAGTACGTAACGTGTAATCCTTCTCGTAATTACCACTTGCACCAATTGCACCAACGTCTCTACCACCATGGCCAGCATCTAATACAATCACTTTATTTTGAAATACAGATGTTGCATCTGTTCGAATTGGTGAGACATCGCCAATAACCCATGAAGGAACATAACCAGTTGTGTTATCCCATTCTATTTCAAGCCAATCATTTTCAGATTGTATTGTGGAAATGACTTCACCTTTACCTAGTGTAGTGAGAATATCACCAGCTGTTGAAGGTTGACTTCGAACATTGGTTTCTTGAAATTTAGTCATGGCATTTTTAATTGTATTTTGCTCTTCTGGAACGTTTACTATATTTTCCTCTGTTGTTTCTACTTCTTCTGATTGATCAGTCTCTTCTCCTGTTTCAGGTGATAGGCTAACATATTCTGCTGCTACCCATACGGTTTGAGAATTATACGAAATCGCTATCCAATTCGGCTTTTCTTCTATGAGTTGGAATATTTCTCCTGTATTAACTTGTCCAACAACGTCATAATCCTCGCCTGGACCACTTCTTATATTTAGACCATCAGCTGCAATCGTTACTTCTTGTGCATAGACCTCAGCATAATTGGATAGACTAAAAATAATGAAAATGAAAAACAAAAAAATATGCTTTCGTCGTAGACGCATGATGTACCCCCAAATTTTTTAAAATGAATTCTAGTGTAATTATAATAGAACAACTCTAAAATTACCATAAGGGAGTTAGATTCATGCGAGTTAATGATAATCAATCTAATAGATACAATAATGGATTATTAAATGTAGACTTTCATCGGTTTATTGAACTGGAATCAGTAAGTAATAGTTTAGAGATTGCAGAGGAGTTAGGAATTTCTTTATATGATGTTAAAAAGTTAAAAAGAAAATTAAATCGTTCTTGACAAGATAGCTCACAAACAGTAATATTATAAACAATTCTTACAATTCGTACGAGTTTATAAAGTGTTATCTCCAATGAGGGAAAAAGTAGTTAGGAAATGCGGCAAAAGAGAGTGAATCCCCTAGGCTGAAAGGGAATCCGGTTAAGCAGCTTAATGAAAGACATTCCTTAGGATTTGTATTGAAAGCGAAGTAAATACAAACGTAGACAGGCGTTAACTGTTTCGAGTGGGAATGTAGTATACATTTCAACTAGGGTGGTAACACGGGTTAAACTCTCGTCCCTTCTTTATTGGAGGGACGGGAGTTTATTTATGTTTAAGAATAGGGATTAATTAACAGGGGGTTAAACAAATGATTAATGCGCCGAGAGGAACACAAGATCTTTTACCAGGTGTAACAGAACAATGGCAATATGTTGAAGAGAAATTCAAAGAACTTTGTCGTACATATAATTATAAAGAAATTCGCACGCCGATATTTGAACACACCGAATTATTTCAGCGTGGAGTTGGTGATACAACTGATATCGTACAAAAAGAAATGTATACATTTGAAGATCGAGGAGAACGGAGTCTTACGCTCAGACCAGAAGGAACTGCATCAGTCGTTAGAGCCTTTGTGCAACATAAGTTATTTGGACATGCTACACAGCCAACTAAGCTATTTTATGCAGGCCCGATGTTCCGTTATGAACGACCACAACAAGGAAGAATGAGGCAATTTGTACAGTTTGGTGTAGAAGCATTAGGAAGTGCAGATCCAGCAATAGATGCAGAGGTAATCTCACTTGCAATGTCTGTTTATCAGCAATTGGGATTACGTTCGCTACGATTGGTTATTAATAGCTTGGGAGACACCGAAAGTAGAACGAGTCATCGCAATGCTCTAATTGAACACTTTAAACCTCATAAAGAAGAACTATGCAGTGATTGTCAGTTACGATTAGAGCAAAATCCATTAAGGATTTTGGACTGTAAAAAAGATAAAGATCATCCGTCGATGGCAACAGCACCATCCATATTAGATTATTTAAATGATGCATCACGAAATTATTTTGAACAGGTAAAGGGTTTCTTAGACCAAATGAATATCGCATATGTAGTAGATAAAAACTTAGTTAGAGGTTTAGATTATTACAATCACACTGCATTTGAGATTATGAGTGATGCAGATGGTTTTGGAGCGATTACAACTTTATCTGGTGGTGGTCGATATAACGGTTTAGTAGAAGATTTAGGTGGTCCAGAAACGCCTGGTATTGGATTTGCATTGAGTGTAGAACGTTTATTAATGGCTCTTGAAGCAGAAGAACTAACCTTACCAATTGATAGTGGTTTAGATTGTTATGTTGTAACAATGGGTGAAAAGGCTGAACAAAAGGCCACAAGTCTAGTATATGAAATGCGCCAAGCTGGTATCCAAGTGGACAAAGATTATCAATCGAAAAAGTTTAAAGGTCAATTTAAAACTGCTGACCGTCTCAAAACGAAGTATGTATTAGTTTTAGGAGATAATGAATTAGCTGAAAACAATATTAATGTCAAAGACATGAACACAGGTGAACAAGAAACTGTACAGCTTGATCACGTGATTACGCATATAGAACAACTATTACACGGGGGGAAAGTATAATGCAACAGGAGAGACGATTAGCAGGTACGATAAGAACAACAGATATTGGTTCAACGGTATGTGTAAAAGGATGGGTTCAAAAACGTCGGGATCTTGGTGGCTTAATATTTATTGATTTCCGTGATCGTTCTGGTTTAGTACAAATTGTATTTAATCCAACTGTTTCTGAACAAGCTTTAACTATTGCAGAATCGGTTCGAAGTGAATATGTATTAGAGGTTCATGGAGAAGTTGTTGAGCGGGAAGCAGCAACTATCAATGAAAAACTAATAACTGGTAAAATTGAGATATTAGTTAATGAAGTGACGATTTTAAATGAAGCAAAAAATCCACCATTTTCTGTACATGATGATAAAGAAATCGCTGAAGAATTACGTTTAAAATACCGTTATCTTGATTTGCGAAGAGAATCGATGCAACAAACATTTCGGCTTCGCCATCAAGCGACACAAGTTATTCGTCAATTTTTGAACGAGGAACAATATTTGGAGATGGAAACACCAATGTTAACAAAAAGTACCCCAGAGGGTGCGAGAGATTATCTTGTTCCTAGCCGTGTTCATCCAGGTCATTTTTATGCACTCCCACAATCTCCGCAATTATTTAAACAATTGTTAATGGTTGCTGGGTTTGAACGCTATTTCCAATTTGCTCGTTGTTTCCGTGATGAGGATTTACGTGCAGATCGTCAACCAGAATTCACCCAAATCGATATAGAAACATCATTTATGTCAAGTGATGAAATCATGGAGATGACGGAAAGAATGATGGTAAAATTAATGAAGGAAGTTAAAGGGATCGATTTATCTTTACCTTTACCTCGTATACGGTATGAAGAAGCGATGGAGCGTTACGGTTCAGATAAACCAGATACACGTTATGATATGGAACTAGTTGATCTATCAGACTTAGTTAAAACATCGGACTTTAAGGTATTTGAAAGTGCCATTTCTTCAGGTGGAAAAGTAAGTGCGATAAATGTTAAAGGACATGCAAAAGATTATTCGCGTAAGGATATTGATAAATTAACTGACTTTGTAAAAATATATGGTGCAAAAGGGTTAGCATGGTTGAAAATAGAAGATAATGCATTTAAGGGTCCAATTGCCAAATTCTTCACTGAAGAAGAGCAAAATGTATTAATGGAAAGACTCCAGGCGGAAAGTGATGATTTACTACTATTTGTTGCTGATAAAAATGCTGTTGTATATGATAGTTTAGGTGCACTTCGTATGAAATTAGCAAAGGAATTAAACTTAATTGATGAGAACCAATTTAATTTCTTATGGGTAACCGATTGGCCATTATTAGAATATGATGAAGATTCAGGAAGATACTCTGCGGCACATCATCCATTTACAATGCCTAGTATGGAAGATATAGATAAATTAGAAACACATCCAGAGCAAGTAAAGGCACAGGCTTATGATTTAGTGTTGAATGGCTTTGAGTTAGGTGGAGGTTCGTTACGTATATATAAGAGAGACATACAAGATAAAATGTTTAAAGCACTTGGTTTCTCAAAAGAAGAGGCTGAGTCACAATTTTCTTTCCTTCTACAAGCACTTGAGTATGGTACTCCACCACATGGTGGGATTGCTTTAGGCTTCGATCGTATTATAATGCTTTTAGCAGGAAAAACAAATTTACGTGATACGATTCTATTTCCGAAAACGGCATCTGCATCTGATCCATTAACTGATGCTCCAGGTAGCGTTAGTCAAGCACAGCTAGATGAGTTGCAATTACTATTACAAAAAAAGCCAGGAGCAAGTGAAAAATAAAGCGATAATTGGAATAAATTGCTTGTTAAAACATTTGAAATAAATCGTTTTCTATGCTAATATATGTGTAGAAGTTAATTAGTAATTAACAACTAAATGATAGTAAACAATCCTGATGTGTTCGTTGAATTATTAATGTTTTGACCGAACATTTATAATTACGGGAGCCAATTGTTTTTATATGGCGTACATGCCTTTTAACTAAGGACGTATTAGATATAAAACAGGGCACCCACCTGCAAATAGGCGGGCTCAAAACTTTTTACAAAGACGGCACAATCGGGATTGAACTATTCATACATAAGTAAAGCATCCTAACCTTCGTTTAATGGAGGTGGGATGCTTTTTTGTTATCGTGCAACTTGTTCTAAATTTCCATTTTTCTCCATTCTGAATGCTGGAGATGCATTTCCATCTTTATCGTCAAACACAACCATTTTTCGTGCTCTGTCCATGATTTGTAAGAAAGCTTGATAGTCTGCTTGTACTGTTTCTAATTGTTTTTCCAATTGTTTTACTTCTTTTTGTAATTGTTGATTCTCATTCGATAAGCTATCATTTTCTACTTGTAATTTAGCTTCATTGTGTTTTGCTCGATTAGAATGATCAACGTTCTTCTTCAATGATCTTAAATAACGGATAACACTATCTAAATCAATTGATTCGGGTTCATTTGCAAAGGAAAAATTTTGTTCTGCCATCATTTGAGGTTGTTCTGTAACTGTTGTATTTGTTTCTTCTGATGGTGTGATTTCTTTTTTCCAAAGCATCGAATGAGTAGGTTGCTTTTGCTGTGTTGCAAATTGCCGTTTCTTTTCTTTTCTTTGTCTTTTCGCAATTGCAACAGCTTGATCATAACGTTGACGGACTTCTGCATTCCAGCGAAATCCACAAGCAGCAGATGTACGATTTAATTTGTCACCAACTTCTTCAAATGCATTTAGTTGCGTACTTCCTTCTCGTATATGACGTAAAACGGTTTCTGCAAGTAATAAATCATCTTCGTGTGACCACGCATCTTGTCTAACTTTTGCCAATTTAATTCACTCCTTTTGATACGATACTGTCTAGTAAATTCACTTATAAAACTAGTTATTTAACTACTAATAGTAATCTTTATAAAAGATCCTTTAAAAATAGAAACTAGCTAAAATCACATTAATAACGCTTTTTTACTAGTATGTTCGATTTGGAATAGAATTATACAAGTTATGATTTTATTTTATCATAGATTAGTTTCAGTGCCCGCTCAAACTTACTTGTTTGCTTAGGTTGGTAATATCTTTTATTCTTAATTTTATCTGGTAGATATTGTTGCTTGACCCAACCACTTTCATACTGGTGTGGATATTTATAGTCGACTCCACGTCCTAATGTTTTCGCTCCTTGATAATGTGCATCTTTTAAATGAGCTGGTATATCGCCAGTATCACCACTTCGGATATCTGCCAAAGCTTGATCAAGGGCAGAATAAGCTGAATTCGATTTAGGTGAAAGACATAATTCAACTATCGCTACAGATAAAGGAATTCGTGCTTCTGGAAATCCAACGCGTTCAGCGGCTTCAACAGCGGCTAATGCTCTAGGACCAGCTTGTGGGTTAGCAATTCCTATATCTTCATACGCACAAACAACCATCCTTCGAGCGATACTCTCCAAATCTCCTGCTTCTATTAATCTGCCTAAATAGTGAAGTGCAGCATTGACATCACTACCCCGAATGGATTTTTGAAAAGCAGATAATACATCATAATGTGCATCACCGTTCTTATCATGAGAGAAACTTTTCTTTTGCATACACGCTTCAGCAACGTCCAATGATATATAAATAATTTCACCCTCATTGGGAGGGGTTGAATAAGCAGCTAATTCAAGTCCATTTAATGCTGCTCGTAAATCTCCGTTTGCTGATTGAGCAAAATGTTCGAGGGCTTCGTCTGTTATTTCAACTTGCATAGATCCAATTCCCTCATCTGAATCACTAAGTGCACGATTTATTGCTTTTTTGACATCTACTGGTTGTAACTTTGATAATTCAAATAAATGAACACGGCTTCGAATAGCTGGGTTAATTGAATGATATGGATTACTTGTAGTACAACCAATTAAAGTTATTAAATTACTTTCTACATGAGGTAATAGAAAATCTTGTTTAGCTTTATCTAAACGATGCACCTCATCTAAAATTAATACAAGTTGTCCTGACATTTTTGCTTCTTCAACGGCGATTTCCATGTCTTTTTTCTTATCAATAACAGCGTTTAAAAGTTTATACCGAAGATTCAAACTTTTGGCTAAAGCCATTGCCATCGATGTTTTTCCAGTTCCAGGTGGGCCGAATAGAATCATGGAGGATAACCTGTTCGCTTCAATCATACGGTGAATCATTTTTCCTTTTCCAACTAAATGGGTTTGTCCGATGATATCGTCTATATGTTTCGGTCGCATACGGAATGCGAGCGGTTGATTTGCCATGGAAGTTAACTCCTTTAATGGATTGAAATACTTGACTTCTTACTTATTAATCGATAGAATTATTTCTTGTTTTCAACCTCTATATATATGAGAATATCATATTTTCTCTAGCGTACTGATAACGTTTGAAAAATGCAAGAAATATGTCATTCGTGCTATAATAATCTCATAATAGAAGAAAAAAAGAAATTTATTTAACAAAAGAACCAATTACGCTATATGCTATTTATTGGGTAATGTTATAGAGTTAGTGTTAGTTAGCAAATAGGGAGTGTAAAATATGAAAATTTCCACTAAAGGTCGCTACGGTTTAACAATTATGATTGAGTTAGCGAAAAGGGTTGGTGATGGCCCAATTTCTTTAAAAACAATTGCAAATGAAAATAATCTTTCTGAGCATTATTTAGAACAATTAGTTCCACCTTTACGAAATGCTGGTTTAGTAAAAAGTGTTCGAGGAGCTTATGGGGGTTATTTACTTGCGAAAGAAGCAAGAGAAATAACAGCTGGAGATATTATTCGTATTTTAGAAGGACCGATTACTCCTGTAGAAGGTATTGAAGATGAAGAACCCGCAAAGCAAGCACTATGGATGCGCGTTAGAGATGCGGTTAAAGATGTATTAGATACTACCACATTAGAAGATTTGCGAAAACATGGTGACGACGATAGTCAAGAACCACATATGTTTTATATATAAATGACTCAACTTCCTAAACAAAAATAAGTGCTAATCGTTGACTGTTTTAAATTTGAAGTATATCTTTTATATTGCTTTATAGTCTTTCAAAGAATCTCTCCAACGTAACAAGAGTGTTTTCGAGCCGCTTTCTTAAGTGAAATTGGCTCCTTTTCAACAGGCATGACTTCAGTTAACTTAGAATCAAGTGTCTTCAGTGGACCGAGTAATCGCAGGCAAAAAACGCTTCTGAGTGGATCTTCAGACCGCGCAGTTCCTGTTGGATTGTTGCCAATTTAACTAGATATGCTAGTTAGTACTCTTCAAATTAAGAAGCAGACTGTCAACTTTTGATTGTGAAACTTCCTAGTTATACTAAGACTTATTTGCCAGTTTAAACTATAGATAATGGAAAGAAGGCAGACTAATGGATGCAATTTACTTGGATCACGCAGCGACTTCTCCTATACACCCAGATGTGATACAAGCGATGCTCTCTGTGATGGAACAATCATTTGGAAATCCATCAAGTATTCATCAATTTGGACGAAAAGCTAGACAGCTACTCGATGAGGCTAGAAACACAGCAGCACAGAGTATTAATGCTTCTGAAAAAAACATCATTTTCACAAGTGGTGGAACAGAAGCTGATAATTTAGCTTTACTTGGCATTGCTTGGGCGAATAAAGATAAAGGCAAACATATTATTACAACGAAAATAGAACATCATGCGACATTGCATGCAGCTGAATCTCTAGAAAAACAAGGCTATCAGATCACTTATTTACCTGTGCAAAAATCAGGACAAGTAATGATTGAAGACTTTCGTGCTGCTTTGACAGATCAAACGATTTTAGTTTCTATCATGATGGTGAACAATGAGACAGGCGTTATGCAACCTATTCGAGAGATTGGCGAAATTCTTAAAAATCATCAAGCTTATTTTCATACCGATGCGGTCCAGGCCTATGGTATTTGTGATATTAATGTAAGTGAATTGGGTGTGGATGCACTAACAGTATCATCGCACAAAATCAATGGACCTAAAGGAACTGGTTTTCTTTATATAAAAGATGGTGTACGAATAAATACAATGCAATTTGGGGGCGAACAAGAACGAAAACGACGTCCAGGAACGGAGAATGTTACAAATATTGTTGGTTTTCAAAAAGCAATTGAAGTAATACAACAAGAAAAAGAGCAACGAATGAATGCTTATCAAGCTTATAAAGAAATGTTATTGGGGATATTAGAGAAGGAAAACGTGCATTATTCTATTAATGGTGAAAATGCAATTACAGTCCCAACAATTGTAAATATAAGCTTTCCGGGAGCTAATGTGGAGTCTTTATTAATGAACTTTGACTTAGCAGGAATTGCGGCTTCAAGTGGTAGTGCTTGTACAGCAGGATCTGTAGAGCCTTCGCATGTGTTAGCTGCAATGTATGGTAAAGAAGATGAGCGCACGATAAATTCTATTCGATTTAGCTTTGGTTTAGCAAATAACAAGGAACAAATTGAAGAAGCAGCCACCAAAATAGCTGCAATTGTAAATAGAGTAGTATCATAAAAAATAGTTAGGTGGTGAATGAGATGGAAGATAATAAAAATATACGTGTTGTTGTAGGGATGAGTGGCGGAGTGGATTCCTCGGTCACAGCACTTTTGCTAAAAGAACAAGGTTATGATGTAGTAGGCATTTTTATGAAAAACTGGGACGATACCGATGAATTCGGTGTTTGTACCGCAACAGAAGATTTTAATGATGTTATTCGCGTTTGTAATCAACTGGATATTCCATATTACGGTGTTAATTTTGAAAAACAATATTGGGACAAAGTATTCACTTATTTTCTAGACGAATATAAAGCTGGTCGAACACCAAATCCAGATGTAATGTGTAATAAAGAAATTAAATTTAAAGCCTTTTTAGAGCATGCATTATCTCTAGGTGCTGATTATGTGGCAACTGGACATTATGCGCAAGTAAGTAAAAACGGTAATCGAGTTGAAATGTTACGAGGTGTTGATTCAAATAAGGATCAAACTTATTTCTTAAACCAATTGTCTGCTGATGTTTTAGAGAAAGTAATGTTTCCATTAGGTCACCTACCGAAAAAAGAAGTTCGTCGTATTGCAAAAGAACATAACCTTGCAACTGCGACTAAAAAAGATAGTACGGGTATTTGTTTTATTGGAGAACGGAATTTCAAAGAGTTCTTGAGTGAATACTTACCGGCACAACCAGGTTATATGCGTACGATGAATGGTGTGAATCAAGGCCAACATGAGGGCTTGATGTATTATACAATTGGACAACGCCAAGGATTAGGAATTGGTGGTCCTGGTGGTCCATGGTTTGTAGTTGGAAAAGATCTTAAAGAAAATGTCTTATATGTAGAGCAAGGCTATGAGAATGATTACCTTTATTCAGATGGCTTAATTGCGACAGACTTAAATTGGATAAATGAAACGCCGCAAGAAGCGTTCACTTGTACAGCCAAATTCCGCTATCGTCAAGAGGATAGTAAAGTGTCGGTAATACCATTAACTGATAATAAAGTACGTGTTGTATTTGATCAAAGAGAACGTGCGATTACACCTGGACAAGCTGTTGTATTTTATGATGGTGAGGTTTGTCTTGGTGGTGGAACAATAGATGAAATTTTTAAAGATGAAGTAATGTTAGATTACGTTGGCTAATAATTAAAAATACAGAACAGATTAACATTCCTCTGTTCTGTATTTTTCTGTATAATAAAGATTGAAAGAAGGTTTTAACATGGAGGAAACAAATAAAGGTATACAGTTTATGCAAGAAGGAAAATTTGAAGAAGCAGCAAGTTGCTTTAATAAGGTTATTGAAGAAGCACCAGAAGATCCAGTAGGGTATATTAACTTTGGTAACTTACTATTACATATGAATGATAATGAAAGAGCGGAAAGATTTTTCACGAAAGCAATTACATTGGATGATAAAGCAGGTACAGCATATTATGGGCTTGGCAATCTCTATTTTGAACTAGATGATCTTAAAAAAGCACAAAAGAATTATCAAAAGGCGATTGATAGTGGATTAGAAGAAGCAGATGTGTATTTCATGCAAGGTTTAACACTTCAACAACAAGGACATGACAAACTTTCACTAGTCTATTTTCAACGAGCAAAAGAAATAAATCCAACAGATGAAGCAGTTTTATTTCAATATGGCCTGGCTTTAGCTCAAACAGATCAACTCGAACTAGCCAAAGAAATGTTTAAAGCAGTATTAGAACTTGATCAGACACACAGTGATGCACATTATAATTTAGGTGTGGCATCAATATTTGAAGACAAGCCTGAAGAAGCGTTAGCTTACCTTTCTAAAGCTGTCGAATTGCAACCGGATCATAGTTTAGCACTAGATGCTAAATCAAAAGTAGAAATGTTAATTGAGCAATCGAATCAATAAATAGCAGAGGGGTATTTTAGTAATGGAGGACAACTACAATAAAGTGGAAGAGAATTATATAAAAGGGGAACTAATTCATATGATTTTCACTAATCATCAAGAACACTTTTCCATTGCTAAAATTAAAGTGCTCCAGACTAATGAAACGTTCTCTGAAAAGGAAGTTGTAATAAAAGGCTATTTTAATCAACTGAACATGGGAGAACCGTATATCTTTCGTGGGGATTTTATTAAACACAAAAAATTTGGTTTGCAGTATCAAGTAACGCATTATGAACGTTATATACCAGACACGAAAGAAGGATTAGTTGCTTATTTATCAAGTGAACTGTTTCACGGAGTTGGTAAAAAAACAGCGCAGCGAATCGTTGAAAAACTTGGTGAAAATGCTGTTTCTAAAATATTGAAAGATCCTCATGTCTTAGATGATATTCGTGGCTTGACCAAAGATAGAGCCGAGGGACTTCATCAAAAGTTACAAGAACATCAAGGATTTGAGCATGTTGTTGTCCATCTCTCTAAATACGGTTTCGGATTAAAGATGGCACAAAAAATCTATCAAGTATACAAAGATGAAGCAATAAATATATTAGAAACAAATCCGTATCAATATGTTTTTGACATTGATGGTGTTGGATTTTTACGAGCAGATGAAGTTGCTAAACAACATAACATAGCAATGAATCATCCCAGTAGAATTCAGGCTGGTTGCATGTTTTGTTTACAAGATTCAACACAAAATGGACATGTGTATCTTCCAGTAACAGCATTAATCGAACAATCGAGTCGATTAATACAAGCAAAACGTTATCAAATAACAGAAGAGGAAATTTGGACGGAACTACAATCTTTAAATGAAGAAAAACAATTAATAATGGAAGAAAATGATAAGGTATTTCTACCAATTTTGTATTATGCGGAAGCGGGTTTCACAACGCAATTAAATCGTGTTCTTGAACAAGAGATAGAAGATGATGTGGTGGAAGCTGAATTATTAAAAATTGTAGGACAAATTGAAGAAGATGAAATATTAAGTTATGGACAAGAACAATTCGCTGCGATTAAACAAGCTTTAACTGAAAAAGTGATGATTCTTACAGGTGGGCCAGGAACAGGTAAAACTACTGTAATCAAGGGTATTATTAAGGCGTATGAACAGTTATATGATTTGTCTGCAGATATTGATAAATATGATAATAAATCTGATTTCCCATTTGTGTTAACAGCTCCAACAGGAAGGGCAGCAAAAAGGATGAATGAGTCTACGGGTTTGCCTGCTGTTACTATCCACAGATTACTAGGTTGGGATGGAAATGAATCTTTTGAAAAAGATGAAGATAATCAGCTAAATGGAAAATTATTAGTGATTGATGAGTTTTCGATGGTAGATGTCTTTCTAGCTAATCAATTATTTAAAGCAATACCTAAAGAAATGCAAGTGTTAATAGTGGGTGATGAAGATCAATTACCATCTGTGGGACCGGGTCAAGTATTAGCAGATCTACTTGCAAGTAAATTGGTACCGGCTGTTAAATTGGAAGAAGTGTATCGGCAAAAAGAGGGCTCGAAAATTATTCAGTTAGCACATGAAATGAAACAAAAAAGAGTAACGAAAGAATCACTTCAAAAAGCAAATGATTTTAATTTTATTGCTTGTAATGAAGGACACGTCGTAGATGTTGTTAAACAAATTGTAACTAAGGCGCATGAAAAGGGTGTTGAGCTTAAAGATATTCAAGTTTTAGCCCCAATGTACCGATCTCAGGCAGGCATTCATCAGTTAAATGAGGAAATTCAAAAGTTAGTTAATCCTAAAAGAAAAGATCGTAGGGAATTAAGAGCTAAAGATGTTACCTTCCGCACTGGAGATAAAGTCATTCAATTAGTTAATCAGGCCGAAGATGGCGTCTTTAATGGAGATATAGGAGAGATAACAGCTATTTTTCAAGAAGACGAAAATGTCGATCAAGTTGAACAAGTAGTTGTGTCATTTGATGAGAAAGATGTTGTTTATGAAAGAAAAGATTTATTAAACTTAATGCATGCTTATTGTATATCAATCCATAAATCACAAGGTAGTGAGTTTCCTATTGTTATATTACCTGTTGTGCCGGGTTATCGACGAATGCTTCGTAAGAATTTGTTATACACGGCATTAACGCGTGCAAAACAATCTTTAATTATTTGTGGCGATAAACAAGCTTTTCTATATGGCGTAAAAGAAGAAGATACAAATAAACGATATACAACCTTAACTGATAAATTAACGCTTATAATAAAAGAAGATCAAAACCTGAAAACTGCTACTGAGAATGAGGAGGATAGTGCTTTATCCCCTTATGATTTCTTATAGATATACTAAAACACACCATACAATCGCTGTATGGTGTGTTTTAGTGTATTCATAAGATTGTAATAATTTGAGTTGAATAAATAACCAAAAAGGTGGAAAGAATAGCAGTAATTGTTTTATTAGGTAAAAGGAGTGCGAAATACATGTATTGTCCAAATTGTAAAGGGAAAAACATAGGGAAAATAGGAAATCAACATTATTATTGCTGGAATTGTTTTATCGAACTTACTGTAATGGAAGGTGTTTTTAATATGCATGAAGTTGAGGAGGATGGTTCCCTAAGTTCACTTGATGATCTTTTTACGGAAGAAGATAGAAAGATGCAGTGGTAAAAGATGATGAAGCATTTCTGTTAACTTTTAATAAGGGGATAAATTACTAATGTTTAATCAAAAAAAAATAATCCATTGGTTGTATTGGATTGTATTCGGTATCTTATTACTCCTATTTTTCTATTTAATGCTCAAACTATTTCCTTTCTATCATTCTGTGTTGGTCAGCCTACTGCATATTAGTACACCATTTATAATAGCAAGTATTGTTGCTTTTTTGTTACACCCACTTGTTGAAAAAATACACACTTATCAAATACCACGTTGGTTAGCTATCACACTAATTTACCTTTTGTTCATTACTAGCATAGGGTATATTGCTTATCACATATTTCCGGCATTTGTCTTGCAATTAAAAGATTTACAAGAAAATTTACCTGATTTTATCCATACATATCGTACAAAGATTTATCAATTGTATGAAAGCACATCTTTTCTACCAGAAACATTTCATGATCGTATGGATTTGTTTTTTAACGAGATAGAAGAGTTTATCACACAATATGTAACTTCTATATTAAAAAATGCTACAAAGATAATGGATTTATTTATTATAATTGCTGTAATACCTGTTTTAGTTTTTTATATGCTAAAAGATTATAAATTAATAAAATCTAGTACGGCTAAGTTAATTCCTAAAAGGTATCAGGAAGATAGTAAAGTTTTAGGACCCGCGATTAATAAAACGCTTGGTGCTTATGTTAGAGGGCAGTTACTTGTTTGCTTATTTGTTGGTTTAACGACCTATATTATTTTTCTGATTATTGGTATGAAATATCCTATTGTATTAGCAATTTTGATGGGAATAACAAATATAATTCCTTATTTCGGTCCTATCATTGGGGCTGTACCAGCAGTAATAATTGCCTTTACCATATCTATGAAGCAAGTTGTCTATGTAATACTAGGGGTGATTGTTGTCCAACTCATAGAAGGAAATCTACTTTCTCCTTATATCGTTGGAAAAAGTGTTCATTTACATCCGATAATTATAATTTTTGCCTTGCTAGTTGGTAGTGAAATAGCTGGAATAGTTGGTATGATTGTGGCTATTCCATTTGTAACGGTTTTAAAAGTGATTGTTAAGCATATGAAGGAGTTTAGATCAACAGATTGACATATGTTTAAATATTATCTATAATATGCTAGCAAGTAACATGTCTTAAATCGTAGATGATCATCAGTATGTGGCAGACCATTAAAAGAGAGGAATTTCCTTAGGCTGTAAGAAATTCTAAATGAAGGGTCACAGAAGCTAGTTCAGAGAGCAGTTAATACCTGCCGGTCACACACCGTTATCGTGCTCAAGATGATGAACGTATTAGTTCATAATCAGGGTGGTACCGCGATATTCAGCTCTCGTCCCTGCAATTTTTTGCAGAGACGGGAGCTTTTAGTTTTTTTAAGATACATATTTAAATCAGGGAGGTTATTGAATTGAGAACACTCACTTCAGCACAAGTTAGACAATTGTTTTTAGATTTCTTTGAAGAAAAAGGACATAGAGTGGAACCTAGCGCATCTCTAGTACCTAAGGAAGATCCGACATTATTATGGATTAATAGTGGTGTTGCAACACTAAAGAAGTATTTTGACGGTAGAGTTATCCCGGACAATCCAAGAATTGTTAACGCGCAAAAATCTATACGAACAAATGATATTGAAAATGTTGGTTTTACAGCGCGTCATCACACTTTCTTTGAAATGCTTGGTAATTTCTCGATTGGTGATTATTTTAAAGAGGAAGCCATTCAATGGGCTTGGGAGTTTTTAACGAATGAGAAATGGATTGGTTTTGATCCTGAAAAATTAGCAGTTACAGTGCATCCAGAAGATGACGAAGCATATGATCTGTGGAAAAATAATATCAAACTACCTGAAGAGCGTATTATTCGATTAGAAGAGAATTTCTGGGATATCGGTGAAGGTCCTAGTGGTCCTAATACGGAAATTTTTTATGACCGTGGAGAAGCGTATGGCAATGATCCAACTGATCCAGAACTATATCCAGGTGGAGAAAATGATCGTTATTTAGAAATATGGAATCTTGTTTTCTCACAATTTAATCACAATCCTGATGACACGTATACACCTTTACCAAAGAAGAACATTGATACAGGTATGGGGTTAGAACGTATGGTGTGTGTTATTCAAAATGCACCAACTAATTTTGAAACAGATTTATTTCTACCTATCATTAAAAAAGTAGAACAACTAGCTACTGTTAAATATGGCGAAGAAGAGTCTATGGATGTTGCCTATAAAGTTATTGCTGACCACATACGTACCGTTACATTCGCTATTGCTGACGGTGCATTACCTTCGAATGAAGGAAGAGGTTATGTGTTAAGAAGGTTGTTACGTAGAGCAGTTCGTTTCGCAAAGCAAATTGGAATAGAGAAACCATTTATGTATCAATTGGTTGTGACAGTTGGAGAAATTATGCAAGCATTTTATCCCAATGTACAGAGTAAACAAGCATTTGTTGAAAATGTAGTGAAAACCGAAGAAGAACGGTTTCATGAAACGTTACATGAAGGTTTAACCATTCTTGAAAACATTATCGAAATAGAGAACCGCCAAGGAAGCAAAGTCTTCCCTGGAACAGAAGTATTTAGATTGTATGACACGTATGGTTTCCCAAAAGAATTGACAGAGGAATATGTGAATGAACTAGGATTTACAATTGATGAAGCAGGTTTTAAAGAAGAAATGGACAAGCAAAAAAGTCGAGCGCGTAATGCAAGACAAAAAGTCGATTCGATGCAAGTACAAGACAGTGTGTTTGGTGAGCTTACAGCAGAGAGTATTTTTGTCGGATATGATCACTTGAAAGTAGACACAGTTATTTCAACCATTATAGAGAATAAAGAAGTTGTCACACAATCAAGTGAGAAAGAAGTTTATGTTTTGTTAGACCAAACGCCTTTTTATGCTGAGAGCGGTGGACAAGTAGCAGATATAGGTTGGCTTTATACGGAACAAGCTGAAGCGAGAGTTGAAGGTGTTCAGAAAGCTCCTAAAGGACAACATTTACACCGTGTAACAGTTACAAAAGGTAACTTGAACAGTGGTGACATTGTTAAAGCTGTTGTTGATAAAGAAGCACGTACATCAATCATTAAAAATCATACGGCTACACACTTGCTACATCAAGCTTTAAAAGATGTTCTGGGTGAACATGTTAATCAAGCTGGATCGTTAGTGGCTACCGATCGTTTGCGTTTTGATTTTTCTCATTTTAGTACCATCACAGATCAGGAAATCGAACAGATTGAAACAATTGTTAACCAAAAAATATGGGAGTCCCTAGCAGTTTCAATTAAGAGTTATCCAATTGAAGAGGCAAAAGAAATGGGTGCAATGGCATTATTTGGTGAAAAATATGGTGATGTTGTTCGAGTAGTAAAAATTAGTGATTTTAGCATTGAACTATGTGGCGGTTGTCATGTTTTGAATACTGCTGAAATAGGTTTATTTAAAATCACAACAGAATCTGGAATAGGTGCAGGTACAAGAAGAATAGAAGCAACAACTGGTAAAGGTGCTTATCTACATGTTACAAATCAACAGCACCATCTCCAGAAAGCTGCTAGTTTGTTGAAAGTTTCACTAGATCAAGTACCACAACGTATCGATAGTTTATTTCAAGAAATAAAAGAGTTGCAAAAAGATAGGGACTCACTAAGTCAAAAGCTCTCTAATATAGAAGCGGCATCTATTCTTGACGATGTTGAACAAGTAAATGACGTATCATATTTAATTAAACAAGTTGATGTGTCAGATATTAATCAATTACGTAGTATGGTAGATGAATTAAAACAAAAGCTTGTGTCAGGTATTGTATTGTTAAGTGCTGTTAATAATGGCAAAGTACAATTGGCTGCTGGTGTGACAAAGGATCTTATTGACCGTGGCTATCATGCTGGTAAGTTAATTAAAGAAACAGCAACTCGTTGTGGCGGAGGCGGAGGCGGTCGTCCTGATATGGCCCAAGCCGGAGGAAAGAATCCAGAACAATTGGATGAAGCATTGTCATATGCTAAACAATTTATTTCTTCAATCGAATAGATTGTTATTTTTCGTATAAAAACGATATAATAGAGAAAAGATTAAATAAAGTATGTTATGCTATTTGTGTTTACAATAATATGTAAAAGAAAAATTTATAGTGACAGTTTCATTTGAAGAAACTTTTTAGGTACAAAAAACTGGACATGATAAAAAGGCGGGGTGTTATGTATGGACTCAATGGATAAAACCATGAAATTCAATTTTTCAGAAGAGCCCTTAGAAGAGAATGTTAACGAAGTATTATTTACTGTCTATGAGGCATTAAAAGAAAAAGGTTATAATCCTATCAATCAAATCGTTGGGTACTTACTTTCGGGTGATCCGGCGTACATTCCGAGGTATAAAGATGCACGAAATCTAATTAGAAGAATTGAAAGAGACGAGCTAATTGAAGAATTAGTTAAGTACTACTTAGTTCAGCACAAAGAGGAGTAACATGAAAAAATTGGGGTTAGATGTTGGTTCTAAAACGATTGGTATTGCAGTTAGTGATGCTTTTGGGTGGACAGCCCAAGGTATCACTACGTTGTACTGGGATGAATTAGATTTCAAAACAGTAGAAAAACAGCTTGCAGATCTTATTAAAGAACATGAAATAACAGAAGTAATTGTAGGTTTACCAAAAAATATGAATGGCTCAATAGGTGAACGAGGAGAGGCTTGTCAGCGGTTTGCCACTTTCATAGAAGAAACGTTTCAACTAAAAACATTTATGTGGGATGAACGTTTAACGACAATGGCTGCAGAACGTGTTTTAATAGAAGCAGATATGAGTAGAAAAAAAAGAAAAAAAGTAATTGATAAAATGGCGGCAGTCATGATATTACAAGGGTATTTAGATGCCCATCAATAAGTTGGAGGTGCAAAAAATGGCATTAGAAGAAAAAGAAAGAATTATAATTCCAGATGAAAACGGTGAAGAACATTTATTTGAGGTACTTTTCACATTTGATGTTGATGAGAATCAACAATCTTATATAGCAGTAGTTCCGGTTGATCAAAACGAAGATGAAGAAGTAGAAGTGTTCGCCTTTCGTTATGAAGATAAAAATAATGAAGACGATTTGGCTCTATTTCAAATTGAAAGTGATGAAGAATGGGAAATGGTTGAAGAAATGCTTAATACACTCACAGATGACGAGGAATAGTTTTCGCATTGTTAGTTAGTAGTGTTAATATAACAAAAACAGAAGGAACAACTTCCTTCTGTTTTTGTGTGTTATAAACTTTATTTGAAAATAAAATGGAAATAGTGTTGTTTTTTGTAGTATAATGTACCGGATGAAGGGAGGATTTAAAGATGTCCACATCTGATAACGAAAAGAAAAAGAAACATATAGAAGAAGACAACCAACACACACAAGAGAGCATAGATGATAAAGAATCAATGAAGTCTTATAAATCACGTGGAGAGCTTTTTATTCAAAGATGTCAAGAAGCTAGTTTAGTAAGAAAGATTGTTGCAACAATACTTGTACTACTGACAATAGCCTTAGTTGTAGGAGGTATATCTGGATACATATATGTGAGGGATGGGCTTGCACCCGTTGACTCGAGTGATGAAACTTTAAAAACCATTGAGATCCCACTCGGATCATCCACATCTCAAATAGCGAATATATTAGAAGAAGAGGGTATTGTTAGTAATGCTTTTATTTATCGTTTTTACGTAAAGTTTAACAATGCTGCGGAATTTCAAGCTGGTGAATACCAGTTGTCTCCATCCATGACGTTAGCTCAAGTCACAGACAAATTACAAACCGGTAATGTAATGCAAGAGGCTGTAATTAATGTAACCATACCAGAAGGTAAAAGTATTGATGAAATTGCAGCATTATATGAGAACAATGCTGGTATTGATGGAGATGAATTTATTGAAAGAATGCAAGATGAAGCTTATATTAGTCAGCTAATTCAAACGTATCCATCAATCTTATCGGAAGAAATATTAGACACAGACATCCGTTACCCATTAGAAGGTTATTTATTTGCAGCTACTTATCCATTTTATACAGAAGATCCTTCTATAGACAACATTATAAAAACAATGTTAGAAAAAACGGAACAAGTAGTATTAACGTATCAATCACAGATCAATGAAATGGAAGATTTTTCGATGCACGAAGTTATTACATTAGCTTCATTAGTTGAGAAAGAAGCACGTACAGAAGAGGATCGCAAGAAAATTGCAGGTGTATTTTATAATCGATTAGAAAACGATATGAGGCTACAAACAGATCCAACTGTTTTGTATGCATTAGGTACACATAAAGACCGAGTTTTACTTGAGGACTTGGAAGTTGAATCACCTTATAATACCTACAGGATAGATGGGATACCTGTGGGACCAATTTCTAATTTTAGTGAAAACTCATTAAAAGCAATTATAGAACCTGAAGATACAGAATTTTTATTCTTTGTAGCTGCTCTAGACGGTGAAATTTATTATGCTGAAACATTTGAAAGACACAAAGAATTAGCCAAAGAACATTTAGATCGAGATTTATAGCAAGAGATTGGGGGGTGATTACTTGATAATCGCTCCTAATTTCCTTATTTTAAGCGTGAAAAGGTGGAATTTAAATTAAATGGACAAGGAAACGGAAGAATATTTATCCAGTTTAATTGAATCACAGGATAATTGGGTAAAAGAGCTAGAGATTTATGCTAATGCTAACCACGTTCCAATTATGGAACCAACTGGTATTGCTTTTTTAAAACAAATAATTCGAATGAAAAAGCCAAAAAAAATACTTGAAATAGGCACCGCTATTGGCTATTCTGCCTTACAAATGGCAAGTGCATATCCTAGTACTACTATTGTAACAATAGAACGAGACCTACTAAGATATCAAGAAGCTATTAGTAATATTTCAAACTATGGTGATACTGACACTATCGATTTAGTTTTCGGTGATGCGCTCGATATTAGTAATGAAGTAGAAGTAAAAGGGAAGTTTGATCTTCTTTTTATCGATGCAGCAAAAGGACAATATCAACGATTTTTCGAATTGTATTCGCCATTTTTAAATGAAGATGGCATTATTATATCTGATAATGTTTTATTCAAAGGAATGGTTGCTACTGACAGTAGCCAAAATAAAGGACAACAACGTATTGCAACAAAGATTCGTGCCTATAATGAATGGTTAGTTAACATGTCAGCTTATCATACTACAATTGTACCTATAGGCGATGGGATAGCAATAACAACAAAAAAACAACAACATGATAATAAAGGGGATAGTTAACACATGAGTAATGAAAAGCCTATCGTAATAGGTGTAGCCGGTGGATCTGGTTCTGGAAAGACATCTGTTACGCGTTCAATTTGCAAACGTTTTGCTGATAAGACCATTTTAGTTATTGAACAAGACTATTATTATAAGGATCAGTCGCATCTACCCTTTGAAGAAAGATTAGAAACGAACTATGATCATCCGTTAGCATTTGATAATGATCTTTTAATTAAGCATCTGCATCAATTATTACAACATAAAGCTGTTGATAAGCCAATTTATGACTATAAACAGCATACTCGTTCTGATCAAGTAGTATCTGTTGAATCTAAAGAAGTAATTATTTTAGAAGGAATACTAATCTTAGAAGATCCACGATTATTAGATTTAATGGATATAAAAGTATACGTTGACACGGATGCTGACGTCCGAATTATTAGAAGAATGCTTCGTGACATTAAAGAGCGTGGGCGTACGATTGATTCCGTTATCGATCAATATATTAATGTAGTAAGACCAATGCACTTACAATTTGTTGAGCCAACAAAACGCTATGCAGATATTATTATTCCAGAAGGTGGCGAAAACCTCGTTGCGATTGATTTAATGGCTACAAAGATACAAACAATATTAGCTCGTAAGATGAATTAAACAAATCTCTTAAAAAGTTTCAAAAGAAAAGTATTGAAATATTACAAAAAATCTGCCATAGTATTGGTTAGTAGTTTTATTAAACGTTTACTTTTACATTAGATTGACATATTCAGACTACTTTATGAATAAATATCAATAAGTAATTTGCTGTTTAAAAAGGGTTGGAATTAAAAGGAGTGTTTAGAATGGCTGTAGAGAAAAGCTATTATATGACGCAAGAAGGAAAAGAAAAGTTAGAAAACGAATTGCATTTATTAAAAACAGAGAAACGTCAAGAAATTGTTGAACGTATAAAAGAAGCACGTGATTTTGGTGATCTATCTGAGAACTCTGAGTATGATGCAGCGAAAGATGAGCAGGCTTTTGTAGAAGCACGTATAGGCCATGTTGAGAATATGATACGGCATGCAGTTATTATTGAAAATGATAACCAAAATCCAAATGTTGTTTCACTTGGTAAGACTGTTACGTTTCAAGAGTTACCAAATGGTGATGAAGAAACCTACACAATTGTAGGTAGTGCTGAGGCAGATCCTTTTGAAGGTAAAATCTCAAATGACTCACCAATAGCTAAAAGTTTACTTGGACGTGAAATTGGAGAATCGCTGGCTGTTTCAACACCTGCTGGTGATATGAATGTGAAAATAATAAGTGTTAAATAAGTGAACGACATAATGAATAAGATTTTAAATCAAAGACAATAAATTAAAATGTTTCATGCTACTTATTGGCATGAAACATTTTTTAATAATTTAAAAGTTTTTTCGCAAACCATTACTTTGAATATCAAGACTTGAGAGAAACTGCGACGTAGATTATAAAGTTTATGGTAACGTAGCATAAAAAACAACCTTTTAAAAAATGACAATTTTAAAAGGGAAATTGATTGCATTACTAGAACATAATATAAGGTAAAATGGTCAAGAGGGAGGAAACTATATGCCAGAAGATTTTGATCAATATAGTCGCTTAAATAGATTTGAGAAAAGACGTAAAAATACAAAATGGTTATCCTATCTTGCTTTGTTAGGTGTAGCGCTTATTATTTGTTTTATTGCAATTCTTGTGTTTTCTGGTGGCGAAGATGACGATGCATTAGAAGATACAGCGGCAAAGTCAGAATTAAACGAAGATAACGTAACTTCTGAAGCAGATACGCAAGATACGGAACAAGATCAAGAAGATGTGAATGAAACAACTGATACTGATGAACTAGCGGAGGAGCAATTGGAACTAGAAACCGATGGAACAGAAGAAGTTAATTTGGAAGTAGTAGAATCAGAAGACGAAAATGTCATAGAAGCGTATACTGGGAATTGGAATCCTATTCCAACTAATCAAGAAGAACCACATGAAATTGTATGGGAAAAAACTTCTGAGGATTGGGAAGAGATGATGCGTGCTGCTTCGTTAGCTACAGGTTTATCAACTGAGAATATGATTTATTTATGGGTCGCAGGAAATGGTGAACAACAAGTGATTACAACCTTTTCAAATAGTGAGGAGTCTGAACATTACCGCGTTTTTATAGCTTGGATTGAAAATCAAGGTTGGAAACCAACTCAGGTGGAAATATTAAATGAAAATGACCAAAAATATCGCTTTACTAGCGAAAACTAAAAGTATTATTGAAGGAGAAATAGAGCATGATTATCGGGATAATTGGGGCAATGGATCAAGAAATAGCGTTATTAAAAGACAACATGACAAATATTGAAAAAGAAGAAAAAATAGCTAACTGTTTATTTATAACAGGTTCTCTTAAAGGGAAAAGTGTTGTTATCTTGCAATCAGGAATAGGGAAAGTTAATGCAGCAATGGCAACGACCATCTTACATGAACGCTATAAACCAACTTACATTATAAATACAGGCTCTGCTGGTGGTTTTGATGCAACTTTAGATGTTGGTGATTTAGTTATTGGGAATGCTGTAACACATCATGATGTTGATGTAACAGCATTTCAGTATGCATATGGACAAGTACCTGGTTTACCAGAAACATACCTTGCTGATCCCTTTCTAATAGAGAAAGTGGAAAAGGTTATTAAACAAATCCTTCATGTGAAAGCCAAACAAGGTCTAATAGGAACAGGAGATTCCTTTATGCAGGATCCAATACGTGTTGAATTTGTTAGAGAAAAATTCCCTTTGTTGATTGCAACTGAAATGGAGGCAGCAGCGATTGCACAAGTATGTTTCCAATATAATACGCCTTTCGTAATAATAAGAGCTTTATCTGATATTGCCGGTAAAGAATCAGCTGTATCGTTTGATGCATTTTTGGATACCGCAGCAAAACATGCTGCGCAATTAATTATGGAAGTTGTTCAAGATATTTAATGTTTCCCATGAATTACTAGGTTTTTTCACACCGAATGCATGTTATTATCAACATACATCATCGGTAAAGGAGAGACCAAGATGGGGAATGATACAAAAGTTAGAGACTTTCAACGCTTCTTGCTTGTTCTATTAATTCTTAGTAGTTATTTATACGCTGGTCTCATAATAGAGGCTTATGTACGTCAGCAAACAGAACACTTAACATATTTGATAACCTTAATGCTTGCATGTTTGGGTGGTGCATTATGGTTTCAGACTTTAATAATAAAAGTAAGGAATAAAGAGTAAAAGAGCACCCATAGGAGTGCTCTTTATCTCTCTTTTTTATAATATTCATGGAATACTTTCATTAACGCTCGTTTCTCTATTCGAGATACATAACTTCGAGATATATTTAGTTTCTTTGCAATTTCCCTTTGTGTTAATTCATCTTCTTTACTTAAACCATAGCGGCTTGTTATAACTTGTTTCTCGCGATTATCTAAAATGTTTAAGTATTTTTGAATTTTAGCAACTTCCATGTTTAATTGTATAAATTCAACAATATCATCATTTTCAGCTTGTAATATATCTATTAAACTGATTTCATTACCTTCTTTATCTTGCCCTATTGGATCCTGTAAGGAAACATCTTTTTTAGTCTTCTTTAATGCTCTAAGATGCATCAAGATTTCATTTTCAATACAGCGAGCAGCATAGGTCGCTAATTTAGTTCCTTTATCCATTGAAAAACTTTCTACTCCCTTAATCAACCCAATGGTACCAATTGAAATTAAATCTTCATTATCCTCACCAGTATTTTCGAATTTCTTAACAATGTGTGCTACCAATCGTAAATTATGTTCGATTAGCATGTTTCTAGCATCTTCGTCTCCTTCAAGCATTTTTTTGATTTGAATGGCCTCTTCTTTTGAATTGAGTGGTTGTGGAAAAGCGTGGTTTTTTACATAAGATACAAAGAAAAGTGCATCCTTCATTAGTAAAGCAAGCGCACTTAAGATCGTTGACAAGTATATGCACCTCCATAGCGTTTGGGCTTTTGCCTATATCCCTAATCTATGAAGGAAACATCATAATAGTGTCTGTCCTATATAAACTGATTGATTAGTATTGTAGAATAATTTAGTGAGTGGAGAAACTTGCTAATTAGCAAAATAGTGAATGTAATTAGCAAGTGACCTGCGTTCGATTTCTTGCTCAATTAAGCGTATAAATTCTGGACTGAGCTTTAATTCATATGCTTTATAGTACGACTCAATTAATAAATCATCTGATAAGTGTTTCATCTTTAGCCCCTCCTAAAGTATTGGATATACAATATTAAGTCGATTTTTGTATCTCATGAGGAAGAAGTTATTAATACTTTAACAAATTAAAATGTTTGATACAAGCGAATAGTTATCTACATAGCCTGTAGATAACTTGTTAGTAATGTGAGGAAAAACTTGAAAAATCTTGTCTTATCGCGATTTTTCGTGTGCATAAAGTTATCCACAGTCGTGAAAAAACCATTAATTTGTCGAACGATTTTCGGGAATATAAAGGGTTTAAAAAGCATATACATATAATTTTATTGCGTTTTTAGTAGAATAGTTTTGAAAGAACGTGATAAATTGTTTATGATGAGTAAGTGGAATGGGAGAGGTAAATGTAAACAGAGGTGGCAAATGACGTGCTAAAAAAATTTTTACCAAATCAACATGTACAAACTATTTTCGAAATAACGCCAGAATCTTTAAAAGAGAAAGGTATTACCGGTATTATTACAGATTTAGATAATACTTTAGTGGCTTGGGATGTAGTAGATGCAACACCTGAAATTGTCGAATGGTTTCAAAGCATGGAAGAAAATGATATTAACGTAACTATTATTTCAAATAATAAGGAAGAAAGAGTTCGTATATTTTCTGAACCTTTAAAAAGACCTTTCGTATATAGTGCTAGAAAGCCATTGAACCGAGCTTTTAAAAAAGCAGCTAAGCGGATGGGCTTGGAAAAAGAAGAGGTTGTTGTTATAGGCGATCAATTAATGACTGATATATTAGGTGGTAATAGTGCAGGTTTCTATACAATCCTCGTTGTACCTATTGTCCAAACGGATGGTATGTTAACACGAATTAATCGAAAAATGGAACGAAGAATTCTAAGTTGGATGCGAAAGAAAGGAATGATAACGTGGAAGGAATAGACACAGAACGATTAGATGATATCTGTCAAGGATGTGGTGCACCAATTCAAACTATAAATGAAGACGAAGCAGGTTATGTTCCACTGTCTGCTTTAAAAAATGATACCATCATCTGTAAACGATGTTTTAGGTTAAAACACTATAATGAAGTTCAAGATGTCTCGTATACTGATCAAGACTTTGTAGATATGCTAAGTCAAATCAGTAAAACAAAAGGATTAATTGTTAAATTAGTAGATGTATTTGATTTTAATGGGAGCTTTATTAAAAGTCTACATCGTTTGACAGGCGATAATCCAATTATTTTAATAGGGAACAAAGTCGATCTATTGCCTAAATCGACTAATGTTAGTAAGTTAAGACAATGGATGAAAAAGTCAGCTGCTGATCTAGGACTTGTCGTGCAAGATGTATTTTTAATCTCCGCTTCCACAGGACAAGGAATGGATCAAGTTAAAAATGCAATTGAGTCATACCGTAAAAAGCAAGATGTATATGTAGTAGGAAGCACGAATGTCGGGAAATCAACATTTATTAATCGACTAATAAATGAGTCAACTGGTACGAAAGATGCAATAACCACTTCATACTTTCCGGGGACAACACTTGGTTTTATTGAGATTCCTTTAGATGATTCAACCGCATTATATGACACGCCAGGTGTAATCAATAGAAAACAGTTATCACACTACATGTCGGATTTTGACTTGAAGACAATTACACCAACTAAAGAGATTAAACCACGCGTTTATCAATTGCAAGAAGGACAAACGTTATATGTAGGTGGACTTGCACGATTTGATTTTGTAAAAGGAGAGAAACAATCATTTGTCTGTTATTTTGCGAACCAACTAACAATCCATCGAACAAAATTAGATAATGCAGAAAACCTTTATGAGAAACATGTAGGAGAAATGTTAACACCACCAAGTAAAGAAAATGTAACGGAATATCCAGCTTTAAAAGAACAATCTTTTAAAGTGAAAGATAATAAAACAGATATTGTTTTTCCAGGATTAGGTTGGATTACTGTTACTGGAAATCATGCAACTGTCAGTGCGCATTCACCGGACATTATGCCCGTATCACGTAGAGACGCACTTATATAACAGCTATCTAGAAGAAAAGGGGGAGAGTAGGATGAAATTAGGCTTAATTGGTTATCCAATCAAGCATTCTTTATCACCTTGGATCCATCAACAGTTTCTTCAACAAATAGATAGGGATGGTACATATTTGTTATATGAGACGGAGAGAGAAAATTTTCGTGAAACTGTTGAGAAACTTAAAGAAGATAAATTGGATGGCTTTAATGTTACCGTACCGTATAAACAATCCATTATGAAATATTTAGATGAAGTAGACACTTATGCTGCTTTAATTGGTGCAGTAAACACAGTGGTATTTAAAAATGGTAAATGGGTTGGTTATAATACAGATGGAGCAGGATATCTGACGGCAATGCAATCACAATTTCCAATGCTTTTTTCTGGGGATAAGCGTGTACTCGTATTAGGGGCGGGTGGTGCTGCTAGAGGTATATTTTACGCTTTGTGTGGTGCATCATTTGAGACAGTGGACATTGCCAATCGCACGTTGAAAAAAGCGACAGACTTGCTTCCTTTGAATAGAACGGATAAAGTAAACTCACGTGCTTTAAGTTTTCAAGAAGCTGAGAAACATGTTCAGGATTACGATTTAATTATTCAAACAACATCAGTTGGAATGAAACCAGTTACACAAGAACAAATTATTTCATTAGAGTATGTTAATAACGATACAGTTGTTAGTGATATTGTCTATCAACCATTAATGACACAATTTCTTTTAGAGGCACAGCATAAGGGTGCTTCTATCCATCAAGGGCATATGATGCTGTTATATCAGGCAAAATTAGCCTTTCAATTATGGAGTGGAAAAGAAGTAACGATTGAGCCACTACTATCAGGGCTAGAAGACATTTTAAAAGGGAATGAATAACTATGTTAACAGGTAAACAAAAACGCTCATTACGAGCAAAAGCGAATCCATTACGACCGATTTTCCAAGTAGGAAAAACAGGTGTTAATGAGAACATGATTGTACAAGTAAATGAAGCACTAGAAAAAAGAGAGTTAATCAAAGTAAGTGTGCTGCAGAATTGTGCTGAAGATAAAGATGTTGTTGCTGATCAATTGGTGCAAGGTACAGAAGCAGAACTTGTACAAGTAATCGGAAACAATATTGTGTTATATAAAGAGTCAGTAGAAAATAAACAGATCGAGCTTCCATAAGGAGAACAAAATGAAAAAAGTAGGCCTATTAGGAGGAACATTTGATCCGCCACATATCGGACATTTGATGATAGCTGAAGAAGCTTATACACAGTTAGGGCTGGATGAAATTTGGTTTATTCCTTCCTATGAACCACCACATAAAGCGAAGACAACGACAACTGTAACACAAAGAATTAATATGCTAGAAGTAGCAATTGCAGATAACGATCATTTTCTTCTGCACACAATTGAAGTTGATCGTTTAGGTAAATCGTACACATTTGATACCATAATGTTATTAAATGAAAAACATCCAGACATTACGTTTTATTTTATTATTGGCGCGGATATGGTGGAATATTTACCGAAATGGTATCGTATTGATGAGTTAATAGGATTAATTCAATTTGTTGGTGTGAAACGACCAGATTATGTTTTAAAAACAGATTATCCAGTCATTGGATTAGATATCCCGATAATGGATATATCATCCACAATGATTCGTAAAAGGATAAAAAAGGAACAATCAATTAAATATTTAGTGACCCCAAGCGTACTACGCGTGATAAAGGAGTTCCATTTGTATGAATCGAACTGAAAGTTTACAAATAGTAAAATCACATTTAAAGTTAGCAAGGTATGAGCATACTATCCGTGTAGCGGATACAGCGATTGATTTAGCTGTACACTATGAGCAACCAACTGATAAAATTGAACTTGCTGCAATTTTTCATGATTATGCAAAATATCGTGATTTAGATGAAATGAAACGATGGATTGAAAAGTCGACATTGCCAAAAGACTTATTGGATTATCATTCAGAACTATGGCACGGTCCAGTAGGTGCTTTATTAGTAGAACGTGAAGTAGGCATAACAGATCGAACTATTTTACAGGCTATTCATTGGCACACAACAGGCAAGGCATATATGAATACAATGGAAAAAATTATCTTTTTAGCGGATTACATTGAACCAGGTAGAAACTTTCCTGGAGTTGAAGATGTGCGTGAACAAGCAATACAGGATTTGGATTATGCTGTGTTTTTAACTTTAAAAAATACAATACAACACTTAATAACACATAATCAAAAGATTTATCCAGATGCGATACATGCATATAATCATCTGAAAAGTAAAATTAAACTGGGGGAATAAATTTAATGAATAACGAAGAAATTGCAAAATTAGCAGCACAAGCTTGTGATGACAAACGAGGTAACGATATTGTTTTATTAAATATGCAACAAGTTTCATCAATGGCGGATTATTTTTTAATTTGTGATGCAAGTAATGAAAGACAAGTACAGTCAATTGCAAGAGAAATAAAGGAAAAAGCTGAAGAATTAGATATTAATGTAAAGCGAATGGAAGGATTTGACCAAGCACGCTGGATCCTAGTTGATTTAGGCGATGTTGTTTGTCATATTTTCCATAGTGATGAGCGTAACTATTATAATCTTGAGCGACTTTGGGGTGATGCACCACTAGTGGAGATGCATTTCTCAAAAGAGGGATAAACAATGTCTTACAATAAGATGTCATATGTATATGATCTACTAATGGAAGATGCTCCTTATGATGATTGGCATGCTTTTACAAAGTATGCATTAAAAAAGTATGGAACTGAAACAAAAAAAATAATTGACTTAGGTTGTGGAACTGGACAAATCACTTGTCTACTTTCACAATCTGGTTATGATTTAGTAGGTGTCGACTTAGCGGCTGATATGTTAAGTCATGCTGAGCAAAGAGCAAGTGCAAACAACTTAAAAATTCAATGGGTTGAACAGGATTTACGTTCTTTGAATGGTTTAAGCCAATTTGATGCCGCTGTTAGCTATTGCGATGTTATCAATTACATCACAACAGAGGAAGAATTAGCGAACGTATTCAGTAATGTTGAGCAGCTATTGAAACCAAATGGTTTATTTTTATTTGATATTCATGCAATAGGATATGTGGAATCAGAATTAAAAGATCAAGTTTTCTCAGAAATGTATGAAGATATGGGGTATGTTTGGTTCTGTGAGCCAGGTGAACAAGAAGGGGAAGTTTTTCATAATCTAACCTTTTTTATTCAAGATCAAAAACAATATGATCGATTTGATGAGATTCATCATCAACGGACTTTTCCAATACCTACATATGAAAGGTTATTAAAAAAATGTGGATTTGAAATCAAAGGTTTATATGCTGATTTTAATTTCGAACCAATTTCAAAGGAAACGATCGAAAAAGAACAACGAATCTTTTTTGTATGTCAAAAATAGAAATTAAAACGTTCATTCTCATAAAAAAGAATGAGCGTTTTTTCTTTTTTTATAAAATTGCAGGATAAACAAATCTTTTGTCGAAATAAGAAGTGTTCGTTTTTTGAAAAATATATGCCTACCTATTTATTTTTGAATTTCCCATGTGCTTTTTCCTTTCCATACCTTATGCAAAAGAGAGGAGTTTGGAAATGTTTTATTGGTTAAAAAACAATTGGCTAATCGCTAGTGTCGTTATTGGTATAATAGCATTTGGATTATGGGAATTAATCAATTCTAGTCAGATGACTAATACGACTATTCGTTCGAATGTTAGTCAGACAGAACCAGAAATGGAGTTAGAGGAAGAAATAGTTAATCCCATAGAGCATACAACAGAGCCAGTCAAGCAGTTTGTAGATGTGAAAGGTGAAGTGATGAAACCTGATATGTATGAAATTACTGGAGAGAAACGTGTGAAAGAAGTAATTGAAATGGCAGGTGGGTTTACTGATCAAGCCAATCTAGAGCAAGTAAACTTAGCCCAAAAAGTAGTAGATGAAATGGTGATAATTGTCCCGAAAATTGGGGAAGAGATACAAACCTTACAAACAACCACAAATGAAACAACTACATCTAAAATTCCCCTTAATACAGCCACTAAAGAAGAAATAGAAACCCTACCAGGCATTGGTGGAGTTAAGGCTGATGCCATTTTGCAGTATCGAGAAGAAAATGGCCCATTCACATCGATTCAGGATTTAGAAGGTATAACTGGAATTGGAACTAAAACAATTGAGAATCTTGCGGAATTCATACAAATTCCATAAGTCATTGACGAATGTTCATTTGTTGGATAAACTTTAGAAAAAAGTAAGTGAGGTATGTATGAATGGAAAGAATTTCATGGGATCAGTATTTTATGGCGCAAAGTCATTTAATTGCTTTGCGTAGTACGTGTGAGAGATTAATGGTAGGAGTAACGATTGTTCGTGATAAACGAATTATTGCAGGCGGATATAACGGAAGTGTTTCCGGTAGTACGCATTGTATTGATGAAGGCTGTTATGTGATTGACGGACATTGCGTGCGTACGATTCATGCAGAGATAAATGGATTATTACAGTGCGCAAAATTTGGCGTAGCAACAGATGGAGCAGAAATGTATGTAACGCATTTTCCTTGTTTACAATGTTGTAAGTCTATTATTCAAGGTGGTATTAAGTCTGTTTATTATGCAACAGATTATAAAAATCACCCATATGCAATTGATCTCTTTCGTGAAGCAGGGGTTCATGTTGAAAAAGTCGTATTAGAACAAGTTTCAATCGACTTAATACCTGAAAATTAATTAAAAATAGAAAAGAGGAGAGCCAATTGTGCGTGGAAAATGGCATCTGATTGCAGTTAGTGCTATTATTGGAATAATTGCAATCACACTGCGATTGTTATTCCTTTATGGTATATTTTTTCTTTGGTTATACCTACTATTCAAGAACAAACGGATAAGAATTGTGGATATTATGATCATGTGTAGTACATGTTTCATTTTCTCTTTTTACTATTATCCATCGAATCAAAATAAAATATTAGATGGTGAAGTTCAGGATTTCATGGGAACCATCACCTCAGAGATAGACTCTACTCCGTTAAAAACCTCATTTGTCTTTCATGATGCTATAACAAATCAAGATCTTCTTGTCACTAACTTTAAAAATGAAGAGGATCTATCCTCCTCTACAACTTGGAAAACAGGTGCCACATGTCAGTTACAAGGATCACCAGAAATACCTCCAGTCAGCAAAAATCCAGGTCAATTTAATTATCAAGAATACCTTTTTAAACAAAAAATAACCTATCTCATAACGATCGAGCAAAGCGATCTAAAATGTACTGGCTCTTCATTTGAAAATGAGCTTTTCACTTTGCGGAAAAATATCATAGTTAAAATTGAAAGGGAAATAAGTAGTTTTGCGAGTGGGTGGCTCCAAGCGCTATTATTAGGCCGAGACGCATTGATTGACGAAAAGGCCATCATCAATGTATTCGAACGATGGGGGTTGTCCCACCTGCTAGCTATATCTGGCTTACATGTAGGATTAATTAGTAGCTTTGTTTATTTTATCTTAATTAAGACTGGTATGGTTACGAAAGAGAAAGCATTTTATCTATTACTTGCATTGTTGATGGTTTATCCGTTTATTAGTGGAGGGGCTCCATCTGTATGGCGAGCTGCATGGATGACGATATTAGGATTTATTATGATGAAAAATAAAATAAACTTAGGAATGATTGATAGTCTAAGTATAGTTTTCTTTATTTGTGTTTTATTTGATAAACAAATCATTTACCAATTAGGTTTTCAATTTTCTTTTCTTGTAACCTTATCCATTTTGTTGTCTAAACATTTTATAACCAGAAGTAGCGGAAAATTAAATCTTATATTTCGAATAAGTTTTATTAGCTTAGTTAGTGTTTTACCTATTCAAATAGCCCATTTTTATTTTTTGAATCCATTATCACTGATACTAAATACTATAGTCGTACCTTACTTTTCTATTATAGTTATGCCTGTTTTGTTCCTCATGCTTCTTTCCATTTATTTCTTTCCGTTTTTGACTACGTTAATCGATAGCACTTTTATTCATCTTCATCAACCTGCTTTATCCATAATAGAATGGATTGATCAAAAATGGTATTATCCATGGATAATCGGTGAATTCCCTATATATTACTATATTCCATATTATTTATGTTTGTTTTTCTTATTCATTGCACTAGATGATAAAAAGAAAAGAATGGCTATTTTAAACGGATTAGTATTAATTGGTTTAGTTTTTTGGATCGCTTGTCGTCCATATATTAACGGAAATGGAACAATCACAATGCTTGATGTAGGTCAAGGGGATTCGATTATTATAGAACTACCTTATCGAAAAGGTGTCATTGTTATCGATGCTGCAGGAACGATGGAAAGTGATTTTAAAACCCCATCTGATCGGACTTATCAACAAGTAATAAAACCATATTTGTACAGTAGAGGTATTGGGAATATTGATTTAGTTGTACTATCACATGCTGACCATGATCATATAGGAAGTTTACCTTTCTTATTAGAGGAATTTCCTGTCCAACGTATAGTAACAAGTACTTATTTTACCCCACCTCAGGAGTTAGCTAATGTAATAAAAAAAGAAGAAATTAACTGGGATTATCTAAAAAAAGATGAGCACTTTATGATTGATCAACAACAATTTTATGTGATGCATCCAGAAGTGAATCAAGAAGCGGAAAATGACAATTCGCTAGTTATAGCGTCTAAAATTGGATCTTTAATGTGGCTTTTCACAGGAGATATTAGTGCAGATGTAGAACAAATACTTGTGAAAAATTATCCCAATATAAAAGTGGATGTTCTAAAGGTTGCGCATCACGGTAGTCATTCTTCTACTTCTTCTAGCTTTTTACAAGCATTTCGTCCTCAAATTGCATTAATCTCCGTTGGTGAAAATAATCAATATAATCATCCAGATCAAGATGTTATCGAACGCTTATCAAAAGAGAACATCATCATATACCGAACCGATAAACAAGGAGCGATACAATATACGTATAAAAATACTGGAGATCAAGGAACATTTTCATCATTCTTACCATAATATATCTTAGGTTCAAACAAATAGAAACGGTTACTTCATGATTTATTTTAGAAAAAGTAGAGCTTAAGCGTTTTTGTTATGTATAAATCATAATAATCTAATTGCTACCAGTTTACTTTAGGGCAATTTCCTTTGTTAGCAACAGTTTACATGCCTATTTTTTAATCCTTGGGTCAATCTATAATTGAAAACATCGTTTTAATGCCAGCTACCTAGGACTGTTATTAAAACGTTCATATAGATTGCGGAGGAAGTGATATTCATCGCTTCCTCCTTTTTTTGAAATTACCGCTTGTTTTCTTTAGCTATTCACTTTAGGATATATATATCAATGTAGAACTATCGGAGTGAAAAAAGTGGATTATTTTAAAGCAATTGAAACAATAAAAAATCAAGAATTACAGTCTTTATATGTTTTATATGGCACAGAATCATTCTTAATTGAAGCTATTAATAAGCAGTTGATCTTTACTGGTTTGGCACCTGAAGATAAAGAATCAAATATTATTCGTTACGACTTAGAAGAAACAACAATTCAAGAGGTTGTAATGGATGCAGAAACATACCCATTTTTTGGCGGAAGAAAAATAATTTTTGCTTATAACCCATTATTTTTAACTGCTAAGCAGGATAAATCTAATGTAGATCATAATTTAGAAAGCTTACAAAACTATATTGAGCAACCGGTAGATTATTCCACACTTGTCTTAATTGCTCCATATGAAAAGTTAGATGAGCGGAAAAAATTAATAAAATTGTTAAAGAAACAAGCTACAATGGTTGATTGTGAAGAAATAAAAGCTTGGAATGTGGACCGATGGATTGATCATATGGCTAAAACGCTCCAAGTTAAATTAGAAAAGCCAGTTTATGAATTAATTGTTCGAGAAACTGGAACTAACCTACTAATGTTACAAAAGGAATTAGAGAAATTAGCGACGTATGTAGGTACGAATGGGACAGTAACTGCTTCTATTGCAGAAGATTTAGTAGCACATCAAGCAAACACATCTGGATTAAAATTAGTTGACGCAGTAATCGCTAAAGATCTAAATAAAGCGATTCAGATTTATAAAGATTTAGAAAGAATGAATGAGGAAGTTATTGCGCTAGTCGCTTTATTAGCGTCTCAGTTTCGAACACTTTATCATGTCAAAGTTTTAGTGCAAAAAGGCTACGGTCAAAAACAAATGGCACAATACTTAAAAGTGCATCCTTATGTAGTAAAAATGTCGATGGAAAGAGAAAAGAAATTCACGCAAAAAAGGTTGGAGTTCATAATAGATGCTTGTGCAACAACAGATGCACAGATCAAGCAAGGTAAGATTGATAAACCATTAGCGTTTGAACTATTACTTTACCAATTAATTCAACAAAAGTTGGCATAAAAAATATAGTAATTAAAAAAGCGATCCTTCTTTTAAAAGGGTCGCTTTTTTTCGTTGGTCATAAAAAGTAATTAAGCACTAAGCTCATTTACTTTTTTAGTAAGGCGTGATTTTTGACGATTACCATTATTTTTATGGACAATGCCCTTTTGAACTGCTTTGTCAATTTTTTTAATTGCACGTTGTAAAGCTGTTTTTGCACTTTCTACATTCTTTTCGGCAACGAAGTTTTCTACTTGTTTAATGTTAGAGCGCATTTCAGATTTAATTGGTGCATTATGCGCGCGTTTTTCATTATTCAAACGTACACGTTTAATTGCTGATTTAATATTAGCCATGATTTCACCTCCACGTTTTGAGATCCATTATAAATTACTATGGAACAAGAGACATTGTACCAAAGCACAGCGAATTTTTCAATATAAATATCTATAAGGTTAGGAATACGTATTTTTTTTAATTGGTCTGGCAAGTCTATATAGAAAAGGATGGTGAAGAAATTGGCTCAATCTCATGATAGGAAACCTTCTATTAGAACAGACTTGGCAGTAGAAGCAAAGGATATGTATGTAGAAGAGGAAAACGATACAGAAAAGAAAATTGAAGGCGTGGTAATAAATGAACATAAAGAAAAAGATACACTTGTTACTTATGTTCAAATTGATAAAGTAGGCGCAGAAAAAATTCAAAAAAAAGTTGGAAACTACATTACCATTCATACAGAAGGTGTGAAACGGCAAGATAGTCATCTGCAAGAAGAAGCAGCACAAGTTCTAGCAAAAGAGTTAGTAAAACTATTAGAAGAAACGAATCTTAAAGAGGATGCGACCTGTTTAATTGTAGGATTAGGTAATGGTAATGTAACCCCGGATGCACTTGGACCAATGACGGTAGAGAAATCGCTTATTACAAGTCATTTATTTAAGCTTCATCCTGAAACAGTAGCAGAAGGCTATCGCTCTGTCTCTTCATTAACTCCTGGTGTAATGGGAGTTACAGGTATTGAAACAAGCGACATTATTGTGGGCATCATTGAGAAAATAAAACCGGATTTCGTTATTGCAATTGACGCATTAGCTTCACGATCAATCGAACGTGTTAACGCAACGATTCAAATTTCAGACTCTGGGATACATCCAGGTTCAGGCGTCGGGAATAAGCGTAAAGAGTTAAGTAGAGAGACATTAGGAATTCCTGTTATAGCTATAGGTGTTCCAACAGTAGTCGATGCTGTAACAATTACGAGTGATACGATTGATTATATGTTAAAACATTTTGGCCGGGAATGGGCTGAAAAAGATAGACCATCTAAAAGTCTTACACCTGCAAGTATGAACTTTGGAAAACGCACTTTATCAGATGAGGACATGCCAAAACTAGAGAAACGAAAAGCTATGTTCGGCATGATTGGTGGGTTAAATGAAGAAGAAAAACGCACCTTAATTCAAGAGGTATTGACGCCACTTGGACACAACTTAATGGTTACGCCAAAGGAAGTAGACGGCTATATGAAAGACATGGCACATCTATTAGCATCAGGAATTAATGCAGCGTTACATCAAACAGTAACAATCAGTAATTCTGGAGCCTATACACGTTAGAAAGAAATGAAATTGGTTCTACTCTCTTAATATCTATCATAAGTATCTAGTAAACCTGATAGAGAATTAGGAGAGGGAACTATGACTCATATAAAAATAAAATGGAATAACGTGCGTAAATCATTTGTTCAGTATGTTAGAAATGGATCAATTTGGATGATAATCCTAATTATATTGTTTGTTTCAATCGGCTTTTTTACAACTGCAAAACCAGCTTATCGCTTATCATCTTCACTTTTAACGTCATGGACAAGCCAAATAAATGGTTCAACATTTTTATATTTATTAGGGATGGAAAATCAACAATTTTTAGATGCCTATCCCTCTGATGTAGAACCAATTCAATGGAATGATTTTATGTTTGAATTAGCAACAAATATAAAGCCAAATGACGTAAGAAGTCTATTAGGCCGCGAATTACCAGGTTTTTATGCATTCGACAGAAAAATTATTATAGCAGCTGAAGGAACGGATTATACTAATTTGCCAATTGAATCCTCTTCTCCGCTAGATGTTGTTTTAGAAGAAAGAGATGCAACGATGGACGAAGAAATTCCTAAAAATGAACAAACAGAAGAAGAGCAGAGTGAACAAACAACAGAAGGAGAAAAGGTTGTTTTCGTTTACAACACGCATAATCGTGAATCATTTTTACCTAATTTAGAGGGTGTGGATGACCCTAATAATGCTTTTCATGATGAAGTGAATATAACAAAAGTAAGTGATCGTTTAGCGGAAAGTTTAGAGGCAAAAGGAATTGGAGCACAAGTAGATCATACTGACTTCATGTCAGTATTAAATCAAAATGGTTGGGAGTATTGGCAATCGTATGAAGCGTCTAAACCAATTGTAGAAGAAGCATTAGCAGGCAATAGTCAAATTCAGTATGTTTTTGATTTACATCGTGATAGTCGAAGGAAAGATGATACAACAGCAACGATTGACGGAGAAACATATGCTAAACTCTTTTTTGTGATTGGTTCAGATTATAGCGGAAATGAAGAAAATGTAGCGTTAGCAACAAAACTTCACGAGCAATTAGAGGCTAAGTATCCTGGATTAAGTAGAGGTGTCACAGAACAAGGAGGCGCTGGAAGAAATGGTGTTTATAATCAAAATTTAGCGGATAATGCAATTTTGATTGAAGTTGGTGGCGTTGATAATACAATGACAGAGTTGTACCGTTCTGCTGATGCGTTGGCAGAGGTCTTTAGCAGCTATTATTGGGATGCAAATGCTCTTGAAGTTAGTGAAGATGCTAATTAATACTATTTATGATGTAAAGGAGAATGTAAACTGATGCGTAAATTGATAGGGCTCTTATTGTTGGTTGTTTTTTTCTTATCAGGTATGATTTTAGGGGCACAACAGCCGCAAATGGACATAGTGAATCAACCAGAAATAGCAAAACAAGTTGAAGTAGTTACTACTGTAGCTGAACCAGAAATTCCATCATCAGAAAACAATACGGATGTAGTGAATGTCATATCTGAAAAACAGCAAGAACAACCAACTAATATGACGTATCAAGCCGCACAGTCAATAGAAAAGGCTAGTGTCTGGTTTTACAATCAGGTAATTGACGTTGCATATAGTATTTCTCAAGTTTTCATATGAATCATTTTCGTGTAGAAGTTTGATGAAAACAATTGAATCATTTATCTATCACTGCTATAATCAATCCTAGTATTGTTGCCGGAAAATAGGAGTGAGTGTACATTGTCAAAAGCAAGAGATCAAAAACGCGTACGAAATTTTTCAATCATTGCACATATCGATCACGGTAAATCAACATTAGCTGATCGAATATTAGAAAAAACAAAAGCATTGTCTCAACGTGAAATGAAAGAACAATTTTTAGATGCAATGGATTTAGAGCGTGAACGTGGAATTACAATAAAATTAAATGCAGTACAATTACATTATGAACAAGAAAATGGGGATGAATACTTATTTCATCTGATTGACACACCAGGACATGTCGATTTTACATATGAGGTGTCGCGAAGTTTGGCAGCATGTGAGGGTGCAATCTTAGTTGTTGATGCAGCCCAAGGTATTGAAGCACAAACATTAGCTAATGTTTATTTAGCTCTAGATAATGATTTAGAGATCATTCCAGTAATTAATAAAATCGATTTACCAAGCGCTGATCCTGAAAGAGTTAAACAAGAAATCACTGATGTGATAGGTATTGACGGTGATGAAGCAATACTTGCAAGTGCAAAATCAGGAATTGGTATCGATGAAATATTAGAACGTATAGTTGAAAAAATACCTGCACCTAGTGGAAATGCGGATGAGCCATTAAAGGCGTTAATCTTTGACTCATTATATGATACTTATCGGGGTGTTATAGCGTATGTTTGTATCAAAGAGGGTTCCGTTAAAGTAGGCGACACCATCAAAATGATGGCAAATGGAAAAGAGTTTGAAGTCAATGATGTTGGTGTGTTTACACCTAAACCAGTTTCTCAAAATGTACTTTCAGTGGGTGATGTTGGCTATCTAACGGCATCAATGAAGGACGTTGGCGATTCACAAGTCGGTGATACAATAACACTTGCTAATAATCCAGCTGAAGTTGCATTACCTGGTTATCGTCGCTTAAATCCTATGGTGTTTTGTGGATTGTATCCAGTAGATGCTAATAACTATAATGATCTTAGAGAAGCGTTAGAGCGATTAGAGTTAAATGATTCGTCATTACAATATGATCCAGAAACCTCTCAAGCATTAGGTTTTGGATTCCGAGCTGGCTTTTTAGGTTTATTACACATGGAAATCATCCAAGAGCGAATTGAAAGAGAGTTTAATATTGATCTAATAACAACAGCACCAAGTGTTATTTACCAGGTGCTTTTACAAGATGATACGGAAGCATCAATTGATAATCCATCAATTATGCCAGATCCACAATCTGTTAAGGAAATACGTGAACCATTTGTAAAGGCGACAGTAATGGTACCGAATGACTACGTTGGAGCAGTGATGGAGTTGTGTCAGAAAAAACGTGGTGACTTTCTTGATATGCAATATTTAGATGATAATCGTGTTAATGTGGTATATGAAATCCCTTTATCCGAGATTGTCTATGACTTTTTTGATTCTTTAAAATCTCAAACAAAAGGGTATGCTTCTTTTGATTATGAGATGATTGGTTATAAGGTATCGAATCTTGTGAAAATGGATATCTGGTTAAATGGTGAAACAATTGATGCACTTTCATTTATTGTTCACAGGGATTTCTCTTTCGATAGAGGAAAGCAAATTGTTGAGAAATTAAAGAAACTAATTCCAAGGCAGCAGTTTGAAGTGCCAATACAAGCAGCAATAGGAAATAAAATTGTTTCGAGATCTACAATTAAAGCAATGCGTAAAAATGTCTTATCTAAATGTTATGGTGGAGATATAACACGTAAAAGAAAGTTGTTAGAGAAACAAAAAGAAGGTAAAAAGCGTATGAAAATGGTTGGCTCTGTTGAAGTGCCACAAGAAGCATTTATGGCTGTTTTACGTATGGATGAAGATTAAATCAACCTTTAACAGCTAAAATACTCTTAAATATTAGCTTCCCCCACCGTATAGCCACCGAACTGTATTAAAGGGTGGGGGAGTTAATCATTATACATAGCACGTTCAAAGATATCGACTGTCTCATTTTGCATTTTTTCTGTTAAGTGCGAATAGGTGTCTAAAGTTATACTGATTCTTGAATGTCCAAGCCGAGCTTGAATATCTTTTGGCTTTGCACCGCTTTCTAAAAGCAGTGTTGCATGTGTATGCCGGAGTGAATGAAAATTAAAACCTATTTCGAGTTTAACTCTCAAGTTTCGACCGCCCCATTTGCAACTAGAGGGGGTCACATTCTTTCCGTTTTCTTTTGTGCACACAAATTCACTATCCTCATAGAACTCTCCGTAAACAAGCTTATTTTGCTTCTGACGAACACGATGTTTTTTTAAAATGTTGATTAATGTTTTGCCTATTTTAATTTTTCTATAAGAAGCGGCTGTCTTGGGTGTTCCAAAAATCCATTCTTTATTTTTATTAATTAGAATTTTATCTACTTCAATTATCCCATTATCAAGGTCAACACAATCCCAGGTTAAAGCACAGACTTCACTTACACGCATTCCTGTATTTAAACCAATGTGATATGGAATATAAAATATATCTTCTTCAGTAAGATAATCATTAATCTTTTTAAGTGTTTCTTTCGATAAGATTTTCAATTCTTTTTTGGTGGTCCTTTTAGATTCGAATCTTGGTATTTTTACATAATTCATTGGATTATCTCTTATTAATTTGTAGGGGAATACGGCTTGATTTAAAGCGTTTTTAAGAACACTATGAAAAATGGTCAGCGTTTGATGTGAGTAATCATTTCTAAATTTATCATTAATAAACTTCTGTAATACTTCTGGTGACAATGATCTTAAATGCTTATCACCTAAAGCTGGAACAATGTGATTTTTGATAACGCCTCTATAATTTTCTATCGTATTATGTTTTAAATTTAGTTCAACGTATTCTTTTAACCAAAATTGAAAATAATCATGTACTGACGTTTTTGAAGGTTCAAAAAATACGCCACTGTTTTCATACTCTGCAATAGCTTGTCTTAAAACCCTTTCAGCTTCTGGTTTGCTATTTGCACCTTCAGCTTTTCTTTCAATTTTTTTTCGTTTCCCTTCTGTGGTGGCAAGATCAAAATAGTAATACCATGAACCGTAACGTTTCCTTACGCCGCCTTTCATTAATATCAGCTCCCTAAAAAAATAAGCAGGTGATCAGCCTGCCATATTAAATTATCAACGTTGGTAATTTAATCTTGTTCAACAATATAAATTACTACCTTCCCATGAATCACAAGATTGACATCATCAGAGCGGGCCACATAATCAGCAAATCTTTCATCTGTTGAGTCTGGTCTGAAGATTAAAATATCTTCGTGCTTGTACACTTTTTTAACTGAGTATTCATTATTATGACTATAAACAACAATGTCACCATTACATAAATTATTTAAAGATAATTTTTTTACAGCGATTAAAGAATGATGAGGAATAGTCCTGTTCATAGATTCACCATTTACTCTCATTATAAAAATATCTTTACTCCCTGCCCATTTGCCCATAAGCGAATTGGGTATTTTTATATTTTCTACAAATTCTTCTGTAATACCATCAATATTTATTGGCAGACCAGCAGAAACAGACTCAGGATAGTAATTGTAGGAGAAATTTGATTCCTCTTTAAGATTATTTTTATCGCCATTTTCCCAACCCATTAAATAAGAAGGTGTTATCCTCAATGCTTTTGCAAGTGGTTCAACAATATCTATAGGCATATTCTCAATCTCGCTACTCTCATACCTATAAATTGTAGCTCTGTTTTTCCCAAGTGTATTGGCTAGTTCATCAACAGTCATTTTTAGTTGTTTTCTTCTACTTTTTATTCTCGTACCTATGTTCATAAATATTTCACCTCCAATTCGATGAATTTATTATAAACTATTTTGTCGCATTAATGCAACAAAATTAAATAAAAAGAATGAAATAAATCGCGTATTGCAATAAAAAACTGTTGACTCTATATTGTAAATACTTTATGATTTAGTTAATCGCATAATACGCGACATTAATGTGCATGAAAAGAGGTGTGATTAATGAACATAAGCAAGTTAAAAGGTAAAATTGTAGAAAATAATTTAAATGTAGAGAATTTGGCTAAAGAGTTGGGGATGGACAAAAGTACTTTGTATAGGAAACTTAATAATAAAGGGAAGTCATTGACAATTGAGGAAGCAAATAAAATTGTGGAAACATTAAATCTAAGTAAAGAAGAGTCAATGGCTATTTTTTTTAACTCTTTTGTCGCATATAATGCGAATTTTAAAGATAAAGTATTTTAATTTTCTCATAAACTGTTGTAGGGGGTGTAGGAATTGAATTGCTTATACACTATTTCCAAAACTTCTGAAATATTGGGCGTAAATAAAAACAAAGTATATGACCTAATCAAACATGGTCATATACAAGCGCTCAAGTTGGGTTCAATGAAAATTTCATCTTTTGAACTTGATGATTTTATGAAGCGGAATGCTGGTAAAGATTTCTCTGATTTAGAAAATGTTAAAGAATTAAAAGTGATTTATGAAAGGAGTGGTACTTAATGTATAAAGATTTAATTGATCGACTTGATGGTTATTTTGTTGGAACTACCGCAGTAATGGAAGGACAAGCATATTTAATAACAGATGACGATGATGTTGAGTTAGACACTAATTGTCAGATTGAGATTATGACAGTAGATGAAAAAGGTACTCACTACAATGAAATTACTTATGAAGAACTTTTGTATGAACGAACAAAGTTTGAAGGTTGGCCATTGTTTGCTGGATTTCATGCCAGGGTGAAAAGGGGGTGAGAAAGTTTGGAATCAGAATTCAAGATAGAAGGTATGGAGGATGCTACAAAAATGATTAATGAGCTATCAACGAAATTAAATGAAGCTAGAACTATTGCTAACGAACTAGCTTCAACAGAGATCCTAATAAGTGATAAAAGACAAAAAGACATCATCGAATATGTAGATGACTTGAGAGAAGAATTTAGAAATCTAAAGAATTACGATCCGAATGGATATTACTTGGTAGCGGAAGGCGAGACTTTTGAGATTCGAATACAATTAAATCTTTAGTAAATGTTTTACGAGAAGAAATGATATTCAGTTTGTTAATACCAACGGTTACTGCCTTTTCATCTGAAAAATGAAAAAAGATAAATCCTCTTTTTGAAGTGTGAGGTGGTATATCTATAACGGGTTGGAGCCATAAATCACCTATAGGATATCTTATATATTTTTCAGTGCCCGATACTGTTAATCCACCTTTAGTTTCGTTTCTGGGTTGAGTAGTGACTTTATAGTCTGCACCAGGTAGATGATATGAATTGAATTTTAACTGTTCGTTTAATTCGAATTCAACAATTGATATAGGTTTTGCACTTTGATTAGTAATTATAAGATCGACTATTAACCTATAGTCATCGTACCAATAGACATCAGGGTTTTCACTATCAATTATATCAGGTTTAATCAATACTGATTGACTCTTATCTAATTGAATTACTTTGATTGAAGCTCTATTTCTGTAAAAATTAGCGAATGTTATTCCGAATGTTAATGCAGCAATAAAAAAAGTACCCAAGTTAATATTATCTATTAAAAATTGAAGAAATCCTTCTATCAAAAAATACACCTCCTTCCCATACAAGATTCGACATGAAGGAACTAAATTCCTACAAAGGAGGAAAATTTATGACAAAAGTAGCAACTGATCAAGATGTACTGAATAAATTTAAAGGTCGTTTTGAAGAAATCAAGCAAGTGAAAGACGACTACATTAAATCTATTAGACTAGCAGCATTGATGACGGACATGGAATATGTTTTTCGTATACCACTTTTAGGTGCTGAAAGGATTACTGCATTTAAAAGGTCTTTTCCAGAGATCATGTCGTTGTACCAAGAAGTGAAAGAAGTAGGTGTTTTTAATGCTTGAAGGTATAGGGAGCGGATTATTCATTGCTGCAGCTGTTGTGCTGGTTGTGAATGCAATGTTAGGTGTATTGGCCGGCAGGATTGCCAATTACGAGAAACTAGATCGAGGTGAGTAAATATTTATTGGAAATAACTTTTTGTAAAGAGATATGAAAGGTTATATTAACTAGCTAACGCTATGTACGATAATACATTGCTATTCAATTGTCACTTGAAGTAGGAGCTCTGAAGCTATGCTTTGTGGCCAAAAACAATACATTTCCTATATAAAACGAAAGGAGATTTAATATGACTAATTATATTGTCGATTTGAACACATTTGCTAATGGGGCTTTAGCAGAACAGTTTGATTACGAATTAAAAAAGGTTTTAGAAAACATCGGTGATCCAAATACTGATCCAGAAAAGAAGAGAAAGTTACAGGTGAATCTAGTTTTAAAAGCGGATGAAAGACGTCAACTTACTGACGTTGTTGTTGAAGTTAAATCAACGCTTACTCCACGTAATGCAGTATTATCTTCTCTAATTATGGATCGAGATGAAAATGGGGTAGCTACTGCAGCTGAATTAAAGAGTGGCTTAAAAGATCAAACATATTTTGATTCAGATACAGGCGAAATAAAAGATGATCGAGGTCAAAATATAGTTGACCTTCAAAAACAAGGAGGCAAAAAATAATGATAAAAGATGCATTGCAATACTTAGTAGGATTAGGAAATAAAGAAATAAAACAGGTGAATGGCCAAGATTATGCTACAGGTAATGTGCAGTTAATAACTGAACCTATAGGAGAACCAATACATGTGCAAAGCTTATCTGGACTAGTTGGTTATCTGAAATCAAATTTCGATTCAACTGGTGAAGTAATGATACACGTAAAGGATCCAACAACAGTTATTGCTTTTTCAACTATTAATAGTGATGTTAAGCGGAATAGATGGATAGTATCTGATGCTTTTGTTCCAGATTTTCAATTTGATCGATTTTATAATGCGGAGGCCTTCAACATTAAATTACAGTCTTGCTTTCTGAGGAATGAAGATAGTCAAATTGTTTTGAAAGTAGTTGGTAATATTCGTGAAGAAAATGTACAAACAATTGGTGATGATGGGATTAGTCAATCTGTTACTGCAAAAACAGGTATTGCACAGGTTGGTGATGTTAAGGTTCCTAATCCAATTATGGTAGCACCTTACCGTACATTTACTGAAGTGGAACAACCGGAATCGAAATTTGTATTTCGTATGAGAGATGGGGCTGAATGCGCATTATTTGAAGCGGATGGAGGAGCTTGGCAACTAGAAGCAATGGATAACATAAAAGACTATCTATCTAGCGAATTAGAAGAATTAATTCAAGATGGCAAAGTCCATATAATTGCTTAATAAATTACAGGAAGGTATTTCAAAAAACTAAGAAGGTGATGGATTGGATCAATTTACAAAAGTATTTGAAGGGAACCGATTAAGAATCATTGAGAAAGATACTGGACCGTGGTTTGTTGCTAAAGATGTTTGTGAAATTTTAGAAATCAATAATAGCAGACAAGCAATAACACGATTAGATTATGATGAGAAAGCTAGCGTCATTTTAAATGACGGTAGGCAGAATAGACACTTAATGTGTGTTAATGAATTCGGGCTTTACAATTTAGTTTTGTCAAGCCGTAAACCAGAAGCAAAGCAATTTAAAAGATGGATTACTCATGAGGTACTTCCTTCTATTCGTAAAACTGAGAAGTATGAAATAGGACAAGCTTCTTATGCCATTGATGATCCTATAAAACGTGCTCAACTTTGGATAGAAGAACAAAAAGAAAAATTAATGCTTGAACAACGTGTTAAGGAGTATGAACCAAAAGTAAATTACGTAGATAAGATACTTGCATCAAAAGATGCCGTAAACATAACACAAATAGCAAAAGATTATGCATTGAGTGGGAAGAAGTTAAATGACATATTACATGCAGCTGGTGTCCAATACAAAATGAATGGGCAATGGTTGTTATATGGTAAACATCAAGGCAGTGGGTATACCAAATCCAAAACAACAGAATACAGAAAAAAAGATGGGACCACTGGAACGAAACTTCACACCAGATGGACCCAAAAAGGACGTCTTTTTATTCATGAGATATTAAAGTCTCACGGGATTTATCCATTATTAGATAAATCCGCTTAAAAACGTAGGATGATGCACCAACATCATCCTACCCCCTATTATACAACAAATTCAGAAAAGGTGGTTAACATGGCTAAATTTAGAATGGTACACACAGACTTTTGGAACGACCCGAAAATAGTTGAAGAATTTACACCAGAAGATAAGTTTTTCTTTTTATATTTATTGACGAACTCCAAAACAACACAAATTGGTATTTATCAAATTACAAAAAAACAAATAGCTTTTGATATTGGCCATTCGATTGAGAGTGTGAATGCATTATTAGATCGTTTCATTAACCACCATAAATTAGTAGCTTACAATCCAGATACTCGAGAATTAGCCATTAAAAATTGGGGTAAATACAACTTTAATCGTGGAGGTAAACCGGTCTTAGACTGTGTGAAATCAGAACTTCAAGTGGTAAAAGATCATGGGTTGATATCTTATGTTGGAGAACGTATCGAGAAGAAAGAAATTAGAGATTTATACGATACGTATAACGACTCGTACACGATAGGTGGACAAGAAGAAGAAGAAGAAGAAGAAAAAGAAAAAGAAGAAGAACAACAACAACAACAACAAGAAGAATCCGATTTGCGTAATAATAATGAAAATGTCTATGAATTTTATCAAAAGAATATGGGAGTATTATCTCCGTTTATTGCTCAAGAGATTGGTTACTGGGTTCAGGACCTCAGTGAAGATCTTGTTGTACACGCTCTAACAATTGCGTTGGAAAACCAAAAACCTTACGCATATGCTAAAGCAATTATGAAGACCTGGGCTGATCGGAAAATAAAAAACGTTGATGAAGCAAACCAGCTAAGTGCTGAGTTCAAGCATAAGCAAGAATCAAAGTTTTCTAGAAGAGGTACCAAGGAAGATATCGTTCCAGACTGGTTTAAGCAGCAAAAAGAGAAACGACAAAAGGAACGGTCAATCGAGAAAACGAAAGAAGAAGATCTGCCTAATGTTAGTGATTTGCTTGCAAGTTATAACAAGCAAAAAGAGAATCGAGAGTGATTGAAATGGATGACTTATTTACTGATGTCGAACAAACGGCAGTAATGATAAGGAATGCAGTTCGTGATGTCCCGGATCGTATGAATGAAAACAAAAGAGAACTAGATCTAATTAATCAAGAAATCCAAGATTTATTGCATGTCATAGAATTTTCTAGTTTCAACGCTAGTGATGGGTACCGCTTATCAAAAGAATTAAAAATAGCACGAGAAAAGCGGAGAAAACTGAAGAATGATTTGGAATTACTTGAACCGCTTACGACGGTTTTAAAGAAATTTCGTAACAATCTTCAGGAAGTGAATAAAGTTGTTGGTGATATACGAAAAGCAAAAGCGCTACAACAGTCTAGGGTTTATAAATGCAGAGTGCGTGAGGACCTACAAATAAAATTATAAGAAGGTGCTGCAAGTGAATAAATGTGTCGAGTGTAATAAGAAATCAGCGCATCATTGGGGCAGTCATCTATGTTGGGAATGTTATAAAAAGTTGTTCAAAGTAAAGATTGAGGAAGATAAGCATGGGAATAAAGCTAAGTAATGAATTTCATCCGTATCCGAAGTCAAAGCAGTTAGGACTGAAATCAAAGAAGAAGCGGAAGAGTAAAGATTTTACACAAGCTATTAAACTAGCAATCTTTATACGTGATAATTCTCGTTGTGTAAAATGTGGTAGTCATAAAATTGAGAATGTACCACATCACATTATCTATAAAAGTCAAGGCGGGTTAGGTACCAAATATAATGGAGCCACAACGTGTAGAACTTGCCATGATTGGGCACATCACAAGTGTCAAGGACCTAATGGTGAGCCATCAAGTGAAGGGCGTAAATGGTTTGAAAACTGGCAGCAGAATAAACTTGATAAAGATGGGGATCTGCTATGACAAAATTATATGTACAAGAACATATAAGAGAAACTAGTGATGGTGATGTGCTAACAATTATTAAAACATTCAAGTCAAAACCACGTAGGTACAGTTATATAGTTTTTATTTAAGTCAGGGTGGTGATGAAATGTTAAACAGAGTAGTGCTAGTTGGCAGATTAACGAAAGATCCTGCTTTACGCTATACACCAAATGGTGTAGCGGTAGCAAAATTTACAATTTCTGTTAATCGACCATTTTCAAATCAAGAAGGAGATAAAGAAGCTGATTTTGTTAATTGCGTAATCTGGCGAAAACCAGCAGAGAATTTAGCTAAGTTTATGATGAAAGGTAGCATGATTGGTGTAGACGGTCACATCCAAACACATAACTTTCAAGGGGAAGATGGAAAAACAGTATATGTGACGGAGATACTTGCTGGATCTGTTCAATTCTTAGAATCAAAAAATAAATCATCCGCTTCTAAACAATTTCAATAATAACAAGCGGAATATAAAGTAGCTACAGCTAAATTGTCTATAGTGGAATTTCAGAAATTTTTTAAGGGTGAGTGTATAAAAGATGAGATTAGAAAAATTAATTATAAAGCAAGGTGCAGAAAAATTTAACATAGAAATTCCAATAAAAGAAGGAAATTGGCCGTTTATTGTCGTATACTGTGAAGGTATAGCAAAAAAGACCTACTTACCTGGACATGGTGAAACAAAAATTATAACTCATCAAGGCACTGTAAAACGTGTGAAAGTGGAAGAAGGAGAGAATTTTTAAAACATCGATGTCCTTAATTAAAGGAGAATACCATTGGATACTTCACAACTTACTTTTAAAATTTCTGGAGAAGAATTTAATAACGGTTACAATTTATTTCATTTAAATAAAGGACTTAATAATTTTCATACTTTAATAGACAAAGCTTATTTAACTATTGAAGACAGAAAAAAGATGTCAGAAAAAGATCGGGAAATATTGCAAATTAAAGCTTATGATATAAGAGAAGGCTCATTTGAGGCTGATCTTGTAATACATTTAACCGGAGTAAGTCTTTCTCTTTTTCCTGCTTTTCAAAACATGACACCTAAAGACTTATGGAATCTAGTTACAAAAGGATATGAGTATTTAAAAAAGATATTCGAATTAAACAGTCAAGGAATTATAATAAATATGTATCCTAGTGGTGATAACAACGGAAATATAAATATAATAAATGGTGATGGAGATATTTTAATTGAGGAAGCTCCCGAAGTACTTAGATATGCGAGTTTATCCCAAAGAACTTTTGATGAGTTGGCAAGATCTATTAACCCATTAAAAGGGATCGATTCGTTTAATGTTTATGAAAGAGGAAATAACTCCAATAAACTTATAATAGGAGAGGAAGAAAAATTGTTATTTGAAAATATTACAAGAATAGAAGATGAAACAATTAGTTTTAAAGGATATATTTTTAAAAGTAATGCTGAAAACTTCACAGGTAAACTGAAAGTACTAGAAACCTCTGCAGGAATAGGTGTAGGAGATTATAATTTTGAATTTGCGGTAAAAGATAATGAAGAAAAACTGAAAGACACCTATTTAACTGAGAAAACTTTTTTTGCACTTAGAGAAACCACTTTAAATGCTGGTACGTTACAAAGAAAAATTTCGAAATTAAAGATAGTTGAAGTAAGAGACTAATCTTTCAAACTGACAACTTAAAAACAATAATTCATATCTAATACTATCCTTTAGTATAAAAAAAGACCTAAATAGGTCTTAAAATCTAAAAAAAGAACAAACGTTCCCTTCTTCTGTATTATACTACATTGAGAGGGGAAAAGAAATGAATATTAAGCAAAATGTGATTTACAATATGGATTGTATTGAAGGGATGAAACAAATACCTAACAAATCAGTTAATATGATTCTATGTGACTTGCCATATGGCACTACTAACTGTAGATGGGATGAAATAATTCCGTTTGATAGTTTGTGGAAACAATATAAAAGAGTTATAAAAGATAATGGAGCTATTGTGCTAACCGCAAGCCAACCATTTACTACTAAGTTAATAGGGAGTAATATGAGTTGGTTCCGTTATGAATGGATTTGGAAAAAAGGAAAGCATACGACAGGTTTTCAAAATGCAAAAAAAATGCCTTTAAAAAATCATGAAAATATCTGTGTATTTTATAAAAAGTTGCCTACTTATCATCCGCAGGGAGTAGTTCCGCTTTTGAAGGTTAGAAAAGGACAACGTAAAAAGATTGGTGGTATATTTAAAGAAAACGATACAAGCTTGATGAAAGAATATACAACGACACATACAAACTATCCTAAATCTATTCTTGATTTCTCTAGAGATAGTAAGACGTTTCATCCTACTCAAAAACCATTGGTTCTGTTTGAACACCTAATTAAAACATACACAAACAGAGGAGATGTTGTTCTTGATAATTGTATGGGATCATTCACGACTGCAGTTGCTTGTGACAATACCAAAAGAAATTGGATTGGGTTTGAGCTAGAAGAAGAATATTGCATTAAAGGTATGAATCGAATTAATATAAACCGAGAGAAATTAGAATTACCATTAGTAAATATCACTAAAGGATAGAAGAAACTAATTAATTTAGTTCTACCAGTTAACTGGAGGACACTTATTGAGTATGCTGCGTATGCAGTTGCTTAGTTAGTGTCCTTTTTCTTTTTAGGAGGAATAATATTTGTATACTTTTTGCTTTATGTGGTTTTCTGCTGGCCATTATTGACGCTGTACAGATTTTTAAAGTAAAAACACGAAAGGGAGATAAATGATGCAAATGAATTTTAACCTTCCAAAGATTAATAGATTACAAACGCGTAATGCGGTGGAAAGTATCCTAGAGAAATATAAGTTTTTTCTATTAATGGACCCTGAGGAATTACAACCCAAAATAACTGCATCATTCACGATTACACCACCAACAATGAATAATCAGTTCCATTCTTCGACAGAAGATATTGCAATCAAACGTATAGATCATGAGAAGAAACGTCGTGATTTTATTAGGTGGGTGCAACGATCTGTTAATCGTTTGGCATACCAAGAACGAACAGTAATTATCAACCGTTATTTGCAGGAAGATGATATCTATGATTATGAAGTGTATAACGACTTAGGATTCAGTGAAAGAAAGTACTATCGTATCAAATCTAGAGCCTTTTATAAGTTAGCATTTATTATGCATATTGAAGTTTATGAGGAGGAGAGAAGAGCATGAATTTTGTTCAACCCATTAGAGATCCAGAGTTAATCAGGACAATAAAGCACTACTTTAAATCAAAAAGTGAACGGAATTATATGCTTTTCGTTACGGGTATAAACAGTGGCTTGCGAATATCGGATATTCTTCCATTACGTGTTAGTGATACAAAGCAGTCATATTTTAATATAAAGGAATTAAAGACTAATAAACAAAAGCGCATTGAAATGACACCTGCTTTAAAACGGGAATTAAGAATATACATTGATGGAAAAGAAGACTATGAATTTTTATTTAAAAGTAGAGAAGGCGTTAACAAGCCCATTGGTAGAAGCATGGCATATAAAATATTACGTGAAGCTGCAGAGTATGTGGATTTAGAAGAAATAGGCACACATACGTTAAGAAAGACATTTGGATATCATTTTTATAAGCAGTCAAAAGACGTGGCCATGTTACAAAAGATATTTAACCACTCATCTCCAGATATTACGCTACGATACATTGGTATTGATCAAGATGGTATGGATAAAGCAATGAAAAACTTTAAGATTTAATGCTCATTATTTTAATGGGCATTTTTTATTTTAGATTTTTAGGCAAAATGTCACTTTTTTACTACATAATTCACCAAAATAAGATATTGTGTAATTCATTATGCTAAATTGTGGTAGAATTAGGTGTATAAAGCCTTACAGCCTTTTGACGGGTTTTACACACTATAAGATATGGGTAATTAATGAAAAATAAAACTTGACGGGGGATATTTATATGAAGCTCAAAAGTTTAAGGGTTAAAAACTTTCGTAACTTCGAAAATGTGACAATTGATTTAACAAATCAAAATGTTGTATTTGGAATGAATGATGTCGGGAAAACCAATTTTCTATTTGCTATAAGATTTTTGTTAGATAGAGATATACGAAAAAATGGCTTTATTGAGTCGGATTATCTTAAGAATGATACAAATGAAATTATAGAAATAACACTAGGTATTGATTTATCTGATAGAGAGTCTAGTGAAGATTCACAACATATATTAGCTAAAGTTGGAAAAGCAAGATCCAGTAATGATTTAGATAATTTCTTTTTTCAAGTAAAAGGTGTTTATGATGAAGGCGAAGAGGTGGGGATACCTAAAATTTACTGGGGCAGTGCCAAAGATAATTTAGAGGAAATTCCTCAAAATGGAATATATAGTGACTTAGATAATTTATTTAAGATAGTATATATCGATCCAACAATAGATTTGGAGAAAACTTTTTCTAAAAACAGAAAAAAACTATTTGATCAAAATAAACTTGAAACAAGTGATATTGTAATTTCAAATGATATTAAGAAACTTGGATTAGATATGAATCGTAAAATTAGTAGTATGGGAGTTATTCAATCGTTTCAAGAAACTATTACTGAAGAATACCAAAAGTTAAAAAAAGAAAAAATTAATATAGAAATGAAATCAGAGATAACCATTAATGGTTATTTCGGAAATTTAGTTCCTTATATCAAAAGAGAAAATGATGATAATGTTTATCCGACTTCAGGTGACGGGAGAAAAAAGATATTAGCTTATTCTTTAATAAACCATTTAATGAAAGCGCAGGAAGGTAATAAGATAATTATTTATCTAGTTGAGGAACCGGAAAATAGTTTGCATAGGTCTATGCAAATTGCTTTATCCCAACAATTATTTAACTCGGAAGTATATAAGTATTTCTTTTTATCAACCCATTCTTCTGAATTACTGTACGAAATGGATAATGCATCATTAATTAGAATTTATTCTGAAAAACGGATAAACTGTAGTTCATATATTTATAATGTTGATGATGAATATAAAAATGTAAAAAAGGAACTAAATAGAGCATTGTCGACAGCATTATTCTCTGAAAAAGTTCTATTAATAGAAGGGCCTTCAGAAAAAGTATTATTTGAAAAAGTTTTAGAAAAGGTATTTCCAAGATATGAGTTAGAAGGAGGTTATATATTAGAAGTAAATGGAATAAAATTTAAGCCTTACGTAGATGTTTTAAAGGGTTTAAATATTACTTCAATAGTAAAAACAGATAATGATTTAAAAGCAAAAAGGGGTCACCCGACAAAGTTTGATTTAATAGGAATTAATAGATGCTTAAATTTAATACATACAAAAGGAGAACAAACTAAAGAGCATGTTGAAATAGATTATTACTATGAAAATGAAAAAGGTAATAGGGTTTTCAAAGAAAGGGTAAAGCAACAAATGATTAAAGAAAAAAAACGAGAGCAATATGATGTTTTTGAAAAAAGTATAAAACAATTTGAAGAAAATAATATATTTTTATCAAGAATTGATTTAGAACATGATTTGTATGAAGTTATCGAAGCGAGAATGAAAGAAATACTGGGAACAAAACCTATTGATTATCTTCAAAATCATAAATTGATAAATATGATTGAACTTGCTTCTAAGTTAACTATAGAGGATTGTGAAGCTATAATTGAACATCCATTATTTCAATCCTTGTCAAAGTTGGTGCCGAATGAAATTGATTGATAAAGAGGATAGAGATGCGATTTTAGAAGATAATAGAGATATAGTAGTTTCAGCTAGTGCAGGTTCTGGTAAAACTACAATTATGGTTAAAAAAATGATTGTGGAAATTGAAAAAATAAAGGATCATAGAACATTGGCTGCTATTACCTTTACTGTAAAAGCTACTGAAGAAATAAAAAAAAAAATTAAAGAAGATATCAAAAAAACAATTACGGTTATGACAAATGATTCTTTTATAGAAAATGAAATCATAAGACCATTCATTAAAGATGCATTAGGTATGAATTTTAAAAACGATTATTCAGTAGAATATGAAGATAAATATAAATTTGATGATTTTGAATCAGGATTAGAACAACTGGAGAATAATAATATCCTAGGTAGTTTTGAAGATAAAAAACAAAATTTTAAATTTAGACTTGCTTATGAAATATTAGAAAATTCAAAAGCTGCACAAGAATATTTAAAAGCGAAATATTCATGGATATTTATCGATGAATACCAAGATTCTGATAATGACATGCACCTTTTCTTTATGAAATTAAAAAATGAATTAAAATTAAAACTATTTATTGTTGGAGATGCAAAACAAGCAATATATTTATGGCGTGGAGCAATGAGTAACGTATTCGACTTACTAAAGATTGAAAGTTTCAGTTTTTATAAACTTATAACTAATTTCCGTTGTGATAAAGAAATTGAAAATTATGCAAACTTATTTGATAATCCTCAATACTTTATGGATACGAGTGAATATGTTGAAAATGTAGTATTTAAAGAATACAACCCAGGAAATTTTTATGATAGAAGGAATTTTATAGGTTTTGAGCAAGAATTTAAGAGTCTTGTATCTATGAAAGAACTTGATTTAAATAATGAGATAACTATTATTTCTAATTTTAATAATGATGCCAAGAAAATAACAGAACTACTAAATCAAGAAGGATTTGATTTTGTTTTTATACCTAAGACCCCGATTGATGAAGGAATTCCTAATGGGTACTTATTAAAAGAGCTTGCATTATTCATCAAGAATTCAAACTCAACTTACTCAATTTTTGACTTCTTAGAAAATAATTATATAGATGAAAGAATAGGCACAAGATTTGAAGTTAATAAAATAATAGAAAAATTGAGGGTAAGTGAAGATTTAACTTATAAAAAAGTTGAAGAGATTGTTTATGAATTAGCCGATTATTTAGAAATTTCAATTGAGGAAAACGAAATCAATAAATTTAATGAGAGTATTTTTAATAGTAATTACGATATGGCTTTCAGAATCATAGAATCAAAACATAAAGTAATGACAGTTTTCGCTTCAAAAGGCTTAGAGTTTGATCAAGTAATAACATTTGCACGTTATTACAAAATCTATAACGAGGAGCATGTACAAAACCATTATGTTTGTATTACACGCGCCAAAGAAAAGTTTATTATGTTTATTGATGATACAGAATACTATGAACATGTTTCAAAAATAGCGTATGAAAATGGGATAGAAGATAGCAATACACTTTTTAAATATGAGTAAAATAAAGTCAAGATTTTGGCAGAATACAAACAGAGCTAGTTCAAGTATATAGTTTATTATTATATTATGGAATTATAAAAAGTATAAACTTTAATTGTAATAAATAATAATATAAACAAAAAAATTGAGACATCTCGCTAATGAGGTGTCTTTTTTAATATTGAAAAAGACAAGTGTAAATCATAGTAAACAATAAGTCCTGCTTTAATGAATCAATAAAAGAGACCTATTGTAAATGAAAAGGACATGAATATGATTCAATACAAAACTAATGAACAAAAGCGTAAATTCTATGACAGTGCAGAATGGAAGGCTTTAAGAGAACAAGTAAAGAAGCGCGATAACTATGAGTGTCAACAATGTAAACGTGAAGGACGAGTTACTGTGGATACTGGTGAGTATAGTAAAAAAGCTAAACGAAAGAAGATAAAGTTAGTTGTTCACCATATTAAAGAACTCTATCATTATCCAGAACTTGCATTAGACATAGATAATTTAGAAACCGTATGCGTCGATTGTCACAACAAAGAACATGGACGATTATTTCCAAAGAAAGAAAATAAATGGGATGACGAATGGTGGTAGTACCCCCCGGTCAAAAGTTTCGAGAAAAATAAATGCCAGGGGCACCGGGGAGGGGGGTCGATTAACCAGATTTAAAACCAAATTCTCACGTGAGGGGGGTGGGTGCATGTGACAGTGACATTCAGAACCGATGTAAGTACGCATAAGATCAAGGATTATCTCCTGTCTAGGGTAGATACGGATAGCCCTGTTGAAGTCGAAAAAGTTGGTAGGTACTTAAAGCACATTGAGATTTATCGTCGTATGGAACGAACGATTAAAAAAGAGGGTGTTTCAATTACCGTTAAGAATGGCAGTCAAACATATGTGAAATCCCATCCTCTGTTGACTGAGATGAATAAAGTAAATACATCCATCATGAATATAGAACGGACTTTTAACTTCATTGATAATGATGAGACAAATAATAAAACCTATACAGCAAATGATTTGATCTAATATGAAAATAAATAAACATGTAAGTTATTATATGAACCAATACAAAGCTGGCAAAATAAAAGTCAGTAAGTATGTGGTTCTTTTATTTTCTTATTTAAAAAACTATGTTCTAAATCGTGATGATATTTATTTTGATGAAGTAACTCATGAAAGGTATATTGCTTTTACAGAAAAGAATTATTTCAAATTAATGCCGTTTCAAAAATTCATTACAGCTTTTGTTTTCTTGTATTACAAAGAAGGAAATTACCCGTTCTTTGAACAGTTCTTTTTATATAAGGCTCGTGGTGCTGGAAAAAATGGATTAATTTCATCATTAACTAATTTCTTTATTAGTGATCTACATGGCATAAAAAATTATAACGTTTCGATTGTAGCCAACAGTGAAGACCAAGCAAAGACTTCTTTTGAAGAAGTGTATAACACGATTGAGCATGATGGAAAAAAGGGTGTATTACAGTCCCTGTTTTACCATACGAAATCTGAAGTTGTGAGTCGCACGAATGGAAGCAAGATTAAGTATCACACGTCGAATGCAAAAACTAAAGATAGTTTGCGTGATGGATGTGTCATATACGATGAAGTACACGAATATGCAGACTCGGCTATTGTGGATGTATTTTCTTCTGGTCTAGGTAAAGTCAAGCATTCTCGCGAATTTTTCATCACGACAGATGGTTTTATTCGTGGCGGTTACTTAGATGATTTAAAAGAACGTGCTATTCGAGTATTAAATGGTGAATCCTTAGACGATCCATTGTTTGTGTTTATGGCAACGCTAGATGATGAAAAAGAAATGGACGATCCTTCTAATTGGCAAAAGGCAAATCCAATGTTTCATGAACCAATGAGTGCGTATGGAACAGAGTTGTTTCGAAAAGTTAAAACGCAATATATCACATTAGGAAATTCCAAAGCTTCTGCACGCATACGATTCATGACGAAACGAATGAACTGCCCAGCGACAGATTTAACGGCATCCGTCGCCACTTGGGATGAAATTAAGGCGACAAATAGACCGTTCCCGGAATTAAAACATCGAACTGCTGTTGGTGGATTGGACTTTGCAAGTATCAGAGACTTTGCAGCGGTTGGATTGCTGTTTAAGGTCGGCGAAGATTATATATGGAAAACTCATTCATTTGTCAGACGTGGCTTTTTAGATGCTGTCGATGTAAAAGCGCCAATAGAGGATTGGGAAGAAGAAGGATTACTAACCATATTAACGGGCCCAGTAATTGATATAAAACACATTGTTAATTGGTTTGTAGAGATGCGAGAAATATATGGTTTGAATCGGATTGTCGCAGATACGTTTAGACTTGATCTCGTAAAGACAGCACTTGAAGCAGAAGGATTTGAATTAATTTATATACGTAATCCAAAGGCAATTCATTCCTTGTTGGCTCCTCGAGTAGAGACACTTTTTGCTCAACAACAAATTATTTATGGCGAGAATCCATTAATGCGTTGGTTTACGAACAATGTTTATGTGCATATAAAAAAAGATGGCAATAAAGAGTATCTGAAAAAGGATGAGGTTAGGAGAAAAACAGACGGTTTCCAAGCGTTTATTCATGCATTATGGCAAGCTGATAATATTCTAGAAGATGAAGAGGCGTTTTATCTAGATGATATTGCATTTTAAGGAGGTGATCAATTGGGGTTATTCGATTTATTCAGGCGGCAGAGTGAGCTAAACCAGATGTACGACCTAGACTTATTGGAAAGCACATCAGAACGGATCCACATGAAAAGACTGGCTATACAAATATGTGTGAATTTAATCGGTCGAACTATTAGTCAATCAGAGTTTCGTATCAAAGATGGCAAGAAGCTTATTAAAGACGAGCTGTATTATCGCTTGAATGTACGTCCGAACAAAAATATGTCTGCAGCACGGTTTTGGCAGACAGTCATTTATAAATTGATCCATGACAATGAATGCTTAATCATTAAGTCAGATAACGATGATCTATTGATAGCAGATGACTTTTACCGTGAAGAATATGGCTTGGTGGAAGATACATTTAAAAGTGTTACAATTAAAAATTTTACGTATCAGAGGATATTTTTGATGTGCGATGTAATCTACTTGGAATATGACAACGAGAATTTAGCAAAACTATTAAATTCGCTTTACAGTGATTACGGGCAGTTGTTTGGTAGATTGTTAGAATATCAGAAATTCAAAAACCAAATACGCGCTACAGTCGACATGGAAAATGTCAATCCGAAGGATAAAGAGAATCAAGAGAAGCTTCAAAATTTTATTAATCGTATGTATCAATCGGTTAAAGAGAAGACTTTTTCAATTATTCCGCAACAAAAAGGCTTTAAGTATGAGGAACATTCTAAGCCGAGTGGCTCAGGACAAACCATTGATGATATTAACAAAATCACCAATGGTTTTTTAGACCAGGTAGCAAAAGCGGTTGGCATTCCGCCATCACTTGTACATGGGGAGATGGCAGATGTTGAAAAGCATACAAGAAACTTTATGACCTTTTGCATCGACTCACTTCTAAAAAAAATAAAGGATGAGTTTGACGGCAAATTTTTTTCGAAGCAAGAGTATTTAAGTGGAAAGCGAATGGACATAAGACGTATAACTTACCGTAATATGTTTGATGTAGCAACTGCAGTAGACAAGCTGAGATCATCCGGTGTGGCAAATGGCCATGAATTACGAGATGAGTTAGGAATGGAGGAGTCTGATGATCCGATTCATGAGAAATATGTTATTACGAAAAACTATTCTGAAACCGTTGAAGGAGGTGAGAAAGAGTGAAAAATTTCGACTTAAACAAAGTCTTACAAATCAAACAAGTTTTAGATATTAAGAACCAAGCTGAAAAGGGATTAAAACTATCAATCTATGGTTTTATTGGCGGTTGGAGAAACAGCGCTGAAAATATCCTGCAACAAATTGAAATTGCAGATGTTGAAGAAATCCATGTTCATATCAATAGTGGTGGTGGCTCAGCATTTGATGGAATAGCAATAGGAAATATCCTTAAAAAACACAAAGCGAAGGTAACTATTCATATCGATGGATGGGCAGCCAGCGCTGCCTCTATAATCGCAATGGCTGGTGATGAAATCATTATGCCAAGCAATACCATGATGATGATTCATCAAGCTAGCACATTTGAATATGGTAACGCTGCTATCTTTGAAAAAACTGCAAAAGATTTACGTAAAGTTGATAAAGCGGTGACAGCATCATATAGTAATCGCTTTGTCGGCAGTCATGAAGAACTAATTGAATTGTTAAATGATGAGACGTGGTTAAACGCAGATGAGGCAGTTGCTTTAGGATTTGCAGACAAGGTAGCAGATGAAATTGAAATTGAAGACATTGAACAGGAAAATGAAGAACCTGAAAATGTAAATGAAAGCATAGTTGCGAAATATGTAGCTAAAGCAAAACCAAATAATCAAAAACCAAAAGAGCCTACTCCTGCTGAACCAAAGCAGAATATGAGTAAGCTTTTTTTAAATTTAAAATAAGAGGAGAATAACTATGCCAATCAAATTTAATAATTTTGAGGAAAAGAAACAGGATTTTGCAAAAGCAACTGCAAATGGTACAGAAGAAGAACAAACAGCAGCTTTAAACAGTATGTTAGAATCACTTGCTAACGATGTACAAGGCCATATTTTGGATCAAGTTAACACACAAATGGCAGACAATGTTGCTTTGCAATCACGAGGTCAAAATGTGCTAACTAGTGCAGAATCTAAGTTTTTTAACGCTGTGATTGAAGAGGGTGGATTTAAGGAAACAGATACTCTTCCAGAAACTACTCAAGAGAGAATTTTTGAGGATATTGTAAAAGAACATCCATTACTAAGTGCTATTGGCATTCAAAATTTAGGAGCGGTTACTGAATTTATTTATTCCAACGATCCAGAAGGTGCAGCCGTTTGGGGTCCATTATTTAGTGAAATTAAGGGTCAACTAAACGCTACGTTCCGTAAAGAAAAAATCGAACAACTTAAATTAACTGCATTTGTTCCCATTGCAAAGGATATGTTAAAACTTGGACCAGCATGGGTGGAGCGATATGTTCGTACACTTATTTCTGAAGCGATGAAAGTTGGTTTAGAAAAAGGGTATGTTACTGGGCGTGGAATGAACCAAAACGAACCAACTGGATTACTTAAAACAGTAGATACAGAAACTGGGGCAGTGACTGATAAAGCATCTGCAGGAACTTTAACGTTTGAACCAGGCCGTACAACAATTAATGAGTTGAAACGTGTAGTAAAAAAACTAGCTGAGAAATTAAAGCAAGATGGGTCTGTTGCAGATCAACCTCGTAAAGTTGCAGGTAAAGTGGTAATGGTTACAAATCCGTTTGATACGTTTGATATCCAAGCAAATGCAACAACACAAAATGCAAATGGCGTATATGTGACAAACTTACCATTCAATCCAATAATGACGGAATCAGTATTCGTTCCTGAAGGCAAGGTACTGTTCTTTGTGAAAGGGGAATATATCGCAGCTATTGGAGGCGGAGTAGAAACAAACCGTTACAAAGAGACGCTCGCATTAGAAGATGCAGATGTGTTTATTGCAAAGCAGTTTGCAACAGGTAAGCCTAAAGATAATAATGCTGCACAAGTATATAATTTAGAACTAAATCTTGAAGAACCTGCAGGAGCATAATTGGAGGTGGTCTAGTTGGTCACTGAAGAAATTTTAAAAGAATTTAAAGATCGTATGCATATATCTCATAGTGGGGAGGATGACAATTTAAAACGATTGTTATCCTTTTCTTATGCTTACGTTGAGAGTAAATGTGGAGCATTTGAGCTTCAGGGAGAAACGACAATTGATATTCGAGCAATGGAGCTAGTACTAGAGCGTACAAGATACGCCTATAACGATGCCGTTGAATATTTTGAGGATAATTTTCTAAGTGATATTAATTCACTTGGGATAGACATGATATTTGCTGAGGAAGGTGATACAGATGAGGGAGTTTAAGTATAAGCCACCACGTGTGCATAGTGGTGAATTGCGGACACCCATTACCTTTTTTGAGTATACTCCTAACCCTGGACCTGAACCAGGTGAGAAAGAAGAAACGACACTCTATGAATGCATGGCCAAGATTGATGAAGTGTGGATGAAAGATGTGGAACTGGCGAAGTCCAATGGTACTTTGTCTGATATCACTATTGTTATAAGGGATCCTTTACAAGACTATATTCCCACTGATAAGCATTATATTTTAATTGATCACCCGCAGTACAAAGACAATCGATATAATGTGAAGCAGGTACAACCGGATCCGCAAAATAACAGGTTTATTAATGTTATAGCGAGATTGGTCAAATGAGTGTGAAAATAAAGGGATTAAAAAAACTGCAAAATGAACTAGAACATAAACTGGGTCAAAAGACGATGCAACAAATTATTGACAAGGCTTTACTTAATGCAGCCAAGGAATTTGTTAAAGTACTCGAGAAAGAATTCGAAAGTTTCAAAGACACGGGTGGAAGTATCGAGGAAATAACTATCAAAGGTCCAGAATGGATAAATGGTGTTCGTGTAGTAACAATCCATTGGAGAGGTCCGAAAGGCCGTTATCGTATTATTCACCTCAATGAATGGGGAACCATTAACAATCCTAATCCAAAAGGTAAAGGTGCTATTTCCAGGGCATTAAAAAATAGCAAAAAGGTATATCGAGATGCGGTCCGTAAGGCCTTGAAAGGTGGCTTTTGATGGATATTCTAGATATGATTTATGAAGCCTTAGTAGCAGATGCATACATTAAAGAACAGGGGTTGGAAAGGATTAAGTTTTATGAATACCCTGAAACAGGTGAAGTACATGAGCCTTATATTGTCATAGATCCTGTTGCCCCACCGTCGCCAATTGATTTTGCAGATAACAAATGGACTAAGCTAGATTACTTTCTGCAGATTGATGTTTGGAGTCCAGATAGAAAACTGACTGATCAAATAGCAGACAAGATCCTTAACATCATGTGGAGTAAATTCGGTTTCTCTCAACATCCTGGACCAAAAGAATATGATCAAGGAGTTTTCCGTGATGCTAGAAGGTATCGCGGTTCTTTGTATAGAGAAGATTTTAATAATTTATAGGAGTGATTAGAATGCCAGAAGAAAAGAATTATAGAGCTTCAACCGGTGTAGATGAGTTTTACTATGGTGAAGTTGGAGATGCATTAATAACAGAAGCGGTTGAAAGAGTGAAGTTTTTGCAAAATATAACTGTTGATATGCCACAAGACGTTGTACGAGCCTATGGTGACAATGGAACAGCAGAAATGGCTGTATCTAGTGGTGATGTTAGTGTAACTTCTGTATTTCATAAAATCCCCATCGAAGACAAACAAAAGTTATTGGGATGGGAAACCGTTGAGGGATTAACAGCTGCAGGTAGTAATGACAATCCACCATATGTGGCCTGTATATTTGCTAAGACTTACGAGGATGGATCCCGTGAATACGTTGGCTTACCTAAAGGTATTTTCAATAGACCTTCTGTTAGTGGTAGTACTAAAAGCGGAAGCACGGAGTTTTCAACTGAAGAAATTTCAGCTCAGTTTATGGACCGAGAAGTACCAGGATTTTCAGAAGAAAAGTCTGTAATTTTTGCACAAGACGCTAAAGGCGAAACTGTTAATCGCGATGCTTTGTTTATGAAAGTCTTTGGCATAGCACACCCTGAAGCAGAACCGGAGGGAGCATAATATGAGTAATAAACTAACTGTTGATGAAATTAAAAAGCAATTGGACGAGAAAGAAATCGACTATAAAAGCAACATGAATCGTGATGAACTTCTTAGTCTTTTAGAAGGAGATTCAGAAGATCAAACTGAAAGTGAAACAGATACAAAAGAAACACCTTCAGAAGAGGTTGAAAAAGAAGAGGATAAGCCTAAGCAATATGTTGTTATTCATGACTTTAAAGATCTTGAGGACCGAGATATTATTTATACCAAAGATGATATTTACCCGAAACGCACAGATTCAGAAATAAGTGATAAACGTATCCAAGAATTAATGTCCGATCAGAACAAAATAGGAAAACCATTGATCAAAGAGCAGGGATAAAACCTTGTTCCTTTTATTTAGGAGGAATAAATATCATGGCCAATTTAAAACGAAATATGCTTGAACTTGTGAAAAATCCAGAAGGCGTTCTGAAAGGTGACGAACCCGAGATTGAAAAAGTATGGACGCCTGCTTTTATACCGTTGAGAGTTGCTCGTGATGCCATTGAGGTTTGGCATGAGGTAGAGGCTAATACAAAAATGTCGGAAGCTGATAAATTTGATAAGATCGCTGATTTTGTGGCCAATGAAGTTTTTGCCGGAAAGATTACAACAGATGACATATACAATCGTCTCCACGCACCAGGTGGACAAGACGTCTTAAAACAACAACTTATTTTTGTGGCGCAAGGTCAACAGTCTGATGACACAAAAAACTTCATGGCGAAGAAAAATTAGAGGATGAGGATTTTTCTATCGCCAAGCAAGCTGAATATCTAGATATACTCATCCACAAATTAATGCGCAATGGAAAGGATATTAACGAAATACTAGATATGCCTATCCATTACGTTGTGCAACTCATGCAAGATAAAAATAAACCAAGAGAAGAAAAGTCACTCATTTCTGCTTTTGGTGGTTAAGAAGGGAGATAAAAGATGGCTGAAAGAATAGAAGGCTTGTCCATTGAGCTAGACCTAGAAACGATGAAAATCAATTCTGGTCTTAAAGATTTAAAATCCCAATTGACCACGGTCAACAGCGAAATGAAAGCTAACATGTCTGCTTTTGATCGTAGTGATAAATCAATCGGCAAATATGAAACACGTCTTCAAGGATTAAACAAAAAGCTAGAGGTACAACAAGCCGTAACAGAGAAAGCCTATACCAGCTATGAAAAGCTGGTCAAACAACACGGTGAAGGATCTAAAGAAGCACAAAAAGCTGCGAAGGAATATAACAACCAAGTTGCTTCTTTAAATAATTTAAGTCGTTATGTTGAACGTGTGGAAAATGATTTATCTCAATTAAGAGAAGAGCAACGCGTAGCTAACTCTAACTGGGCAAAGATGGGCGATCAACTTGATAAAGCAGGAACTAAGCTTAAAAGATTTGGTGATAAAGCGAGTGGCATAGGGAATACGATGTCAACTACGCTTACACCAGCGGTGCTAGGTATGGGGACAGCTATGGGGTTAGTTACATCTAGTTACGAGGATTCTACTGTAAAGATACAAAATTCGTTAGGTTTAACTGCAGCAGAAGCTAAGGAACTGACGGATATTTCAAGAAATATTTATAAAAATGGTTTTGGAGAAAGCGCAGATGAAATTGATAATGCTTTGTTACAAACCAAGCAAAATATAAAAGATATAAACAATGAAGATCTGGAACGAATCACTGAGAAAGCTTTTCTATTAGGTGAAACATTCGAAGCGGACGTAAACGAGGTCACACGAGCAGGAAATAATGTCATGAAAGGATTTGGTCTTGAAGCGGATGAAGCCTTTGATTTGATGGCTAAAGGGGCGCAGAACGGACTCGATTTTAGTAATGAGATGTTTGATAATCTCAGTGAATATTCCACTCTGTTTGGAAATATGGGCTATTCTGCAGAAGAGTATTTTGAGTTGCTACAAAAAGGTACCGAAGCTGGTGTTTACAATCTTGATTACATCAATGACATAATGAAAGAATTTCAGATTCGTGTGAAGGATGGAAGTAAAACGACTTCTGAAGCAATGGGACTACTTTCTAAAGACACGCAAGGTGTATGGAAAGAGTTTGAAAAGGGTGATAAGACTGTAAAAGACGTTTCCAATGCCGTATTAAAAGAGCTAGAGGGTATGGACGATCAGGTTGCTGCTAACCAAATTGGAGTTGAGCTATTCGGTAGACGAGAGTTGTGCCGAAGTAAAATCGCTTAAAAACGGTGAAGGCTAAGTAAATTGCAAATACAATATGTTATAATTGAGCTTAGGGCTAGGTTGGCGAACCGAAAAGCAGTTTCCCGACTGCCTACCCTTCTAATATAACCGGGGACAACTTCGGGAGGTTGTTGAATTGAATAAAACTTGTATTGACTGCGGGGAAACAAAATCTATTAATCTATTCGTCATAGATAAGTCCAAAAAAGATGGTCACAGGAAAAGGTGTAAAAAATGTGAAAATCTAAGAAGAAGAAAAACCCCAGTACCGCCAGTTCCAAAAGAAGGTTACAAGTTTTGCGCTGATTGTGGCAAAGAAAAATCATTAAATGAATTTAATATTCGCTTTAATACGGGGAAGAGAAGACCTTTCAGCTACTGCAAACCTTGTGAACATAAAAGGGATAAGAATAAATATAAACATGAATGTAAAAAATGTGGCAAGAAATACAGTAGTGGTAAAATGAAATCCACTTATTGCAAAGAATGTCATGACAAATTTTTCATAAAAACTTATTCTATCCTTGGTACTTTTGATTGGAGTGGAAAAAACAATCCAATGCATGGCATTCAACGCTTCGGAAAAGCTAATCCAAACTATAGACCTCAAATAACTACTGAAGAACGAGAAATAGGAAGATTGTTTGAAGGATATGGAGTTTGGAGAAAGAGCGTATATGAAAGAGACAATTATACATGCCAATGCTGCGGTGATGATAAAGGTGGAAACCTCCATGCTCATCATCTTGATGGATATAACTGGTGTAAAGAAAAACGAATAGATATAGATAATGGCATCACTCTCTGTGAAGATTGCCATAACAAATTCCACAAGAAATATGGGAACAGAAACAATACTAAACAACAATTTATAACATATGTGAGAAATAAGGAGTACCTGATGTAGGTGCTCTTTTTATAATGTGATTTATATGCTAATACCGTGGTAATCAAAGAAATTAAAAAAACTTTGACACCGTAACGCATAGAAGGTGAAACTCAACATTGAGAATATAAACCTTCCACGAGTGAGCGACAATCATCTCTGTTGATTGAAAATGTATGCTGAGCTGGGTATGAATGGACGTACCGTAATGCGGGGAAACCCCCAGAAGTAGAGGATAAAAAGCCTTTACGATAACAAACTGACAAAGTTCGAAGATCTTGAAGCCGATGCAGTCTATTCACTTGGGGGTATTGGTGAAGGGTTAGAAGATGTAGACGGTACTATGGATGACATGACTAAAAATGCTGAGCGATCGATATCCAAACAGTGGAAGGCTACTTGGCGTGAAGCTAAGGAATTCTTGTTACCAGTTGGTGAAACGCTACTTGATTTTACTCGAGATGTACTTCCAGATGTAAAAGACGGAATTGAGGACGTCACTGAGTGGTTTGAAGAATTAGACGAAGAAGGAAAGAAAAACATTATCATGCTAGGTGGTATTGCTGCAGCAGCGGGTCCCGTTTTATCTGTTGTTGGAGGTATTAGTAGTGGAGTCGGCGGATTGATTAAAATAACTGGCGGTTTATCCAAAGTATTGGGAATCGCAGGTGGAAAGGGCTTGCTTGGGCGTATAGGGTTAATGGGCATTACGGGCGGTCCTGTAGGTTTGGCTATAGCTGGCATAGGCGGATTAAGTTATGGGATTTATGAATTAAGTAAATCGATGAATCAAAACACAGAAGACACACTTAAATCAATCGAATCTAGAAAAGAAGAAATAGAATCTGTTGATGAACTTATAGAACAATTTGTTGCCTTACAAGAAAAAAACAAGCTATCCACGGATGAAATGTTACGTTACATGGATGTTGCAGATGAATTAAAAGAAGCGAAAACAGAAGAAGCTATCGAAAAGCTAAAAGATGAACAAGCAGAATTGCTTGAAAAGTCTACTCTAACTAATGATGAAATGCGAGATTTTTTAGAATTGAATGAGGATGTAGTTGAAAAATCACCTAGTACTGCTTCAGCTATATCAGAACAAGGAAATGCGTACGCTGAAGTATTAGAAGAACTTGAAAAATTAAACAATGCTGAAAAGCAAAGATTAATTGATGATACGTATGATGCCATAACTGCGGAAATGGATAAACAAAAAGAAAATCTAAAAGAACAAAAAACATTACAGCAAGAAATTGCAGCTAAGGAGTTAGAGCGTGAGGATGCGCTAGATAGATTATCAGAGTTATCCGAACAAATAAAGGACAAGGATTTAGAAATAGCAGACATAAAGAAAGACTTACTTACCCTAACTGGTAATGAGAGATTAGAACTGGCTGAAAAACTATTGCAAGAAGAAGAAGCACGTAAATTGTTAATAGATCAAAAGGGTATGCATGATCAGATAATAACTGGCATTGACACGACCATTGCTAAAAAGGAAAAATCATTAGAAGAAACCCAAAAAGAATTAAATGCATTTGAAACTTTGATAGGCGAGTATGAAGCGATAATTCTTAAACAATCAGGTGTAAACGCTGAAAAAGGACAAGGGCTAAAAACAGTTCAAAAAGAAATTGATGAACTGAATAAACAAAAAGGTAAACTTGATGAATTAAAGTATTCTGGCGAATTGAATACGCAAGAATATCAAGATCAAATAGGTATGATCGATTCCCAAATAGGCAAACTTGAAGACGCACAAAAAGAGTTACGGACGATGAATGAGCTTGCAGGCAAAACAATTTATCAGGACCATAATGTTACCGTTAAATTTTATGCTCGTTATTCAGGGTTTAAGCAAGGCGACTCGGCTAATATTGGTCTAGTTGGAGGTGGCGGACATGTACGACAATATGCAACAGGTACTGACCATCATCCAGGGGGAATATTTTTAGCTGGTGAAGAAGGATTTGAACTAGGGCGCTTGGGTAATCAGTGGGAAATGCTTGGTTTAGGCATGTACGATAGACCTTCAGGATACCAGGTGTTTACACATGATGAATCGAAAAACATTATGAAAGCATTCAATCCCATGCCTGGTTATGCAACGGGCATTAGTCCAGCAGGCGAAGCAGACAGAATAGTAAGTAATTTGAGAAATAATCCGTTTAACAAGTTACTAGCGTTGTTAGGTAAGCAAAGTAATTCATCTGGTCAAACAAATAGATCAACAAAAACAGCAGTGGATTACACGAAAGATTTACTTAATGCTACACTACAACAAAACGAAATCTTAATGCAATTGTTGGCGAAGGATATAAATCCTATCATAGATTCCAGGTCCCTAGGAAAGGGTCTTGAACCTGTTATAACAGAAACACAGAATCGGAAGCAGAAGGTGAGGGAGAAATTTGGCGTATAAATCTATAACGTTTAATGGTGTGAGAAAAGACTGGTTATATATTGAACGTGGACGAAGCAAACCTCCCTTTGCGGCCAGAAGTAGAAATCTGTTAACAGTACCAGGTTATCCAGGCGGTTACTTGCAATCAACAGACATTGAACCATTAATTATTAATCAACCTGTAGGATTTCATATTAAAGATGATGCAGATGAATTGATCAAAAAAGATGAATTAGCAGAATGGCTCATCACAGATGAAGTTGTCGAGTTGCAATTTGATGATGAACCAGGACGAATTTATTATGCAGTCGTTCAAAATTCCATTGATGACTTTGAAAAAATGTCACGATTGAGAAAAGGAACAATACAATTTATTTGCCCAGATCCATATGGGTACGGTGAAGAAAAGCCATTTGTCACTGAATCCGATTATTTTCAAATTACAAACACGGGTACCGCAGAATCCGAACCAATCTTTGAATTTGAAATCCTTGCTCCTATTACATTTTTACTGATACAAAATCAATTGGGTACGTACAATATGATTGGTCAACCTGTTGATGTCGACAGCATTGTTTATAATCCACTTACTAAAATTCTTGATAACACTATGGCAACTACAACTGGATGGACGAATGCAAATCAAGTTGATAATGGCGTAATTTCAGGAACGATGACATCTGACGGCGATAAGTTTATCGTATCTAGTTTTGGTAGTCCATCGGATGGATCCAAATGGTATGGTCCAGCACTAAAAACAAGTTTATCGGAGACACTACAAGATTTTGTAATGGATATTTCATTAAGTAACTTTAATAGTGTTGCAGGCGTGGGTCGTGTAGAAGTGTATTTGCTTGATGTCAATGGTAGTGTCATAGCTAAAATTGCACTTACTGATTCGTGGGAAGCGGTAAAGAGGAATCGGATGGAAGCCTACATCCAAGATGTCAACGGTGATAGAAAATATCTAATGACACTCAGTCAAACAACAGACGAATCCAATGGTGAGCTTTGGGATGACTTCTTAGGGATTTTAAGACTAAGAAGAAATGGAAACGTTTGGACTTCCTACATTGCTAAAGTCGATAATGGCGTGCACAGTGCAAGAGAGACAAGCTATTTTAATGATGGAGAAGGCACATATCAACGTCCTGTTGCACAAATTCAAGTTCATATTGGAAAATTTGGCGACTATGAAACGACTGAAATGGCAATACGTGATACACGATTTTGGAAGATTAATCAGCCATCTGATGCTGAAGTCCCTTATATTGCATATCAAGGAGACAAAATTATTTTCGATCATACGAATAATGGGCAAGTTTATATCAACGGTGAACCGTATGAATCTAGTATTTTAGGTGCAGATTTTTTCGCTTTGGAAAAAGGAGAAAACAATTTAATTGTAATGCCTGAAAATACGGTAAACACAAGTGGTAGCTATCGTAATAGATATCTATAGCCTGTCATAGAGGAACGGAGGTGAGAAAAATGAGTCAGGTTTTCATAGCGAATGGCCAAACAGATCAAGCTCTGGGACATATTCGATATCGCAATGTTCTTTCAAACAGCCATAAAAAGTCTTTAGAAGATGGTAGTGAACTGTTTGATTTTAGTACACATGCGGATCGAGATTATGCTACTTATATTGCTGGTAATAACCGTGTGATTATACCTGGTGAAGATGGCGAGTTTTTAGAGTTTATTATCTATGAAATACAAGAGAACAGAATAGATAGACAACTAGAAGTTTATTCGTATGGTAGTTATGCAGCGTTAAGTACTGCAAAAGTAATTCAACCACATACATCACAAGCTTTATCTGCTGAATCTCACGGTAATCAAGCGTTAGACGGAACGGAATGGCAAATGGGTACCGTGTTTTTTAATGGTGTAAGAACCATTACTTTTGATGATTACACAGATCCACATACCTATTTAAAGAAAATTGCATCTGTCTTTGGTTTAGAATTAAGATTCCGAGTGGAACAAGAAGGTGGAAAAATAAGCGGTCGTTATGTCGATCTAGTTGAAAAGGTCGGACAATGGCGCGGTAGACGTGTTGAGTTTGGAAAAGACTTAATTGGTTTGAAGCGTATTGAAAACACGGAAGATATTGTTACTGCGCTTGAAGTGTTGGGTCCTCTTGATGAAGATGGTAATAGATTAACTGTGCTAGTAGAAGATCAAGATGCATTACAACGTTGGGGACGAGATGGAAAGCACATCATCAAACCCTATGAACCGCAGTTTGGTGTAGAAGAAAATGCAACCGAAGAAAGATTGATCGAACTAGGTGAACAGGAATTAGCAAAGCGTATTAATGCTATTGTGAGCTATGAGGGTACGATTGCAGATTTGGAAAAGGTACCAGGTCTTGAAAATAAAAAGATTCGTTTTGGTGACACCATTCAAATAAAAGATACAAGTTATGAACCAGCTTTATATTTAGAGGCAAGGATCTACTTTCAAGATCGGGATATTAAAGATCGAGCAGAAAAGCAAGTGCAATTAGGCGACTTTGTAGAATACACCGAAGCAGAGGCCAACAGCATTTGGCAATCACTACAAGCACAATTGCGCAAGAAAATAAGTCAAGCTGACCTAGAAGAAGTCACCTATACGAAAGATGAGGTCGATCAAAAAGACGAACCAGGTAATGATGCAAAGGATAAATTAGATAGTGAAGTTGGCCAAGCTGTTATTGAGACGACAACGGGATCGCAAGATAAAGCTGATCATGCACAATCTAGCGCTGAAAGTAATGCAAACAACTATACAAATACAGTTAAAACACAGATTGATGGAGAGTTATTAGATAAGGCAAATCTTGAATATGTAAATGGTGAGCTACTTTTAAAAGCAGATAGCTCAACTGTCCAAACAATAAATAATACGGTAAACGATCTAGAAACCACATCTAGTAATTTACAACAATCCGTAATAGATAATGCAACTGAGTTAGATGAACAGGATGGGCGAATCACTACTGTAAGCACAAACTTAGACACAGTCGAAGGTAATCTTAATATAGCAATTAGTGATCTTAGTACACTTGATAATACGGTTAGTCAGCAAGGAACCGATATTAATGCAAATTCTACAGCTATCAATCTGAAAGCGAATCAAGATGAGTTAGACACAGTGAGTGGCAATGTATCTAGCTTATCGGGTGAGGTTAACATACTTGCTGGACAAGTAGAATTAAAAGCTGAACAGAGTACGTTAAACAGCCTGTCTGATGATGTAACGAGCATTAGTAATGATGTTAGCACATTAACTGTTAATGTGAATGGCATTAGTGCTGATGTAAGTAGTTTAAATACAACAGTAAATGGCCACACAACCGATATAAGTCAAGCTAATAGTAGCATAAGTCAGCTATCAGATGAAATATCAAGCAAGATAGAACAAACTACATTTAATAGTCTAGAAGGTCGAGTTGATAGTGCTGAATCTGATATCACACAACAAGCAACTCAAATTAATGCCAAAGCAGAATCAAGTACAGTGAGTGCTATTGAATCACGAGTTAGTAGCGCCGAATTAGATATTGATGGACTTAATGGTCAAATAAGCTTGAAGGCTAATAGTATAACTGTTAATGATATAGAAAACAGGGTATCGAGTGTAGAACTGAATATTGATGGTCTCGATAGTGAGATAGATTTAAAAGTAAATAAAAACGGTGTGATTGCATCTATAAATTTATCTAGTGAGAGCGCTACGATTGATGCAACTAATATAAATCTTGTTGGTGCAGTAACAGTCTTATCTGATATCACTGGCAATCTAGGAATTATTAATGCAGGTGAGATCAACGGTATAGATATTAATGGATCAACTTTTAATTCAGTAACAGATGCAAGAAATTATACCAGGATTGAAAATAACCACATTGTTGCAGAGGGTGATTTTTATAGTAGCATAGGTGGTTCAGGAGACGGAACAAATAACTCTTATGGATTATTCTCGCTAAATAATGGTAAGTTTTCGCTTAAAACAGGACTAATAAACGCTGATAGTTCAAGGCAGTCGGTTAACACTGAGGTCAAAATTGAAGCAGTTGGTATATCTGTAGTATCCGCAGGTGGCGGAGGCACTTATATGGGTAATGGAGGCGACATCGGCTTTGGAGATTTTATAGATGGAACCAATAGGACTGCAGCGGTATATACGCAGGGTAACAATTTATATTTAGACGCAACAGGTACAGTTGTATCACAGACTAGTTTCCGATCAGATGGAAATCTTTATTCAACAGGTGCTTACAACACAACCACAGGTGCTTCATCAAACGTGTATATATCTACAGCAGGACAATTTGCGCGTGTAACCTCAGCCAAGAAATATAAGACAGATATACAGGCTGTCGACATTGATTATAATAAGATTTTAGATTTAAAACCAAGTCATTGGTTTGATAAAGCAGAGGTCGCTGAAAATGGCGGAATCACAGATGGATTAAAAAGATACTACGGTTTAATTGCTGAAAATGTTTTTGATGTAGGATTGAGTCAATACGTAACATTTAATGGAGATGAAATAGAAGGCATTGAGTATGATCGCTTATGGACTTTATTAATTCCAGTTGCTAATGATCATGCGGACCGTATTAAATATTTAGAAATGGAGAACCAGGTACTTAAACAAAAGGTAGCGAAATTAGAGGAGGCAGCATAATGCAAGTAACAATTAAAAACGCACAATTAGGGCAGGCAACCAGCCTGCTTTTTGATTTGAATTTAAAACGCAAGCAGTCAAGACACCGTACTGAGTTTATTAAAATATTGGCTGAAAGGTCAAAAAAAGTAGAAGAGCAACGCAAGCAAATCGCTGAAGAACATTCTAAAAAAGATGATGAAGGCAAGGCAATTATTAATGATGACAGGTATGATATTGAAGATCAAAAAGCTTTTAAAGAGGATTATCAAGAATTGTTGGATGAATCGTTAATCATTGAGGGCGGTGATGCGCAAGGTATGCTTAAAACAGTTAAAAAGGTATTAGATGAATGTGATAAAGAATTTAGTGGCCAAGAAGCAGTTGTATATGATTACTTGTGTGAACAATTTGAAAAAGGAGATGGAGCTGAATGAATATAACCATTACGAGTGTATCTATGAATTATGATGTTGATGGACAAGAAATAGAAAGTGTGAAGGTTCATTTTCAAGGAAGAGACGAAGATCGGACCATTAATGTGAATGGTTATATCCCGTTGACAACTGAACAGTATGCAGGAAATGAAGCGCCTAGCGCATTGGAAGTATTGGTTAGACAGAAAGTAGCTACAAAAATTATGGATGATGGGAGTGCAGCATAATGTCTAATAAAGTTGAACAATTAGAGAAACGAATATTAGAGTTAGAAGCACAAGTAAGTCATCTAGCTGTAGAAGTAACGTTAAATGCAGATACAAAGCAATTAGCAAAATCAATCTATCAAGAAGTAACAGAATTACAAGAAAAAGAGAAAAGAGCGAGAGAGAAATTTAGCGCCAAATAAGGCGTATTTTTTATGGCTAAAAGTATTGACTAGGGGGTAAGGATTTGCAAAATCAGGAGGAGATGGAAAACATGCCAATATGGCAGGACCACGAAAGAAGGATCGTCACATTAGAGAACACCTTTACTGGTATGTCGCATGAAATGAGGGAAATCAGAACAACGGTTCAGAAGAGTAATGATGAGCAAAAGAAGTTGTTAAACACCTTAATTGAACACCATTTATCAACAAACAAACTAAAGTTATCTAATTTTTGGAAGTTAATTATTAACATCACAGGAGCAGGAGGGCTGATAGCAACAGTCATTTATGCTCTTTTTCAATTCTTGAATTAAATTTGAAGGGAGGTGAGACATATGGAACAAGTATTAATTTTCGCAACAGTATTATTACCGATCGTCACTGCGTTAGTGGAACTATTTAAAAAGTCAGTAAACATACCTAAAAACATTGTGCCTTCAGTAAGTTTTGTTGTAGGTATCGCAATTGGTGCAGTAGCTTACCCGTTTAGTGACCTTGATCTGCTCATGCGTTTATGGGCGGGAGGTTTTGCAGGTTTAGCTGGTACAGGACTGTTTGAATTAGCAGTAAATAAACGAGAAGGGAACACGAAGGATGCCGAATAGGTGTCCTTTTTAATTTGATTAAAGGGAGAGATTTATAATGGTTAATATCATAAAACAATTAGTTCCATCTAGTATTGTAAACAAAAGATCATATGGTTACGGAAATCCAGTAAACTATATAACGGTTCATCAAACAGGCAATGCGAATAAAGGAGCCGATGCGGAAGCACACGCTAACATACAGTCTAAGCTTAATCCTAGAGAAGCTAGTTGGCACTATTCAGTTGACGACAAAGAATCTTATCAATCATTTGAAGATGAAGTTAAATGTTGGGCGGCAACTGATGGCCAAGGTCCAGGTAATACGCAATCCGTACACGTAGAAATATGTATTAATAGCGATGGTGACTATGAAAAAGCTGTTAAAAATGGTGCGGAGTTAGTAAAACATTTATTGGACAAACATAACTTATCACTCAATGACGTTAAACAACATCATGATTGGTACAATAAAAATTGTCCAGCACAATTACGAGCTGGTAAAGACGGTATTACGTGGGGCGACTTCTTGAATATGGTTGAGGGCGAAAAAACTGCAGAAGTGTCAAAAACGCAGGTTAAGTCAGCTACTACAACTAAGTCCAGTACAAAAGCAAATCTAGATGTTGATGGCATACCAGGTGAAGAAACAATCGAAGCGTTGCAAGTGTATTTAGGCACAACAGCAGATAGTTATATTAGCGATCAAGTACACAACCAAGCTACTGATGCATTTGCTAGTGGTATTAACTTTGGTAACGGAAAAAAAGGAAGTCTAGTTGTAAAAGCATTACAAAAATTAATCGGAGCAACACAAGACGGATTGTTAGGACCTAATACAGTTGGTATGCTGCAAAAGTATTTAGGTACACCATATGATAAAGTTATCAGTGATCCGTCGGCTATGGTTAAAGAGTTACAACGTAGACTTAATAAAGGTAATCTATAAAATAATAAGCCCCTTAATTGGGGCTTATTTAAATTAATAGTGGTCTTTTTCTTCATTCCCCTAACAACTTTTCTCTTTCAACGATAAGATTTTTTAATTCCTCTAAATCATCTTGTTCTGCATGGTTTTTGATAAATGACCTTGCTGTACGTCGATAACTAGCAACAGTTGCTTTTTTACGATTCTTTTGTTCCCAATTTCTTGATGCTTTCACTTGTGATGCAGCAGTTTTAGTGTTATTATTTTGATCGTTCATTTTCTAATCGCTCCTTTTCTTTTATTAGTTTTCTTTTTGTATTTAATAAAAACAATTTTCTGACACCAAGAAGAGCAATGATAACCCACAAACCAGACATTATTATATAATACATATTTTTGTGATATACTTAGGGAAGAGAGAGAGGAGTTAACCTCCTCGTCTCGACCGTTTAAGTTTTAGCTTTAGCAATTCGATCTCTAATTTAGTCTTTTGGTTGGACAGCCAAATTTTACGAAAAGTTAGAACCGATATTGCTAAGGCTATTATTTTTACTAAGTATTCCACGTTGCACCTCCTTTCTATATACTCATTGTATAACGTGTGCGTTATAAAATCAAGCTTTTATTACATTAAATATAACTCTTTGGATACACAAATATGAACATTACGTGTCAATATACCTATAAAACGTCATTTTTCACCAAATTCATGCTAATCTGTAAAAAAGTGAGGTGATAAAAATGAGATATGAATTAGTAAGTACAGAATTTGACGAAGAAGTAGGTAAACGAATTATCAAAGTACATGACACCGAAGAGGATTTTACATATATTTATTACGAAGATGAAGTTAAAGAGTTAGACATTCCTAGATTAAAGAGTTTTATCGAAGCAAAATTAGAAACAATTAACACTAGTGTTTATGATGTTTCTACGCAATAAAAAAAGCCCTCACACTTGTGGGGGCTTTATATCCTCTTTATGCTTCTTATAAAATTCATACAATTTAGTTGCATTATCTAACGAAATACTTCCTAATTCTATTTTACCACTTCTAATCCTGGATATATTACTTTCCGATATGCCAGTCTCTTTATTGATTTTATAACCCGTGATATCAGATTCAATTAATTTTCGAATATCTTCTTTCAATATTACTCACCTCATTTTTCTTTATTAACTTTTTAAATGTGATTAATTCGTTGCTTATTTCTTCCAGTTCTCAAGGTTTTTAATTTGATTTTCCGAACCATTCTTCCATTGCTTGAACACTTACAATCCATTCTTTTCTTTGACCATTTGGCTTTTGATAATATTTAATTAAACCACGCTTGATCATTTGATCAAGCTCACTATTTAAAGATGGCTTTAACTTATTTTTAACGGTTTCCTGATTCTTACCCCAACGGTATGCAGCTTCAGCTGGTGTCATATAATTATTAATTTCTTTATCCATAATTCGAAATGTTAGAAGGTCTAATTTCTATTTAGTCTTTTTCAACATTAATACGATTAGTAGCACTGTTAACGATATAATAAAAGAGGATAACGCAATAATAAAGGTCATAATTGAAAACCCCTTTCATGAGTGTTATAGTAGCAGTAAGGAGCACCAACTCCTTACTGCGTGTCGTTTACTCTTTATCCTTTTTGAATATTTTGTAAGCGACGATAGCTGTTATTAATGAAGCGGTGGCTGTTGTTAAAGTGGCTATCGCTTCTATTATTTTACTTAGACCTTCTAACATTTGTTCACCTCCTTATTACTTTATATATTAATTATAACCTTATAAGGTTAATATGTCAAGTGTTTATTGCAAAGAAATATCAACTATATCCTCAATGTTTAAAAACTCCAAACCGTCCGCAACATCAACCTCAATTCTATTTTGATTGAGTGGCTTAATAATAAAACCTTCTATATCTATACATTCGTTTTCTTTCAAAAATAATTTTCACTTTAAATTGCCTTATAGGACTTTAATGCTTTTCCAATCAATACATTTAATCTAAACATATGGGGAATACCTAGATTAAACGTATTGATTGGAAAGGATAATTAATGTGAATCAAATAATTCTATGGCTAATGTTTTTGCTTCCTATTGCATCACTGGTGCTAATTGGAGATAAAACGCTTAAAAGATTTCTACCAGTTGGATTGTTTGTAACTGTAGTCAACACTCTAACATACCAAGCGGCATATCATTATAATTGGTGGAGAGAATCAGGGCTCTTTGATTGGGACAAAGTTGCAAATATTCCTTGGGTATATAGTGCTTATTTAGTAGCCACAATATGGATTTTTAAGTTTACCTATGGGAAATTTATTGTTTATTTAATAACAAACCTAATATTAGATGGTGTATATATATATTTATGGTATCCAGTCCAACAAAAACTTGGAATGGCCTCGGGAGAATTGTCGCCACATATTACATATTTAATGATGATTGGTTTAGCCCTTTTAATATATTGTTTTCAGATTTGGTATGAAAAAGATTTACTACGTAATAAAGATAATAACTAGAACTTTCATAATATCTTTACCTGATTGAAAAGAACGTTAGTCCTTATTGAGTGTGTTTAGTATAAGAGAATGCAAACTAATTTATTGGAAAGAACGGAAAATTAATCTAATGATAATTAATGAGGACAGTTGGATGTGACCGCTTAATAGGCTGGTACAATTTTTGCTCGATAATTCGACACACTATTTTTCAAGTTAAAATCTTTAAATTAATATTCATAGGTAAATGCTAAAAGGATTCGTGTGGATCAATTTATGTAGTGTTTATGTAGCATAACGACTACAATGCTTTATATACAAGACAAGATGAATGTGATGTTATATTTATACAAAAACACGGTATAACTCTTATTAAATTAATGTGGTAGGTTACTGATATAAGGGACATAGCGAAACTTGCACTATTACAGTAGGGAGGGCTTAGCCATTGCATATAAAAATGAGGAGTTCTAAGAACTCCCTCAACGGAAACTATAGTATAATTTTAATTTTACATGTTCTTTTTAGCTAACTCATCCCTGTCAGATGCCATTGGAGGTTGTTCTAACCATCTATTTTTTATCATGATATTTGCTCCATCCTCAGAATATAACTGAATTTCTAAAGATAGTCTGTTATACATTACACCTATATCTACTCTGGGACTTTGAGCAAGACTTGTGCCATAAAACCCAACACTTAGAGAAATCAAAGCAGTAGTATAAAACATCATGATTTTATCTGAAAATGTATGAGTTGTGCTGTTTGTAACTTCTGTTGCCCATGAAATAGAAATAGGGAGGTTACTTTCTTCTAATTTCGTCCCAAATAGTTTGCTATGCTTTTTTGCGATTTCTGTACCTCTTATAAAGAATTGTTTAACATCCTTTTCCTGTGCAACCTGACTAAAACCAGTAAGGGTAGATGACCCTAAAGCATTCCTTTGAAGATTTGTAAATAAATTAGCGACCTCTGATGCTAATAAAGGTCTTTTGTCTGTAAGTATATCCCATAAGAAACCTTGCTTTTTCACAAAGTCAACTTTTTCTATATTTGGTAGATAAGGAGACCTTATGTACAGACCTTTTGACAATAATAAATCCTTTGACATCTTATATAATTTTGTTATCTCTGAGAGACATTCCATGTAGTAGTCTGTTATATCTGTTCTTACTGATGCTGATAAACTTGCGGCGTAATTGGTAAGCCCAATCATAGCCATTTGATGAATATAATTTAATACATAGCTATCTGAATACAATCTAGGAGCAGTTAAATCAACATCTTCCTCTACGTTAAATCCATGAGGTACTTTGCTCTTTTCCTTGGTGAATATTGAGGTTAACTTTTGTATGTGAGCCTGTGATAGCTCTAAAGCATGATCAATTATAGGTTTAATCTCAGCATCTTCAGCCTTTTCTGAAAAGTAAGTTAACATACAAATACTTGCACTATCATTCATGTATTGAGCCCATAGTTGAGTTATTTCAGTTGATGTAAGCCTAATTTGCTTTTCCTGTTCCAATACATTTATACCTCCTATAAAACATTATATTATTTATATTGCCCAATAGTTACTTGTCATATGTAGATCAAAAATATATCCCATAAATGATTCTTTCAAGAAAATTCTGTTTCATTTTAATTGACGGTCACATGGGTTGACTACCTGACTATAAAAATAATATTAGCTGTTTATTTTAGTGACCAAAAAAGTGACCAACACCTTAAATTATGGTTACTTTTAATAAATTAAGAAAATAGGAGATAAAGTAAACGGTTCTCAAAACAATGTTCTGCACTAAATTAAATCAAACTAAAGTTCGGATTACGAATCGCCTCAATTGGCTATCCTATGTATTTTGTAGGTAATTATAATTTCATTGTACGTGTTCTTTTCTTTTTAGCGTAATATTAATGATATTATAGAAATTTCTTTCAACACATATATAATGTAGAGATTGAAAATAAAATGTGAGAAACTATTAAAACAGTAGGAAATATTTATAGGTATAAACTAGATCATAGTTATATTTGAAACGAGTATTTAAGGTGAAAAACCAGTTGTTTATCACAACACAACTGGTCAATGGGTTCCACCAATTCGCCACCATAAAATAAATAATTCTTAGTTTTAATAAAATATGATTAAATTCAATTAAATAAAACAAACACCATAAAACATTGATGTGAATACGTTGCTAATTACAATAGGTTATTATAGAATATGATTAGTCATAAACAATAAATAAGAAGCATTTATGGCTGTCTTGCGGATGGATGAAGATAATTAAAACTAACCCTTGTCATTAATGTGGCAAGGGTTTCTAGTTACTATTATCACATCGAATAAAGAAGGGGAGAAAGTTAATGGTATCATCGGTATATATCCACATTCCATTTTGTGAGAAGATCTGTCACTATTGTGACTTCACAAAATTCTTTTATGAAGAAAAAATGGCGGATGATTATTTAATTGCATTAGATAAAGAAATGGCAGCCTATATAAAGGAACCAAGGCAAAAGATGAAAACAATATTCGTTGGTGGGGGAACACCAACTGCGCTTAATACAAAACAATTGCAACAATTACTTACATCAATTGGTAAATACTTTGAAGTGGAAAGTGTTGAAGAATATACGTTTGAAGCAAACCCAGGTGATTTAGACGAAGAGAAAATAAAGTTGTTAAAAGCCTTTGGTGTAAATCGAATATCGATGGGAGCACAAGTCTTTGATGATGAACTACTAGAACAATTAGGGAGACTTCATCGAATTAAAGATGTTTATCAAAATGTTGATGCCCTGAAAAAACACGGTATTACGAACATTAGTATTGATTTAATATATAGTCTACCAACACAAACAATGACAGGATTTGAAAAAACAGTACAAGAAGCTTTAGCTTTTGATTTGCCACATTACTCCTCTTATTCGTTGCAAATTGAACCCAAAACTGTTTTTTATCAACGTTATAAAAAAGGGAAATTAAAAAGGCAACCGGAAGAAACAGAAGCGGACATGTATGAGCATTTAATTACCCAGATGGAGAAACACGGAAAGAATCAATATGAAATAAGTAATTTTGCCGTTCCTGGCTATGAGAGTAAGCATAATTTAACCTATTGGAATAATGATTACTATTTTGGTTTTGGCGCAGGTGCGCATGGGTATTTACCAGGGGAACGAATTGTTAATTTACGTCCATTTCCTGCATATTTTAAAAAAGCGAATGAGAACGATTTTCCAGTACTTCATAGAGAACCAATTGGAGTGAAGGAACAAATTGAAGAAGAAATGTTTCTAGGATTACGTAAACGATCTGGTGTATCAAAAATTGGCTTTAGTGAAAAATATAATCTAGCATTAACTGATTTATATGATGATGAGTTACAACAATTAAAAGAGAAAAAATGGATAGAAGAAGTGGGAGACCAGGTGAGGTTAACACAAGCAGGTCAATTATTTGGTAATGAGGTGTTTCAAGAATTCTTAATAGAACAAGAGAAATTCAAACGAATACTTACTGCGAAGTAGCAATTATTATTTAAAAATTATAAGCATGCATATTGACATTTTTGCCTGCATTTGATAATTTAATAATAGATTTAGCACTCGGGTGCTAAGAGTGCTAACAGAGGTGATCATCAATGTTATCAAACAGACAATTATTAATTTTGCAAGTTATTATTGATGAATTCATCCACACAGCACAACCTATCGGATCTCGAGCTATTTCAAAAATGGAAGAGATAACCTATAGTCCAGCAACTATCCGAAACGATATGGCGGATTTAGAAGAATTAGGTTTTATTGAAAAGACTCATTCTTCTTCTGGTAGGGTGCCTTCAGAAAAAGGCTATCGATTTTATGTCGATCATTTATTGTCGCCTTTTCATTTATCAAATAGTGACAGAAGTGTTATTTCTCACGCATTTTCAGAAGAAATGGTTGAATTTGAACAGGTTGTACAAAAATCAGCAAAAGTGCTTTCGGAATTAACCAATTATACGTCGATTATTCTGGGACCCAAGGTATACGAAACAACCTTGAAGCAATTACAAATTATCCATTTGTCATCTAATATGGCTGTTGCTATCTTAGTTACAAACACGGGTCATGTAGAGCACCGTTCTTTTACAATACCGACGGAAATTAAACCAAGTGAATTAGAAAAATTGGTAAACATTTTAAATGACAGATTAAAAAATGTACCGATTATTCATCTCTATGAGAAATTACAGTTAGAGTTGCTAAATGTGCTTGATAAATATATGGATGATTTCGATTCAGCTTTTCAATATTTAAGAGCAGCATTGTTTGATGAACAACCTGTTAAACTTTATGTGGGTGGTATTACCAATATTTTGTTGCAACCAGAATTTAGAGATGTTGATAAAATTCACTCTTTATATTCGGTAATGGAACAGGAGGATATCATTGCAAATGTTTTACGTTCCAATAAAGATGGTATTCATGTTTCTATTGGGCAAGAGAATAAGATGGATGAAATGCAGGATTGCAGCTTGATTACCGCAACTTATTCATTAGCTGGAGAACAAATAGGAACAATTGCCTTGTTGGGACCAACTAGGATGGAGTATTCTCGTGTTATTTCACTATTAAATAGCTTATCTAGTCGAATGTCGAGTACATTTCATTCTTGGTTTTAAGTGAGCTGTATTTTTTATCATAATAAGATGATACTAAATGCTAACAAGTGATCGAGAAGAATGCTTTTCTTCATTGAATATTAGTTGATTAAAGCTGAAACCTAAAACTTTATTTCCATGTTTATTCATGATATAGTCAACAAGGTTTCATTTTCAAATGAATTAATTAGAGGAGGTGACCATAATGGAAGAGAATAAACAAGCAGAAAAACAAGAAGATGAAGTAATTGAAAAAGCTGATCAAGAAATAATTGATGAAGTAAATCAACCTGATGCCGAAGAAGAGACTAATGAACTTGAGGTCTTACAAAGGGAAAAGGATGAAGTTTACCAAAGGTTATTAAGAGTACAAGCAGAATATGATAACTTCCGCCGCCGTACCCAGAAGGAAAAAGAAGCGGATCGTAAATATAGATCGCAATCATTGATTACAGACTTATTACCGATTGTAGATAACTTTGAAAGAGCACTACAAATGGAAGTTAATGATGAAGCTGCTAAGCAGTTTGTAGATGGAATCAAGATGGTCTATCGTCAATTAAATGATGCTTTGGAAAAAGAGGGCGCTGAAGTTATTGCAACAGAGGGAGAAACATTTGATCCGCATTTACATCAAGCTGTTGTTCAAGTGGAAGATGATCAATATGAATCGAATGTTGTTGTCGAAGAATTACAAAAAGGATACAAATTAAAAGATCGGGTTATTCGCCCGGCAATGGTAAAAGTGAATCAATAATTACATATGTATTAGAGGAGGAAATAACCATGGGAAAAATTATTGGAATTGATTTAGGTACAACAAATTCATGTGTTGCAGTAATGGAAGGTGGAGAAGCAAAAGTTATCCCGAATCCAGAGGGTAACCGTACAACTCCATCAGTTGTTGCATTTAAAAATGGTGAACGTCAAGTAGGTGAAGTTGCTAAACGACAAGCAATTACTAACCCAAACACGATTCAATCTGTTAAACGTCATATGGGAACAGATTATAAAGTTGAAGTTGAAGGAAAAGAGCATACACCTCAAGAAATTTCAGCAATAATCTTACAATACATTAAGTCATATGCAGAAGATTATCTTGGAGAAACTGTAGAAAAAGCTGTTATTACTGTACCTGCATATTTTAATGATGCTGAACGTCAAGCAACTAAAGATGCTGGTAAAATAGCTGGTCTTGAAGTAGAACGTATTATTAATGAGCCTACTGCTGCAGCATTAGCATATGGTATTGATAAAGCTGATCAAGATCAAACAGTTCTTGTATACGACTTAGGTGGAGGTACATTTGATGTATCTATCTTAGATATCGGTGAAGGTACTTTTGAAGTTGTAGCAACAGCCGGTGATAATCGTCTTGGTGGAGATGATTTTGATGAAGTAGTCATTGACCACTTAGTTGCAGAGTTCAAAAAAGAAAATGGCATTGATCTTTCAAAAGACAAAATGGCTTTACAACGTTTAAAAGATGCAGCTGAAAAAGCTAAAAAGGATTTATCTGGTGTTGCACAAACACAAATTTCCTTACCATTTATCACAGCAGGCGAAGCTGGACCATTACACTTAGAAATGAATTTAACTCGTGCAAAATTTGATGACTTATCTTCTGATCTTGTAGAACGTACAATGGGACCTACGCGACAAGCTCTTAAAGATGCTGGAATGAAAGCTAGTGAAATTAACAAAGTTATCTTAGTTGGTGGTTCAACTCGTATTCCAGCAGTACAGGAAGCAATTAAAAAAGAAACTGGTCAAGATCCATCTAAAGGAGTAAATCCGGATGAGGTAGTTGCTTTAGGTGCCGCAATTCAAGCTGGTGTATTACAAGGTGATGTTAAAGATGTTGTACTTCTTGATGTTACACCTTTATCATTAGGTATCGAAACAATGGGTAGCGTTACGACTAAGTTAATTGAGCGTAATACCACTATTCCTACAAGTCATTCGCAAGTGTTTTCAACAGCGGCTGATAATCAAACAGCAGTAGATATTCACGTCCTTCAAGGTGAGCGTGAAATGGCTGGAGATAATAAAACATTGGGTCGTTTTCAATTAACAGATATTCCACCTGCACCACGTGGAGTGCCACAAATTGAAGTATCATTTGATATTGATGCAAATGGTATAGTAAACGTTCGTGCTAAAGATCTAGGTACAAACAAAGAACAATCGATTACAATTAAATCTTCTTCAGGTTTATCTGATGAAGAAGTTGAAAAAATGGTAAGAGATGCTGAGGAAAATGCTGAAGAAGATAAAAAACGTCGCGAAGAAGTTGAACTTCGTAATGAAGCTGACCAGCTAGTATTCCAAACAGATAAAACAATTAAAGATCTAGGCGATAAAGTTTCTGATGAAGAAAAAGAAAAGGCAGAAACAGCCAAAGATGAGTTAAAAACGGCATTAGAAGCAGATGATCTAGAAGAAATCAAAACGAAGAAAGATGCATTAGAGGAACAAGTTCAAGCACTTTCTGTTAAATTATACGAGCAAGCTCAAGCAGATGCTGAAGCAGCTCAGGGTGAAGGTTCTTCTGATGATGATGTTGTAGATGCTGACTATGAAGAAGTTAAAGATGAAGATAAAGAAGAAGAAGATAAAAACAAATAAGAAACAAATAAGTTAGTAAATTGGAAAAGTCAAAGTCAGGTTTTACTTGACTTTGACTTTTCCTCTATATATTACTACTTGATAAAAATTCAAATATATAAAAATAAAATAAATAGCATAAAATGAATCATTTGAATACTATTTGCTCTCATAAGAGCATCAATGTTATGATAAAATCTATGTAAAGAAGAGTCGGGAGAGTGATCAGTCAGTGAGTAAAAGAGATTATTATGACGTATTAGGCGTCTCAAAAGGTGCCTCAAAAGAAGAAATTAAAAAATCATATAGAAAATTAGCACGTAGTTATCATCCAGATGTAAACAAAGAAGAAGGTGCTTCGGATAAGTTTAAAGAAGCAAAAGAAGCATATGAAGTATTAAGTGACGAACAAAAACGTGCACAATATGATCAATTTGGTCATGCAGGACCTCAAAGTCAAGGATTTGGAGGCGGTGGTGCAGAAGACTTCGGTGGATTTAGTGATATATTTGATATGTTCTTTGGTGGAGGCGGACGTAGACGTGATCCCAATGCGCCAAGACAAGGTGCAGACTTACAATACACAATGATTTTGGAATTTGAAGAAGCTATTTTTGGTAAAGAAACGGATGTTGAAATTCCAAGAGAAGAAGAATGTGATACGTGTGAAGGAACTGGCGCTAAACCAGGTACTAAGGTGAAAACATGTTCACATTGTAATGGTTCAGGACAATTGAATGTTGAACAAAATACACCATTCGGCCGTGTTGTTAATAAGCGCGTTTGTAATCATTGTAATGGATCTGGAAAAATAATTCCCGAAAAATGTAAAACGTGTGGTGGAAATGGAAAAGTTAAAGCACGCAAAAAAATCCACATCAGTATTCCAGGAGGTATCGATGAGGGACAACAAATTCGCGTTACTGGTCAAGGTGAGCCAGGAGTAAATGGTGGACCTCCAGGTGATTTATACGTTGTCGTGCAAGTTAGGAGTCATGAGTTCTATAAAAGAGATGGAGATCACATTTTTTGTGAAATGCCAATAACTTTTGCTCAAGCAGCACTTGGTGATGAAATAGAAATTCCTACTGTACATGGAAAAGTTAAATTAAAAGTTCCAGCTGGAACACAAACAGGTAAAACATTCCGTCTTAAAGGTAAAGGTGCGCCCAATGTCCGTGGATATGGTCATGGAGATCAACATGTGCAGATGCGTGTGATTACACCTACAAATTTAAGTGAACAACAAAAAGAACTGTTGCGCGAATTAAATGAAGCAAGTGGAGATCAACCAACAGATGAACATGATGACTCATTTTTTCAACGTGTGAAAAGGGCGTTTAAGGGCGAATAATACTTATCGTGTTTTCGGTATATTTTGTCCATGTTTAATAAAATCACAAGAAAAGAGTTGATTTTTTGAAGTGGTCTGAATTGTGTATCCATACTACTAATGAAGCAATCGAGCCAATTTCAAACATTTTTCATGAAGCTGGGGCTAGTGGTGTAGTTATTGAGGATTCTGAGGATTTAATGAAGGAACGGAATACAGATTTAGGAGAAATGTATGAACTTGATCCTGTCGATTTTCCGCAGGAAGGTGTTATGTTAAAAGCTTATCTTCCTTTTAATAGTTTCTTAGGTGAGACTGTCGCTGAAATCAAACAAGCAATCAATAATCTATTGGCATACGATATTGATTTAGGTTCAAATCATATAACCATGAGCGAAGTGAATGAAGAAGATTGGGCAACTGCTTGGAAGAAGTATTACAAACCGGTTAAAATTTCAGAGAAGATAACAATAACACCTACATGGGAAGATTACCATGCCGTTTCGACTGATGAAATAATTATTGAATTAGATCCAGGAATGGCATTTGGAACAGGTACACATCCAACAACGGTTCTAAGTATGCAAGCATTAGAACGATATGTGAAAAACGATGATCTTGTGTTAGATGTGGGTACTGGTTCCGGTGTACTAAGCATTGCAGCGATATTACTTGGGGCAAAGCATGTATATGCCTATGATTTAGATGATGTTGCAGTAAAAGTCGCTATCATTAATGCTAAAATTAATAAGGTTGAACATGCTATTGAAGCAAAACAAAATAATTTACTCGATAATGTTTCACATCAACCGGATATTATTGTATCTAATATTTTAGCAGAAATTATTATGCGTTTTGAAAAAAGGGCTTACGAAGTTTTAAAGCCAGGAGGTATTTTTATCACCTCGGGAATTATTCAGGCAAAGAAACAAGATGTGAAACAAGCCCTACTAGAAGCTGGATTTGAAATTATTGAGATTAATCAAATGGAAGACTGGATTTCAATTATAGCTAAGAAATAGGAAGAGAGTAGGAGCGTCATATGCAGCGTTATTTTGTAACGGCCACTGGATGGTCAGACATGCATGTCACTATAACAGATGACGATATTCATCATATCACCCGTGTGATGCGGATGGAAATCGGCGATAAGATAATTTGTAATCACCCTGATGGGAAAGCTGCAGTATGTGCGATCAAATCAATGGCAGATGATAAGATAGTTACAGAGATTGTGGAGTGGCAGAGACAGACGGTTGAGTTACCTGTTCGTGTTACAATTGCACAAGGATTACCAAAGGGTGATAAGTTTGAATTAATCTTACAAAAAGGTACAGAGCTTGGTGCAGCTGGATTCATTCCATTACAAGCAGAACGTTCAATTGTAAAATGGGACGAAAAGAAGGCAAGTAAAAAAAATGAACGCTTTCAAAAAATTATTAAAGAAGCTAGTGAACAATCTCATCGCACATTATTGCCAAAGATTGAAAAAGTAGCTTCATTACAAGATGTAATTGAGATGAGCGCAAGTTTTGACCATAGACTAGTAGCTTATGAAGAAACAACCAGAGACATACCTACAAATAAGCTAAGTTATTTTTTAAAACAGATGGTACCCTCAGAACAAGTTTTCTTGTGTATAGGTCCTGAAGGTGGATTTTCTGAAAATGAAATAATCGCACTTAAAAATGCTGATTTCCAATCGATTCGACTTGGTCCTCGTATACTACGTACAGAAACTGCGGCTCTATACGCTTTAGCAAGTCTGTCGTATCATTTTGAAGAATTAGAATAGAAATAATACTAGCAGCGTGAAACAGGCAATTGGGTTTGGTAACTAGTAAGTCTTATAATTTTAAGAAGATGAAGTGAAATTTACTGTGTGCTTATCTTCTAATCATACGTTTGTTTCATCCTATCAACTTGATGGAATGATCCAACGTAGTATTTTAAATTACTTTAGATATGGCTGCATCAGTAAATGGATTCCCTTTAAAAGTTAGCTGAATATGTGCTTGTGGTATTTTTCTGAAAAACTACATATATACTTAAATTAAGCGGTTCACTAAACAACTTGTTGGAAAGCATGTGGTGTTAGACATAAACAGCTTGGCAATTGCCAGGCTGTTTATTGTTTTTTTAATTAAGTAACTTTTATTTATCTAGCAATGTACTTTTCGAATAATGGAACAAAAGGAAGGACAATAAGAACTGAAAATACATTAAAGACGACAGATATATGAGCTAATTGCATACTGCTGTTATTCGCTAAGTGAAGTGCAATTAAGTTGAAAATTGGTAGTAAAGGTATCGCAATGATAACCGTTATAAGATTAAATGCAGTATGTGTTATGGCAACAAGTTTAGCTTCTCTTTTAGCTCCAAGTGTAGCAATTAATGATGTCACGCATGTCCCGATGTTTGATCCTAATATAATTGCAATCGCGCTAGATAGAGGTAAGAGTTCTTGTTGCATCATGCTTAGCGTTAATCCAAATGTAGCGCTGGAAGATTGAATAATACCACTGATAACAGTTCCAATTATAATACCAATACTAGGTGATGTTTCTGTTAAACTAAGTCCTGCTAATATTAGATGATTACTAGCCACCAAAGTAGCTAAAGATTCAAATCCGTCTAAAGAAACAAAGATTGTTGATAGGCCTACAAGAATACATCCAGTATAGAAGATGTTTTTTTGAGGGAATAATAGTAAGAATAAACCAACTACAAGCCAAATCAAAAATGGAAAAGCGTCGCCAAAGACGAGAATTTCTCCAGTCATTGTCGTTCCGATATTTGCACCTAGAATTATGCCAATAGTTTGTCGGAAACTTATTACACCAATCGTTACAAAACTTATCGTAATGACTAATACAACAGAACTACTTTGCAGAAGAAATGTGGCAATGATTCCAATTAAGATACTTCCAAAAACATTTTGCGTACCTTTAGTAAGCCATTCTTCTATTCTTGAGCTCATAAAGAAAGTTAAACCAGTTTGTAATAGGCGCATGCCCATATAAAACAAAAGTAGAAAAACGGATAATAAAGATAATAATCCCATAGTACAGTCACCTCTAATCTACTATATGGACAAGGTTATTTGATCATGCTTATAACAATTAATTTATTATTTTAAAAAACAAAAGTTGACCTAGAAAAATCCTTATATTATAATACCTGTAAGGCATATGTGCATACATATGTCGCATTAAACTGTTGAATGCTTCGGAGGGAGGGAAATTAGCATGTCAAATACAACTCGCGTTCGTAAAAACGAGTCTCTTGAAGATGCTCTTCGTCGCTTTAAACGCAGTGTATCAAAATCTGGTACAATGTCAGAATATCGTAAGCGTGAATTTTATGAGAAGCCTAGTGTTCGTCGCAAGAAAAAATCTGAGGCGGCTAGAAAGCGTAAGTAATCTTTGATTGCAAGTAGGGAATGAAAAAGATATTTTCTTTTGATTTTCCTTTAAAAGAGGGTGTAGAAACGAATGTTATTAACAGAACGTCTCAACCAAGATATGAAAATAGCAATGAAAAGTAGAGATAAAGAAACACTAAGCGTTATTCGTATGGTGAAAGCATCTTTACAGAATGAAGCAATTAAACTTGGAAAAGACGCGTTAACAGAAGAAGAGGAATTAACCATCTTATCTAGAGAGTTAAAGCAAAGAAATGATTCCCTCCATGAATTTAAAGAAGCTGGAAGAATGGATCTTGTAGAAAAATTAGAAGTTGAATTAGATGTTTTACAAGTATATATGCCTGAACAGCTATCAAATGAAGAGCTTGAAGAAATCGTTTTGCAAACCATAGAAGAAGTGAATGCTACTTCAAAAAAAGAAATGGGTAAAGTGATGGGTGCGCTTATGCCGAAAGTAAAGGGCAAAGCAGATGGCACAGTAGTCCAGAAGTTAGTGCAAAAACACTTAGCATAATTACACATTTTGTGATTTTGTGAAGATTTTATAAAGCAAATAATCCCCTATCATTTAGTCGTGATAGGGGATTATTTTTGTTGTAGATGTTATACTATGTAAAGGTTGTTCAAAAATAGACTATTAAAGGGTTTAAGTCTAATTAAATTTCAACTATTGATTTAACACTTTCTGAAACTTAAGTGTCGCCTAATTCGTATACATAAGTGTGAAGAAAGGGGGGTTAAAGTGAATATAGTTAAAAGTGTTATGTATAGTATCCTCATTAGTTTACTGTTTGTTATTGTTGGATCCATACATACACAAGGTGTAAGTGCAGCAGAAAATGGGGATGGAAAATTAGTTTATGTTATCCCAATTGAAGCGGAAGTAGAACGTGGTTTGGAAGCGTTCTTACGTCGAACTACAACAGAAGCAGCTGAAGCTGATGCTGATCATATTATTTTCGAACTCAATACTCCTGGCGGGCGTGTAGATGCTGCGACTAATATTGGTGGGTTATTACAAGACCTAGAAATTGAGACAACTTCTTATATAACAGTTCAAGCTTTATCTGCAGGTTCTTATATTGCTCTAAACACTGATAATATTTTTATGAAGCCTCAATCAACGATGGGGGCAAGTGGAGTGATTAATTCTGATGGATCTGAAGCTGCAGAAAAGGCACAGTCAGCTTGGTTTGAGTCTATGACTAGTGCAGCAGAATCAAAAGGAAGAGATCCACTGTATGCACAAGCTATGGCAGACAAAGAAATTGATCTGCCAGAATACGACGCCCCAACTGGCACGTACCTAACTTTAAGTCCCTCTGATTCAGTTGAAGTTGGTTATGCAGAAGCGGTTGTTAACCATCGTACAGAGCTTTTAAGTCAATTAGGTTTATCAAATGCAAAAATAGTCGAAATGGAAGTAACCTTTTCTGAAGGAGTAGCCAGATTTCTAACAAATTCAGCAGTTGTTCCTATTTTATTATCGCTTGCAAGTATCGGACTAATTGTTGAGTTATTCTCTCCTGGATTTGGGATACCTGGTTCGATAGGTATTACATCTCTAATATTATTTTTTTACGGACACATTGTGGCTGGTTTTGCTGGCTATGAGGCGATCATATTATTAATAGTAGGTATGGTGTTAATTTTTGCGGAAATATTTGTTCCTGGAGGTATAATTGGATTTCTGGGAGTTGGTGCAGTTGTAGGTTCTTTATATATGTCGACTGATAATGTGGTTCATATGAGTATGAGTATAATGATCGCATTCGTAGTTGCAATTATTACTGCAATTGTATTGATTAAAACGATTGGTTTAGAGAAGGGTTTTTTAAGAAAGATAATATTAAATGATGCAACTACTACTGAAAAGGGTTATGTATCTTCAGTTAATAAACTAGAATTAATTGGCATGGAAGGTACAACGGTGACACCTCTTCGGCCTGCAGGTACAGCACTTATTGGTAATGAACGAATAGATGTTGTATCAGAAGGTGGCTATATTGAAAGTCAGCAAAAGGTAAAAGTAGTTACATCAGAAGGTTCAAGAATTGTGGTTCGACAAGTTTAATTTACTAAATAGTAGGAGGAAGATTATATGTTTATCTTAGGAAGCACTAACTTTGATGCAGTGGGTGACTTTGTCCCACTAATCATTATTGGAATTATTGTTATTGCAGTTGCGATTCTTTTTACATTTATTCCAGTAATGTTATGGGTAAGTGCATTAGCAGCTGGTGTTAAAGTTAATATTTTCACACTAATAGGTATGCGTCTACGTCGAGTAGTACCAGCCCGCGTCATTAACCCGTTAATTAAAGCACATAAAGCGGGTCTGGCTGTCAATACGAATCAATTAGAAAGTCATTATTTAGCTGGTGGTAATGTGGATCGAGTAGTTAATGCACTTATTGCTGCACAACGAGCAAATATACCACTTGAGTTTGAACGTGCTGCTGCAATTGATTTGGCTGGTCGTGATGTATTAGAAGCAGTTCAAATGAGTGTAAATCCAAAAGTAATTGAGACACCTTTTATTGCCGGTATTTCCATGGATGGTATTGAAGTAAAAGCCAAAGCAAGAATTACCGTAAGAGCTAACATTGATCGACTTGTTGGTGGTGCTGGTGAAGAGACAATTATTGCGCGTGTAGGCGAGGGAATTGTAAGTACAATTGGTAGTTCAGCGAGCCATAGTAAAGTTCTAGAAAACCCGGATTCAATCTCACAAAATGTTCTATCAAAAGGTCTAGATGCAGGTACAGCATTTGAAATATTATCCATTGATATAGCAGATATTGATATTGGTAAAAACATTGGTGCGATGTTGCAAACAGATCAAGCCGAAGCAGATAAAAATATTGCACAGGCTAAAGCGGAAGAACGTCGTGCAATGGCTGTTGCAGAAGAACAAGAAATGTTGGCTCGTGTTCAAGAGATGCGTGCAAAAGTTGTGGAAGCGGAAGCAGATGTACCACGTGCATTAGCAGAAGCATTACGTTCTGGAAATATGGGTGTAATGGATTATATGAATTACAAAAATATAGACGCGGATACAGATATGCGTGATTCTATTGGGAAATTATCGAAGGATGATTCCGATTCAGAAGATGAATAAATATTTATCTTGAAAGGAGAGGTCTTATGGATGGCATTTTACCCTTTCTTATGATGTTATTTGCAATTGGTGGAGGTCTAATAAGTTTATTTGGAAAAGACAAGGAAGAGGAAGAGAATAAACCTGTTAGAAGAACAGAAACTGTGAAACCGATTGAGCGTAACGAAGAACGTCAAACTTCAAATAAACAAACTACTGCTATGGAGGATTATTCTAATAAGAAGCAAGAACAGCTAGAAAAGTTAAAGTCTAACTTAGCTGTTGATCCGAATTTGTATAACAAAGATGGAGCTATTAGTGATAATCCTTTACAAGAAGTAGTGAGATTAGATAAGAAAATTACAACAAAGAAAAACAGAACGACGAAAATTTCTTTAAGAAGAAATATATCAAGAGAAGGTTTAGCTGAAAGTGTTGTTATGGCAGAAGTTCTTGGTGCACCAAGATCTAAAAAGCCGTATCAAACTAAATCTTACGTGCGAAATCAAAAGTGAATCATACTATAAAGAAGAAAAGCTTCACCTGTAAAAAGGTGAGGCTTTTCTTTGTTCTTATATGATTTGTACCTTCATATATTGATAGAGGAGGAGGGTGTTTTGATGAATGAGTGGCAGAAACGTGTTGGAAATTGGTTAAGTAATCATCTGCAACTACCTTCTGATGTTGTATTGGAGTTACCAAGAATTACAACAATCGGCCAATTCCATGCTTATATAGAAAATCATCGAGGATTAATTGTCTTTACTGATCAAGAATTACAACTGAAGTTGAAAAAAGGGGCGTTAAAAATAACTGGGAATAAGCTTGTGATTAAAACACTACTACCTGAAGAAATCTTAATAGAAGGTACGATTGATACCATTATGTTTCTAGAACATAAAAACGAAACTATTAATTAAAAGTATGTGTTGTATGATAGTACTTTTCTAATGAGGGAGGAGAAAAAATGAAACAGGAACAAGGTACTTGGATTCGAGGGTATTTAACTATACATGTAATTGGGAGTCGACCAGAGCTTTTTTTGGATCTATGTGCCAGAAATGAAATTTATGTCTGGGATATACATAAGATTGATAAACAAACATGTGTTGCAAACATATTTGTGAAAGATCTTTTGAAAATAAAGAAAATAAGGAAAAAAACACGTTACAAAATACAGTTTAAAAAAAGAACAGGTCTTCCATTCACTTGGAAGAAGTTTAAAAAAAGAAAGGCACTTATGTTTGGTATCGTTTTAAGTGTTCTTTTTGTGTTTTTTTTATCTAATATGGTATGGAAAATTGAGATTGATGGTGTAAGGCCTGAGGTAGAAAAACAAATTAGAACCTCGCTAAGGGCAAACGGCGTTTATCCAGGTGTATTAAAATTCTCAGTTGAATCACCAAGTAAATTGCAACGATTGGTTCTAGACAATAATCCAGAACTATTATGGGTTGGTGTCAAAGAAAAAGGGACAACCTATACGTTAGAGGGTGTTGAGAAAACCACTATATCTGAACAAGAAGTGAAAAGTCCTAGTAATATTGTAGCGAATAAAAGTGGTGTAATTGTAGATATGTATGTTTCAAAAGGAAAACCGCTTGCAAAGATAAATGATTTTGTTGAAAAAGGAGAAATATTAGTAGCAGGAGACTTGAAAACCGCAGATGCTATCGATGAAGAGAAGGGAGAAGAAAATGAGAAGGAGGAAGGCGAATATCAAATTGCAGCAGAAGCAGAAATCTATGCGAATACATGGTATGAATCCACTATCTCAGTGCCAATGGAAGTCACCTACCAAGCAATAACAGGTGAAGTGAATAATAAATATTATTTGGGTGGAAATAATCAGAAGGTTCCAATCTGGGGGTTTTTCCAAGAGGAATATCAGTCCTCACGAATTGAAGAAGAGCAAAATTCTATTTACTTTTTTCAATGGGAATTACCAATATATTTTTACAAAAAGGAAGTATATGAACTTGAAGAAGTGGTAGAAAAAAGATCAGAAAAAGAAGCGAAAGAGTTGGGGATTAGACAAGCCAAAATTGACTTACAAGAAACATTGGGACAAGCTGCAGAAATAACAAATGAAAAAATTTTGCATGAAGCTTCCGAGAATGGTAAAGTAAAATTAGAGCTATACTTTACTGTTAAAGAAAATATAGCAAAAATACAAGACCTATCTCAAGGAGATTAACTTATGCCAGAAGCGTTACACTTGATCGATTTAGAAATTAAAGATCCAAACGAAGCACTAAGTTTATTCGGTGCTGAGGATAAGCATTTAATTCAAATTGAAAACCAATTACAAGTATCTATTATTACCAGAGGTGAAAAAGTACGGGTTTCGGGTGAACAAGAAGAAATTGCGCTAATTCAAGAGATACTTGATGCATTATTAAAAGTAATCAGAAAAGGATTATCCATTTCTGAACGAGATGTTGTGTATGCAGTTGAATTAGCAAAAAAAGGTAAAATTGACCAATTTGAAACTTTATTTGAAGACGAAATTACGAAGAACGCCAAAGGAAAGTCAATTCGCGTTAAAACTTTAGGACAACGAAATTATGTAAATGCATTAAAAGCAGATGATTTAGTTTTTGGAATTGGTCCTGCTGGTACTGGTAAAACATATCTAGCAGTAGTAATGGCTGTTCAAGCATTAAAAAGTGGTTTAGTTAAGCGAATTATTCTATCTCGTCCTGCAGTAGAAGCCGGTGAAAGCTTAGGGTTTTTACCTGGTGACTTAAAAGAGAAAGTTGATCCTTATCTAAGGCCGTTATATGATTCATTACACGATGTATTAGGAACTGAACATACAGTTCGACTAATTGAACGAGGTACCATTGAGATTGCTCCTTTAGCCTATATGCGGGGTAGAACGTTAGATGATGCATTTGTTATTTTAGATGAAGCGCAAAACACGACACATGCTCAAATGAAAATGTTCCTGACAAGACTAGGGTTCGGTTCAAAAATGGTTGTAACGGGTGATATTACACAAGTTGATTTACCACGTGGCGTACAATCTGGATTAAAGGCTGTCGAATCAAGATTAAGTGGAGTAAAAGGCATTTCCTTTATTTACTTACAACAAGCTGATGTTGTACGTCATCCATTAGTTCAGAAAATTATTGATGCATTTGAAGAGTCTTAACCCTAATAACAGAAGAAAAAAGACCCACTAGTGGGTCTTTTTCTGTATAATTATTACAGCTATCAATTTCCAGGCAAATATATACATGAGCGTATAATCAGTGTATGATAAAAACAAGAGAAAACATTATCGTTTTGTATAGTTGAAAAGGGGAAAGATAAATGAGAGGTCTTTGGGAGAAACGATTCCGTAGCATTTTCCGAATTCAAAATAAGTCAGTACAGATTATATTAACTTTAGCAGTTATTGGATCCCTTTTCTTTGTTTTTATGATCTCTAATGTTTATACAGAAACGTATGATATCGAGCGTTTTAGTAATGCAAATGAAACAATTAGAGCGCCAATTACAATAGAAGATACAAAGGAAACAGAACATAGAAGAAGGGAAGCTGTCCAAGCGATAGAAGATCGGTATAGTATTTCTTCTGAAATCACTGAAGAACGAATTGACTATGTTCACGAGTTATTTGATGCTGTAGGAACCGTATCAGGAAAATCCTCTGGGTCTGATGAGGAGATACAACAATCAAGTGCTGAAACGGTCGAAGATTTAAAACAGTTATTGACACCTGAATTATTAGATGCTGTTACTCAAAATACATTAGTAAGTCTAGTTGAAGCTAGTGATAATGATCGTTTAGTTGCCAAGGAATTATTGATAACTAGCTTGTATGATGCATACAATGAGGGAATTCGTACCGAAGAAATTGAAGAAGCAATAAGTAACATTAATCAAAAACTGCGCTATTCGAGTTTAAGTAATGACTTGCAAACGGCATTAATTGACGTAGGACAATTTGCTATAGTAGAAAATTCATTTTTCTCTGTGAATGAGACAATGGAAGCGGAAAATCAAGCTATAAAAAATGTTGAACCTGTTATGATAAGAGCCGGCGAAGTAATTGTCCAAGAAGGTCAAACAATAACAAATGAATTATATGAAAAACTGAAATTAGTTGGTTTGTTAAATAGTGATCGAAACGTCTTTCCAGTAATTGGTTTATTGATTTTGATTTTATTATTATTAGGATTTATTTTCTATGATATGAATGATTTTTCAAAAGAACAAACATTAGACTATAGAAAGCTAATTGGTATTACGCTTATTAGTGTTGGTATAGTTGGAGTGATGAAATCTGTTAGTTATTTTGCAACTAATATAAATCAATTGTATTTTTTAGTTCCAATTATAACTGGAGTACTTCTTATGAAGCTGTTATTCCGTGAAAAGTCAGCTATTACTTTTGCGATTGTTTTTTCAATTATTGGAAGTGTAATTTTTAATGGACAAATTCCAGGCTCATTAAATGTGGAAGTCGGAATATACTTTTTGTTTTCTCAATTAGCAAGCATTGTGCTCTTAGTCAAAATAAAAGATCGATCAACAATTTTGAAAGCAAGTATTGGAACTGCAGTTGTTAATATTTTAACTGTTCTTTTATTTCTATTTCTGTCTTACGAAAAATATGTTCTTTTGGATTATGTTGTATTTAGTGGTTATGGATTGTCGGCTGCCTTTACTGCATGTATATTAACAATAGGTATTTTACCGTTTTTTGAATCAGAACTAGGCATTTTATCAGATACTAAATTATTAACATTAGCTAGTCCAAATCATCCGTTACTTCGAAAGATACTAATGGAAGCTCCGGGTACTTATCATCACAGTGTAATGGTTGCAAACTTAAGTGAAGCAGCGTGTGAGAATATTGGAGCAAACGGACTCTTGGCAAGAGTGGCATCTTATTATCATGATTTAGGTAAGACTAAACACCCGCATTATTTTATTGAAAACCAAATGGGTATTCAAAATCCACATGATTATCTGGAACCTAAAGAAAGTGCGGAAATTATTATTGGACATCCTTATAATGGTGCGGAAATTTTACGCCAACATAAATTCCCAAGAGAAATTATTGATATTGCCGAACAACACCACGGTACAACCTTATTAAAATATTTCTTATATAAGGAAAAAGACTCTGGTAAATTGACACAAGAGTCGGATTTTCGCTATCCTGGTCCTCGACCACAGACAAAAGAGGCAGCAGTTATATCAATTTGCGATTCAATTGAAGCGGCAGTTCGATCAATTCCAGAGCCATCAATGGAGAAAATTAATGAAATGGTAACCTCCATTATCCAAGATCGATTATTAGATGGTCAATTAGATGAGAGCGCACTAACTTTTAAGGAGTTAGATATAATCAAAACAACAATTAATGAATCACTAAATGGGATATATCATTCTAGAATTCAATATCCTACTGGTAAAAAAACAAAGGAGGCGTAAGCATGCATATCGATTTTCATGATGAAACAAATTCTGTAACAGAAGAGTATGTAGATTTAATCCAACAACTATTAACATATGCAGCAAAAGAGGAGGGAGTAACACAAGAATCTGAACTTTCCATTAATTTTGTTGATAATAGAGAAATTCAAATTATAAACCGTAATTACCGTCAGATAGATGAACCTACCGATGTGATCTCTTTTGCTTTAGAGGAAATGGGAGAAGGCGAGTTAGAAATTATTGGTGAAGATATGCCACTTATGTTAGGTGATGTTGTTATTTCCATTGATAAAGCAAAAGAACAAGCTGAAGAATACAATCATAGTTTAGATAGAGAATTAGGATTCTTAGCATTACATGGTTTTCTACATTTATTAGGCTATGATCACATGAAAGAAGTAGACGAGAAAAAAATGTTTGCAAGACAAGAGGAGCTTTTAAATGGCTTCGGATTATCAAGGGAATAAGCGTAGTAGGTTGGGGCTGAAATATGCACTAAATGGGATAAAATACGCAGTTCGTTCTGAAAATAATATGAAGATACATTTCGTCATTTTATTAATTGTAATTGGCTTAGGATTGGCTTTCCAATTATCTATAGTAGAATGGATGCTATTATCTTTAACGATTGGTAGCGTGTTAATTTGTGAGTTGCTAAATACTGCTATTGAAGACCTATTAGATTATCTAGCACCAGAAATACATCCAACAGTAGGGAAAATAAAGGACCTCACAGCTGGGGCTGTATTGATTGCAGCTCTAGTTTCACTAATTGTTGGATCACTTGTATTTATACCGAAAATTTTGGCTTTATTCTAAATTCTTTTTATGGCTAATGAGCGTTTTTTAACATTTTCGCGTTTTATGCCATTTTTTGTTGTAATTACTACTCCATTTTTATTAAATTGGAGCTTTTGTCGAAAATGTGAAATATGTTTAAATATATAGTAAAATAATTGTAGTAATATTTTTTACGGATTAATGGAGGAACAACATGGAAAAAGCATATCAATCTGGTTTTATAACAATAGTAGGTCGTCCAAATGTCGGTAAATCAACCTTCATGAATCGTGTTATCGGTCAAAAAATCGCTATTATGAGTGACAAAGCACAAACTACGAGAAATACGATTCAAGGTGTTTTAACTGAGCCAGACGCACAATTTGTATTTATTGATACGCCAGGTATTCATAAACCAAAACATCGTCTAGGTGACTTTATGGTTAAAATTGCGCAGAACACGTTAAGTGGAGTAGATATTGTTTTATTTATGATTAACGCCGAAGAAGGTTTTGGTGCAGGAGATAAATACATTATTGATCGCTTGGAAAATGTAGAAAGTCCAGTTTTTTTAATTATAAATAAAATTGATAAAGTACATCCAGATGAATTGTTTTTATTAATCGATAAATATAAGGACAAGTATGATTTTGCTGAAATCGTACCAATATCTGCTTTAGAAGGTAACAATGTTGACCATATGATTAGTGTGCTGAAAAGTTATTTACCTGAAGGTCCACAATATTATCCAGAAGATCAGGTAACAGATCATCCAGAAAGATTCATTATTAGTGAGTTAATACGAGAAAAAGCATTAGAATTAACTCGTGAAGAAATTCCACACTCAATTGCGGTAGTGATTGAGGATATTATAGAAAAAGATGATGAAAAACTGCGTATACAAGCTGTGATTGTTACAGAAAGAAGCACGCAAAAAGGTATTATTATCGGTAAACAAGGTTCTATGCTCAAACAAATTGGTAAAAAGGCAAGAATTGACATTGAAACATTATTAGGAACAAAAGTTTATTTAGAATTATGGGTAAAAGTTCAAAAGGATTGGCGAAATCGTCCGCAGAGCTTAAAGGAATATGGTTTTAGTCAAGATGACTATTAATACATGGTAAATATTTTAACTCATGCTTTAATTAGACTAGGTCATTCTATTAGTAGGCACATATTTTATTAACATAGAAAGGTGGGGTTTCTTGTGGTCGACATATCATGGAAGGTCTTTAGTCAGACGGGAAACATTGAAACCTATTTATTAATGAAAGAATTGGAAACTGTCTATCATGATAGTGGAACAGAACCTGATAATGAAGCAATACAAGAATATGATAACCTAATTTAGAATTATATTTTGTAACGTGATTTAAATTAATTTAATGTATAATGCGTCGTTAATTTGCCTTAGGGGATTGGTGAATGTAGTGTTTGAAAAAATAGAAGGTGTTATTTTACGCACACAAGACTATGGTGAAACACATAAGCTTGTTACCTTATTTACAAAAGAAAAAGGCAGAGTAACAGCAATTGCACGTGGGGCTAAAAAACCAAAAAGTAGAATGGCTGCGATAACGCAGCCATTTATTCTTGGGACATTTCTAATGCAAGGCGGTTCAGGTTTAGGGACGCTACAGCAGGGCGAAATTATTCTGTCCTACAGAAAGATTAGAGAAGATATTATTAAAACAGCTTATGCAAGTTATATAGCCGAATTAACCAATAAGTTGATTGATGAAAAGATTGCTGATCCATTCATATATAAACAGTTTGTTCTTAGTTTACAAGCCATAACAGATGATAAAGACCCAGAGATCATAACGATGATGTACGAATTAAAACTATATAAAAAGGCTGGTTTTGCTCCAATACTACAACAATGTGCACATTGTGGACAGCATAGTGAAGCATATGTCGCATTTTCTGTACAAGAAGGTGGACTACTTTGCCAAAGATGTGCAATGGTTGATAAAGAGGCAATAACTATATCTAGTACAATTGTAAAATTACTTCAAATGTTTTCTGCAGTGGATATTGAGCGAATCGGCAATATATCAGTAAAAACAGAAAATAAAAAATTAATGCAAGCATTAATGGAAACGTACTATGATCAGTACGGAGGTTATTTTATTAAATCGAAAAAGTTTTTGAAGCAATTAGATCTTTTTACCGATGCTGATTAATTAGTAATATAGTTGACAAAACACCAAATTTACCGTATGATTTCATTACAATTCGACGAGTTTTGCTTAGAAAGAGAGTAGTACTTTTATTATATCTATAAGAGCGAGTCCAGGTCGGTGTAAGCTGGATATAGGTCACTAAAAGGAAGGCACTCTGGAGCATTGCAATAAAAAAGTGGCTATTTGAATTTAAATAGCAAATAGGGTGGAACCGCGGAAATCCCGTCCCTATGCCTCAATACTTTTGAGGCATAGGGACGGGATTTTGCGTGTGTTTTCACATAATTTTAAATAAGAAATGAATAGAGACGGAGGGAATAATAATGAATATACAAGAAATGATTTTAACACTGCAAACGCACTGGTCAGATCAAAATTGCATTTTAATGCAAGCATATGATGTGGAAAAAGGTGCCGGTACTATGTCACCTATGACTTTATTAAGAAGCCTAGGTCCTGAACCTTGGAATGTAGCTTATGTAGAACCTTCTAGACGCCCAGCAGATGGACGTTATGGACAGAACCCTAATAGACTTTATCAACATCATCAATTTCAGGTAATTATGAAGCCATCACCTGATAATATTCAGGAACTATATTTAGAATCACTTGAAAAATTGGGAATTGATCCACTGAAACATGACATTCGTTTTGTAGAGGATAATTGGGAGAATCCCACACTTGGTGCGGCAGGTCTAGGTTGGGAAGTTTGGTTAGATGGTATGGAAATTACGCAATTTACTTATTTTCAGCAAATTGGTGGTATGGAAGCCAAACCAGTAGCAGTAGAAATTACATATGGATTGGAACGTCTTGCTTCTTATATACAAGATAAAGAAAATGTTTTCGATTTAGAATGGACAGATGGTGTTACGGTCGGAGATATTTTTTATCAACCAGAGTTGGAACACTCGAAATACACTTTTGAAGAATCGAATACAGATATGTTGTTTAATTTGTTTACAACATATGAACAAGAGGCAAAACAAACCATGGAAAAAGGATTGGTTTTTCCAGCCTATGATTATGTATTAAAATGTTCGCATACTTTTAACTTACTAGATGCTAAAGGCGTAATTTCTGTCACTGAAAGAACAGGTTATATTGGACGTGTACGAAATTTAGCACGTGCTATAGCTAAACTTTATGTAGAGGAACGAGAAAAATTAGGTTTTCCAATGTTAAAAGAGGAGGGAAAACAAAATGAAAACAACTAATATATTATTTGAGGTTGGACTTGAAGAAATGCCGGCACGTTTCTTAGATGCAACAGAAAAACAATTACAGGAGAAAACAGCGAAATGGTTAACTGCTATTCGACTACCTTTTCAAAAAATTACAACGTATGTGACACCGAGAAGATTAGGTGTTGTAATTGAACAACTTGCAACGAAACAAGCTGATATAGAAGAAGAGGCAAAAGGACCTGCTAAAAAAATTGCTTTAGACCAAGAAGGTAACTGGTCGAAGGCAGCAATTGGTTTCACCAAAGGCCAAGGAAAAGATGTGGATGAAATCTTTTTTAAAGATGTAAATGGAACAGAATATGCGTATGTTACAAAATATATTGCAGGTAAAACTGCTGAGGAATTACTACCTGAATTTAAGCATGTTATTTTAGATTTAAATTTCCCTAAAAATATGCGTTGGTCTACAGGCTCATTACGGTTTATTAGACCAATTCGTTGGTTAGTTGGTTTAAATGATCAAACTGTTATACCGTTTGAAATTGCTGGTGTCTCTACATCAAATTACTCGTTCGGACATCGGTTCCTAGGAACAAAGTTTGAAATTACCAACACAATGACATATGAAGAACAATTACGTGATCAATATGTAATTGCTAATGCGAAGGACCGTAAGCAAGTAATTGTAGAACAAATAGCTAATTTAGAAAAGGAACAAAATTGGACAATACCACTTGATAAGGAATTATTAGAAGAGGTAAGTCAATTAGTTGAATATCCAACCGTATTTTTTGGATCTTTTAGTGAAGCGTTCTTAACCATACCGAAAGAAGCATTAATTACTTCAATGAAAGAACATCAGCGTTATTTTCCAGTATTAGATAGTGATGGTGAATTGTTACCTCATTTTATTGCAGTTCGAAATGGAAATAATCAATATCTTGACGTGGTATCAAAAGGAAACGAAAAGGTATTAAATGCTAGACTTTCAGACGCAATGTTTTTCTATGAAGAAGACCAAAAACAATCAATAGAAAAAAATCTCGAAAAATTAGAACGAATGGTCTTTCAAGAAAACTTAGGTACAATTGCTGACAAAGTAGAACGTGTTGTTAAGTTAACAGAGGAAATAGCTGAAGTACTAGAGGTCGATCAAATAACAAAAGAAAATGCCTTACGTGCTGCTAAAATAAGTAAATTTGATCTCGTAACAAATATGGTTAATGAATTTACGAAGTTACAAGGAATTATGGGTGAAAAATACGCTACTATATTTGGTGAAAATCAGCAAGTTTCTAAAGCTATAAATGAACATTATATGCCTAGGTTTGCTAATGATAACTTGCCATCATCTACGGAAGGTGCAATTGTTAGTATTGCTGACAAACTAGACACTATAATTGGTTGTATATCAGTTGGTATAGTACCGAGTGGTTCTCAAGATCCTTATGGTCTAAGACGTCAAGCTATGGGGATTTTACAAATTGCACAAGATCAAAAATGGTCTACTTCAATAGATGATTTTATTACAGTTACTGAAAAGCTGTATGATACGTTAGGAATTATGACTGTTTCAAAAGAAGAAGCTAAACAAAACATATCAGAATTTTTCCGTGGCAGAGCAGCTTATATTTTAAAAGAGGCAGGAATTGAACAAGATATTGTAGAAGCTACTCTTATGAATAAAATCGGAAACATGATGTTTACGATTAAAAAGGCAAAATTATTAACAATAAAAAGACAAGATCCAGGATTTAAATCGGACCAAGAGGCGTTTGTACGTGTTATAAATTTAGCTAAAAAAGGTAAAGATACTGGCATAAATATTGACTTGTTTGAAAATGAGCAAGAAAAAGAATTGTACTACGTTTATGAAAAAGTTAAAACTAATTATCAAAACAATATGGAATCATTTGAAGCCGCTAAAGCTATTGATACATTAACAACTTTAACTGATTCAATTCATGCCTTTTTTGATCATACAATGGTAATGACTGAGGACGATAAGTTAAAACAAAACCGAATTTCCTTGTTAAACAAAATTGCACAATTAATACTGCAATTTGCTGATTTAAGCCAAATTGAATGGAAACAGCAATTCACATCGTAACTATTTGGAGGAGAAAATGGTAAATAAACAACTGATATATTTAGTATCTGATTCGGTTGGTGAGACTGCGGAACAAGTTATTAAAGCAGCATTATCACAATTTGTTAATGGTGGAAAGTATGAAATCGTTAGAATTCCATATATTGATAATATAACAAAACTTGAATTCGTTCTAAATAAAGCAGCTAGAGACCAAGCAATGATCGGATTCACTCTAATTAATCCAATCTTACGGCAATTTATTAAACAAACATCCATTGAAATGAATATAGAATCTATCGACATTATTGGACCTATGCTTGAAGGGATGGAGCGTTTTTTTGAAAAGAAGCCAAAATTAGAACCTGGACTAGTTCATAAATTAGATGAGGCCTATTTTAAAAGAATTGAGGCAATTGAGTTTGCAGTTAAATATGATGATGGAAGAGACCCAAGGGGAATTGAACAAGCAGATATCGTATTAATAGGAATATCAAGAACTTCAAAAACACCTTTATCACAGTATTTAGCTCATAAAAGTTATAAAGTAGCTAATGTGCCGATTGTACCAGAAGTAGAGCCACCGAAAGAATTGTTCTCAATACCATCAAGTAAATGCATTGGCTTAAAAATTAGTCCCAAGAAGTTAAATGACATAAGGCGAGAGAGATTAAAGACACTTGGATTAGGAGAACAAGCTAGTTATGCGACCCATGAAAGAATTACGTATGAACTCGATTATTTTCAGGCAATAATCGATCGAATTGGTTGTCCTGTTATTGAAGTATCAAATAAAGCTGTCGAAGAGACAGCAAATGTAATTATTCAATCTCAAACAACTTTATAAGTTGTTAAATATAAAATCCTTGTATAATAGTATAAGGATTTTATATACATAAAGGGAAATAACGTAAATCATGATTATAATTGTATGTTTTATGCAATAATATAATCAAAAGAATAGCATTTTTAATATATATATATTATAATTAGTGATTGTGAAAAAATATTTTATTATATTCAGCTAATTTATTACTTATTGATGCAAATTAAGAAGGAATTTCATTATTTTTGTAGAACATAAACAAATAGGTTATTTTTTGAGGATTAAATGTAGTGTACAGCTATGAAAAAAAGGATTTAGAATAAGTAGCTATCATAAGTTTATTCATCTTGAATTAGAGGTATTATAATAAAAAGTAATAATTTTAGTGATTATTATTAAAAAAATGTCGAATGTTGCAGGATTTTTACGTTTTTTATAGAACTATATAGATGATGGTGATGTATATGTCAGGTCAAATTCCTGAAGAGACAATCGATGAAATAAAGAAAGCCAATGATATTGTGGATGTAATTGGTGAGTATGTAACGCTAAAAAAGCAAGGGAAAAACTTTTTTGGTTTATGCCCTTTTCATGGGGAAAGTACACCTTCTTTTTCAGTCACACAGGATAAACAGATTTTTCATTGTTTTGGATGTGGAAAAGGCGGAAACGTTTTAACTTTTCTTATGGAAATAGAAGGTTTTTCATTTTATCAGGCAATTCAACAACTAGCAGGAAAAAGTGGTCATGAATTACCCGAAAATATGGAGAAACAATCTGAACAATTAAACAACCAAGAAGACCAAGCTAGTTTAAAAGCGTATGAATGGCTCACTAAATTATACCATCATTTATTACGACATACAAAAGAAGGTAAACAAGGTTATCGCTATTTACAAGAACGCGGGTTTACTGATGAAGTAATTGACACGTTTCAACTTGGTTACTCACCACAATCACGTGAGGTTATAGTTCAATTTCTAGAGAAGAAAGGTTTTCATCCACAACAAATGGTGAAAGCAGGCGTGTTAACAGCGAATGATCAAAATCAAGTAAGTGATCGTTTTAGAGGCAGAGTTACATTTCCAATTCGTAATCATTTAGGGAAAAGTATCGGATTTGGTGGAAGAACCATTACTGAGCAAGAACCTAAATACTTAAATAGTCCAGAATCGTCACTTTTTCAAAAAGGTAAACTACTTTATAACTTTGATTTGGCTAGAAGTGCTATCCGTAAACAAGGACAGGCTGTTTTATTTGAAGGATATATGGATGTAATTGCAGCTCATCAAGCTGGCATATTAAACGGAGTTGCTACCTTAGGTACGTCGATAACAGAGCAACAAGCAAGACTGTTAAAAAGATATGTTGAGCTCGTAATAATTTGTTATGATGGTGATCGTGCTGGTCTTGAAGCGTCATACAAGGCTGCTAAATTAATGCGACATGTTGGTTGCACTGTAAAGATTGCAAGCATTCCAAATGGTCTGGATCCAGATTCATTTATAAAAATGTATGGTGCTGAACGTTTTCAACAAGAGGTACTTGATGCAAGTAATACGTATATGACATTTTTGATGGAGTATATGAAGAAGGACTTTAACCTTAACTTAGAAGGAGATCGAATTCAATATATTGAAAAAGTGATTGATGAAATAGCAACGATTAATCGTCCAATGGAACAAGAACATTATGCGAAGGAAATTGCTAAACAATTTAGTTTATCACTTGATACAGTATTAGATGAAATTCAACAACGTAGGAAAAAGTTAGGGATACAGGATAACCGGAAAGCAACTAGCCATACTAAAAGCACAGAAATATATAAGCGAAAAAATAAATTACTTCCTGCTTTTCATAATGCAGAAAAACAATTAATTGCTTATATGCTATACGATTCTTCAATTGCAGAAAAAGTAAAAGAAGAATTAGGTGCTTCTTTTACTGTGGACTCACATAAAATTATTGTGACACATTTATATGCATACTACGAAGAAGGTTTTGCTCCTGATATTAGTCATTTTATTGAAAAAGTTATTGATCAATCAACTAAAAATCATATTGTGGAAATTGCAATGGAACCAACGCATTCAGACATTAGTGATAAAGAAATTAATGACTATATCAGAATTATTCGTGCAGAACTAGAAGATAAGGTAATTATACAAGGTTTAAAGGAAGAACAAAAGAAAGCTGAAATACAACAAGACTTCGTTAAAGCAGCACAAATAGGTATGGAAATTATGGAGATACAAAAAAAACTTAAAAATGCTAGTCATTGATATGGTGAGTTAGTTTGGAAGGAGGGGAACTCATGGCGAATAATAAGCCATCACGTTCAAAAGAAAACGAAAATGAACTGACGCTGACGCTAGAACAAGTGAAGGATCAACTCTTAGAAATGGGAAAGAAACGCGGTGTGTTAGCCTATGAAGAGGTGGCAGAGCGTTTAGCCAATTTTGAGTTAGAGTCAGAACAAATGGACGAATATTATGAGTACCTAAGTGAACAAGGAATAGAAATAATTGGTGAATCTGAAGAAGATCCCAGTATGAAAGAAATTTCAAAAGTAGAAGAATTTGACTTAAATGATTTGAGTGTCCCGTTAGGTATTAAAATTAATGATCCAGTACGTATGTATCTAAAAGAAATTGGTCGTGTGGACCTATTGTCAGCTAAAGAGGAAATTGGTTTAGCTGAGCGTATCGAAAAAGGTGAAGAAGAAGCTAAAAGAAGACTGGCGGAGGCAAATCTAAGATTAGTTGTCAGCATTGCTAAACGTTATGTAGGTAGAGGAATGCTATTCCTAGACCTTATCCAAGAGGGAAATATGGGTCTAATTAAAGCGGTTGAGAAATTCGACCATAGAAAAGGTTTTAAATTCAGTACCTATGCAACTTGGTGGATTCGTCAAGCAATTACAAGAGCTATTGCTGATCAAGCTAGAACAATACGTATTCCAGTTCATATGGTTGAAACAATTAATAAACTTATTAGAGTGCAACGTCAACTTCTACAAGATTTTGGTCGTGAACCAACTCCAGAAGAAATAGGAGAAGAAATGGAATTAACTCCTGATAAAGTAAGGGAGATTCTTAAAATTGCGCAAGAACCTGTCTCTTTAGAAACTCCAATTGGAGAAGAAGATGATTCTCACTTAGGTGATTTCATTGAAGATCAGGAAGCTACGTCCCCTTCTGATCACGCTGCTTACGAGCTATTAAAAGAACAACTTGAAGACGTATTAGATACTTTAACAGATCGTGAAGAAAACGTGCTTCGCTTACGTTTTGGACTTGATGATGGTCGTACACGTACACTTGAAGAAGTTGGAAAGGTTTTTGGTGTGACAAGAGAGAGAATCAGACAAATTGAAGCAAAAGCATTACGAAAACTACGTCATCCTAGTCGTAGTAAACGTTTAAAAGATTTCCTTGAATAAACACTTTGAAATATACGCGCAGACAATGAGTTTTCCAATTTATGATTTGAATATGTTGGAGGTTTCATTGGCTGCGCCTTTTTTAGTAAGTATTGCTTTTTGTGAGGTGTCAGACAAATGACAGAAGATCGTAAATCTATTATTATTAAAGAGATTAAATATTGGAAAGCGTCTCATTTATTACCGAGTCATTATTGTGACTTTTTATTAGCTCTATATACAGAGGGTGAATCTACCGTTGTAACGGAAGAACCTGATTCTGAACGAATAAATTTAGTTAGTGTAGGTATCATAGCTTTAAACCTTTTTTTATTACCTATTTCATTTTTTATTTTATATTTTACTCATTTAGATGTCTGGATGCAAGTTCTGTTCTCATTTTTTATAGTAACTGTTGCATTTGTTTTTTACACTGTCTCAAAGAAGAAGCTTCAATTATATATTGCCTATGCATTTATCATTTTATTAAGTATCATTTTATTGACTTCCGTCACATTAATATACCTGAGCTTTGGTTCTATTTTATTAAACACGCTTTTCGCAGGTTTTCAATGCGCTATCTGGATTTTAATTGGTATGCGTAGCAAAAGGAAGTTTTTGATTTTTTTAGGTAGTACAGGAATAGTAATGAGTTTTCTTTTTTATGTTTTTTAGAAAGAAAAGAATAATTTTTGCGAGGTAATTATAATGAATGAAAAATTATTATCAGATCGTCTACATACAGTAGCAAAATATATACCTAAAAAAGCATATTTTGCTGACATAGGAAGTGATCATGCCTATTTACCAAGTTATATTTGTTCCAATGATTCTACTTCATTTGCAATTGCGGGTGAATTAAACGATGGACCTTTTCAAAGTGCAAAAGATAACGTAAAAGCGCTAAACTTAACCAGCCAAATTGACGTTGTTAAAGGCAATGGTTTAGAAGTAATTGCAAATTACCCCGTTCGTCAAATTGTAATAGCTGGTATGGGAGGAGGATTAATACGTTCAATTTTAGATAGTGGGAAAGATAAATTATCTAACATTGAACGTGTTATTGTCCAACCGAATGTGGATGCTCATTTAGTTCGTGAATGGTTTTCAACGCATTGCTATCAATTAGTTGCAGAACAGATTATTAAGGAAGATGGGCATATTTATGAGGTGTTAGTTGCAGATCATGGTGATGGCTTAATCGGTTATCATGATCTTAAGAAAGAATTATTGTTTGGCCCACACCTGTTACGGGAAAAAAATGAAACGTTTAAAGAAAAGTGGGAATTGGAAAAAAACAATCGATTGCGTGTTATTGAGCAAATGAAACAAGCTCGAACTATAAATCATGAAAAATTAACAACCTTCAAACAAGAGGTAAAAGTAATAGAGGAGGTTTTGCAAGGTGCAGGAGATGGTACGCATACGTGATATTGTCGCTATCCTTGAAGAACTGGCACCTAAGGAATATGCTTATGATTGGGATAATGTCGGTCTACAAATAGGGTCATCGGAAGATAAAGTAAATAAAGTATTACTAACATTAGACGTTTTAGAAAATGTAGTAGATGAGGCGATAGAAAAAGAAGTAGATCTAATCATTGCACATCATCCATTATTATTTAAACCATTAAAACAAATAGACACAGGTAAGTCAGAAGGTCGCATTATTGAAAAGCTATTAAAACACAAGATTGCGGTCTATGCTGTTCATACGAATTTAGATGTTATTGATGGTGGTGTTAGTGATATACTTTCAGACCGATTAGAAGTAATAGATACAAGTGTATTGGTTCCATCAGAACATGGAGATTCAATTGGGGCAGGTAGAATTGGTGAATTAAAAGAGACAATATCTCTAAATGACTTTTGTCTAAGGGTTAAAGAAAAGTTAGAAATCCCAGCTTTACGTGTTGTAGGCGAACTCAATAAGAAGGTTAGAAAAGTCGCTGTTTTAGGTGGTAGTGGTAAAGATTTTATTAATCAGGCTAAGCTTATGGGCGCAGATGTTTATGTAACTGGCGATATGACGTTTCATGATGCACAAGATGCGATGGCAATGGACCTAGCTGTCATTGATCCTGGACATCATGTAGAAAAGGTTATGAAAGCATATTTAAAATCATATTTGGAGAAGAAAACAACAGAAAAATCTCTAAATGTAACTTTCGAGGAATCGATTAAGAATACAGAACCGTTTCAATTTTTATAGTGAAATAAAGCAGGCTGACCGTTGATAGTCTGCTTTATTTTTGAATATAATTAATTAGCGCACGACTTTTTGAAGAATAATAGCTATGAATTTGTGCTCTGTTAGTCATAAATAATTCAAATTATCTTTTAATCGATAATCGCTTTATGATAAACTCGCATTGTTCATAAAATAATCTTAATCAAAATGTGTAATACTTATATTATATAGATCATAGAAGTAACAGCAAAATAAAAAGATAGGTTTTTGGCAATATAGGATATATAATGAAATGTAATGTGCATTTTCAGTATATCTAACTTATAATAGATGTACAAAACGATTTGGAAAAAATGAGGAGTTAACTTATATGGAAAATCATCAATTTAAACAATACAACTTAAAACCGTGGATTGAGGGCGTCATTGACAATCTACAATTTAAAGAACCTACCCCAATTCAACAGAAAGTTATTCCAGCTGTTTTACGTGGTGAAAGTGTAATTGGACAATCACACACTGGATCAGGGAAAACACATGCATTTTTATTACCATTGTGTAGTCGTTTAGACGTAAATAAACAAGAGGTACAAATTGTCATTACATCACCAACTAGAGAACTGGCAACACAGATTCACAATGAAGTAAAAAAAATTCTGGCTTTTTCAAATCAAGAAGATAAAATCAACGCAAAATTATTCATTGGTGGAACAGATAAGAAAAGAATGATTGAAAAGTTAAAAATACAGCCTCAAATTGTAGTTGGAACACCTGGAAGAATTTTAGACTTAATTCAAGAGGGTGCCTTAGATATCTATACTGCAGAAGGATTTGTAATAGATGAGGCAGATTTAATGCTAGATTTAGGGTTAATCACAGAAATAGATAAGATGTTAGTTCGAGCACGAGAGTCAATTCAAGTATTAGTTTTTTCAGCTACTATTCCAGAAAGATTACAACCTTTTTTAACTAAATACTTACACAATCCATCTTCTTTTCATATTAAAGACCATTTTGCCCCAGAGAAGATCGAGCATCGATTAGTACCTTTACGTCATCGTGAGCCAGCTGAAGTAATTCTTAAAATATCGGAAGTAATTAATCCATATTTAGTTTTAATATTTACTAACGGTAAAGAGGCAGCTAACAAGCTCTACAAGCAATTACAAGAAAAAGGTATTCAAGCAGGTTTGATACATGGTGGTTTGCAAGCCCGTGAAAGAAAGCGTGTGTTAAAAGAAATACAATCGTTGCGTTATCAATATATTGTAGCAACGGACTTAGCTGCAAGAGGGATTGACATTAAAGGTATCAGTCATGTTATTAATGCTCAAATGCCAAAAGAGGAAGAATTCTACATTCATCGTGTGGGTCGTACAGCTCGTGCAGGGATGGAAGGGACAGCCATTAATCTTTATGACGATTCGGATGTTAACCTTATTCAGAAGTTAACTAAACGTGGTCTATCGTTTACAACATTCGATATTGTACAAGGGGAATGGAAAGAAATAAAAGCTTGGAATGAACGTTCGCAAAGAAAACAAACAGGCACTACCACTGATCAAGAGGCTTGGAATCGTGTCCGGAAAACTAAAAAAGTAAAACCAGGATATAAAAAGAAAATGAAATATGAGCAACAAAAACTTAAAAAGAGAATTAGTCAAAAACAAAATAAACGTTCCTAGTTAAATTTTTCTGTATGGAAGCAAGTGTTTCTGTTATGATTATGTTAGTTTTGAAAAAGAGGTGTTGGAATTGAAAATAGGTTCACACGTATCAATGAGTGGAAAAAAGATGTTATTGGGTTCTAGTGAAGAAGCTGCATCTTATGGTGCTACTGCATTTATGGTATATACTGGGGCACCACAAAATACAAGAAGACGTCCAATTGAAGAGCTAAATATTGAAGCGGGTCAGGCACACATGAAAGAAAATGGTATTGAGGAAATTGTTGTGCACGCACCATATATCATTAATTTGGGAAATACAACAAAAAAAGAAACCTTTGAATTAGGCGTTACCTTTATGCAAAGTGAGATTGAGCGTACGCAAGCTATCGGTGCTAAACAAATTGTCTTACACCCAGGTGCACATGTTGGAGAAGGTGTGGACAAAGGAATTGATAGAATTATTGAGGGTTTAAATGAAGTATTATTAAAAGACCAGGATGTTCAGATCGCGCTAGAAACGATGGCTGGAAAAGGTTCTGAAATAGGTAGCAATTTTGAAGAGCTTGCTCGAATAATAGAGGGTGTAGAGCGAAACGAAAAGTTATCTATATGTTTAGACACATGCCACATTCATGATGCTGGTTATGATGTTGTAAATGATTTTGATGGTGTATTAGACAAGTTTGATCGCATTATTGGATTAGATCGATTGAAAGTTATCCATGTAAATGATAGTAAAAACCCAGTTGAGGCTCATAAAGATAGGCACGAGAATATTGGTTTTGGTTATATAGGTTATGATGCGCTGCGTTATATAGTCCATCATCCCCAACTAAGTCATTTACCGAAAATATTAGAAACACCTTATGTAGGAGAAGACAAGAAAAACAAAAAGCCTCCATACCAATTTGAAATCGCAATGTTAAAAGAAGCTGAATTTCAAGCTGATCTTAAAGAGAAAATCTTACAACAATAATAAAAAAGGCATTCATATGAGTTCATATGAATGCCTTTTTTATTATTGATTAAACCAAGAATCCACACCATATTGTTTCGTTATCTGATTAAATAATTGTTGGGCTTGTTGCGCTGTTTCAAGATCTGTTATTTGAGCAAGTTTTTTTAACATAATTACTCGATCTGATTTATCAAGCGGGTTTAAATCATTATTATGAAGAAATTTAACAATTTTATCTGCTTGTATGTCAGTAAGATTTATACGGTATTGTTTGGCGTAACTAAGTAATTCTTTTTTTGAAATATTTTTTAATTTTTTTTCAATCATTTGTTTAATAAATGGTTGCATGTTTTATCACCTCTAGTTTCGGGTATATTTATACTCAATGCAATAATATATGCCGGTTTTTATGAATATGTACCAACAATTTAGATTTAAAGTTTAATTAGTTGCAATATAAAACAGAGTGATATAGCATAACATGCTGTAGCAGAAATTGGGATAACAGGAAAGGTGTGCTTAGTAATTAATGAAAAAGAATAAATGGATTTATCGAGGACTAATATCAGTGATTGCAATTATTTTTATTATATCATTTAAAGAATATCAAACAAGAATCGACACGCTGAAGCAAGAAAAACAGCAATTAGAGCAAAAAAACAATCAACTAGAAGCTACAGCTTCATATAATGATATTAAATCTACTGATGTTGAAACAGCTAATTATAAAAATTGGTCGGAATTAGAAAATACGGCAGAAAATTTTGTTGCAGATAGCGATGGGGAATTTAAAAAATCATGGGGTATATATTTAGCAAATGAAGCAAAAAAATATGAGATTGATCCTTATATTGTATATGAACTTTTAAAAGTTGAAACAGGAAATACATTCGATCCGGATTTAGTTGGTCCAGAAACAAAATACGGACAGGCATATGGTATGTCTCAATTCATGAAGAATACAGCTCCATGGATTGCAGATATGGCTGATTTACCTTATGATGAAGAACTTTTATTTGATCCATACTATTCAATTCAGTTGTCTGTGGTATATTTAGACTTCTTACATCACGAGTATGACAATTGGGATGAAGCTTTAACGGCTTATCACCGCGGAATGTCTGGAATGGAGACATATAAAGAGTCAAACGGTACTGCAAAAAGTGACTATGCAAACAAAATTCAAACTAAAGCAGAAGAACATAAAACTGTTGTACTGGCTAAATAATTTGGAAAAAGTTACAGGGTAAAGAATAGCCGGATTATTGACAGACTAAAAAGGCACCTCATAAATGAAAGCGAGGGACCTTAAATGGATCAATACACTCCAGATGAAAAAAAGGAAGAAATACAAGATGCACCTAAGTTCGGTACGGAAGCTGATACAGATACAATGGTTATGAATCAGCAAGGGGCACAAGATACAGATTTAACCAATTCGTCTGACTTGTTAGATCAATCGAATGTTAGGGATGAAGAATTTGCAGCGGAATTAACTGCAAATGATTTTAATGAACCTATTGCTTCAGAACAGGTAAAGGAAAGATCAGAAGTAGAGGCAAAAACCGGTTTTGGGTGGTTTGCTGTTGTTGCTTCTATAATATCATTTTTTCTAATGCCGATATTTTTAAGTGCAACAGGGATAATAGTTGGGTTTATTGCTAAAAGTCGTGGGGCCGATACGTTAGGAAATACTGCAATTATTGCAGGGGCACTTTCCATGATTATCACATTATTTATTGTTCCATTTTTTTAAAAGCTATGGAGCTAAGAGTGAATTGAATTGTCTACCATCATTTGGGTGACAACAGTTCAATCCCTCTTAGCTCTTTTTGTGTTATTTGTTAGTCACTGACAAGCTTTTATCCACAGTTAGCGATCGAGAAAAATTATGAGATAAGTACGTTACAATCACTGTTAACTATAAAGAATATTCATCCTGTAATGGCCTTTTAATGCCCTCTCCGTGTTTTAATTATAAACAACCACATAACTGTCCAATAACATTGCTTCAGCTTCTTACGCCTCTTTATATCGGTCCACTAGCTAGTTATAATGTACTAGTCTGAATTAGTTTATATATTGTGGAAAAAGATAACGTGCATTTTCTTGTAAATCATGAACATCAACTTTCGGATTCAATGCACTAAAATCAGTCACATACTGTTCCAAGTTCCAATTTAAAGATTGTCCATTTATTTGATCCATAACACTTATAAAAGTATCGCCGACACTTATTTTATAAGATACAACTTTAAATGTAAGTTGCTCTTTAGAGTCAATAACTTTACTGTCTTCATCATTCGTAAGGGTTGGATCGTCTATGGTATAGTTAATAGGGGAGCCAATTTTAAGGTCTATAAAGATACTGAAAAGGCACAGTATGATAAATGTATATATAAACAATTTTCTTATTCCCATTTTAGAGTGGCTCCTTTTTGATTTAATAGAAGTTGAAACTAATTGTCTTGTTCTATCGTATACTAAATATAAGCGAGGGGAAGTGATTAGATGTCAATTTTAGAACTTGATTGGATTAGTTTAGTGATGGTTGGTTTAGGTACTTTGTTTTTAATGGGTGAACTGTTAATTAATATGCGAGGTTTCTTTGCATTATTAGGATTTGGTTTTATAACTGTCTATTTTTTAACGTATCTTGATCCAGGTATGTTTGTGATAATGTTAGTCTTTTATTGTATTGGAATTTTACTGATCATAATTGATGGTAAATTAATAAATGATGGGACACTTGCTTCGGTTGGTGCGCTTTGTATGATTTTATCAGTCGGTCTAAGTTCTCCAAATTGGACTGCGGGATTATATGCTATAATTGGCGTTTTAGTCGGAGGGTTTGGTTCTTTGTTCTTTCTCAAAGTATTTAAGGGTAGAAAAATGTGGAATAAGTTAGCATTAATGGACCAACTTACAGCAGACAAAGGGTATAGTACAATGAATCAATCATATAAAAAATTAATTGGAGAAGAGGGAATTACAACTACTGATATGCGGCCGGTTGGCACAGTGCGCATTAATGACATTGATTATAGTGCTGTTACAAATGGTCAATGGTTGAAGAAAGATACACCTATCTTAGTCAAACAAGTGGATGGTACGAGAATATTAATTGTTCCAAAATAAACTGAATGAAATATTGTTACTCTATATAGAGTAGCAATATTTTTTTTTGCAATGGAGAAGATAGATAGTAATAACCTGTTTAAAACCATTGAATATGCTAAAATTTACATTTAAATACTTAATTTGTCGAAAAATAGCTAGTCTTGTGTAAATTTAGTGTAAAGTTTAATTAAAATTCTTTACAATTCGCAAGTAGTTCATTAATAATGGTAGAGGTGTTGTTTTCGTAATAATAAAAAAAGAAATGAAGGGATGAAAAAATCCAATGGAAATTGATGTGCAATCACTTGTCTTTCTATTTGTTGGTGGATTAGGTATCTTCTTATTAGGTATTAAATATATGGGGGATGGACTACAAAAAATAGCAGGGGAAAGATTAAAAGACATTCTTGATAAGTTTACTAGTAATCCATTTATGGGTGTATTAGCTGGTATAGTCGTAACTATTTTATTACAAACTAGTACGGGAACAACGGTCTTAACAGTAGGTTTAGTTAATGCCGGATTTATGACACTTAGACAATCTATTGGTGTTATAATGGGTGCCAATATCGGTACCACAGTTACTGCGTTTATTATAGGTATTAAAATAGAAGCATACGCACTACCTATATTGGCAGTTGGTGCATTGATGATTTTCTTCCTTAAAAGTAAAAAGGCCGCAAATATTGGACAAACTATCTTCGGTTTTGGTGCACTATTCTACGGTTTAGATCTAATGGGAAATGGTTTGGAGCCGCTTCGAGATGTTCAAGCATTTCACGAATTGACAGTTGATATGTCTACTAATCCTATATTAGGTGTAATTGTAGGAACATTATTTACTGTAATTGTTCAAAGTTCAAGTGCGACTATTGGTATCCTACAGAGTTTGATGGCTGAAGGAGCGATAGAATTACAGGCAGCATTACCTGTGTTGTTCGGTGACAATATTGGTACTACGATTACTGCAATATTAGCATCAATTGGTGCAACCGTAGCGGCAAGACGTGCAGCATTAACACATGTTATATTTAATATTATTGGAACTGTGCTTGTTCTATTAATTATTGGTCCATATACGCAATTCATTGGATATATTCAGGAACAGTTATCATTAAATGCCGAAATGACTATTGCATTTGCACATGGTATATTTAACTTTTCAAATACATTTATTCAATTTCCGTTTATAGGTGGACTTGCTTATTTGGTAACTAAAATAATTCCTGGTGAAGATTCCGTTGTTAAATACCAACCGACACATCTAGATCCAATATTTATTCAACAATCACCTTCAGTTGCGCTTCAACAATCAAAAGAAGAAGTAATTCGTATGGGACAATATGCACATAAAGGTTTAGAAGAAACCAGTTTGTTTTTAAATAACCATCACACAAAACATGCTGAAGCAGCATTACAAGTTGAAAATGCTCTAAATAAATTAGACCGAGAAATCACAGATTACTTAGTTCAATTATCTAGTTCTTCTCTGTCTGATTTCGAAAGTGCTAAGCACTCTACGTTAATTGATTCTGTTCGGGATATTGAAAGAATAGGGGATCATTTTGAAAATATAGTCGAATTAATTCAATATAAAATCTCAAACAAAATTAGTCTCACAGCACAAGCAAAAATAGATGTGAATGAAATGTTTGATTTAACTGCTTTGACTGTAAAACAAGCAATTCAAGCATTAGATAAAAATGATCGGGAATTAGCATTACAAGTAGTACAACAAGAAAATCAGATTGATAAAATGGAAAGAACCTTCCGTAAGAAGCATATTATTCGATTAAATGAAGGGCTGTGTTCTGGTGCTTCTGGTATTGTTTTTGTGGATATCTTAAGTAATCTAGAACGTATTGGAGATCATTCATTAAATATTGCAGAAGAAGTATTAGGAGAAAAAAGTCCTGAAGCTATACATTAAAAAAAGGGGGGATATTCCCTCCTTTTTTAATAATTTTACTATAAATATTGGACACTTAGATAAAAAATATTTAGGGTTTGTGTAGAAAAAGCTTGAATGATTTAATAGGACATGCTATATTAATTTTGTTGCGCAAATATAAAAACAAAAAAAGTTATTGACAGTATTTTTAATCCGTGTTATATTATATATCGTCGCTTGATTGACATGAATTTTTTAGAAGATACTTAATTAGAAACAATTAATTATTATTCCACAGTAGCTCAGTGGTAGAGCAATCGGCTGTTAACCGATCGGTCGTAGGTTCGAGTCCTACCTGTGGAGCCATTATGGCGGTGTAGCTCAGCTGGCGAGAGCGTACGGTTCATACCCGTGAGGTCGGGGGTTCGATCCCCTCCGCCGCTACCAAATTCAATATTTATAAGTGTCTTACTATGGCGGTCGTGGCGAAGGGGTAAACGCACCGGATTGTGATTCCGGCATACGTGGGTTCAATTCCCACCGGTCGCCCCATATGTAAGGACCCTTAGCTCAGTTGGTTAGAGCTATCGGCTCATAACCGATCGGTCGCAGGTTCGAATCCTGCAGGGTCCACCATTTTAAAAGAATAATTTTTACGGAGGATTACCCAAGTCTGGCTGAAGGGATCGGTCTTGAAAACCGACAGGGGCTTCGCGGCTCGCGGGGGTTCGAATCCCTCATCCTCCTCCATTTTTCTTTTATACATAATAAGGCTCGGTAGCTCAGTCGGTAGAGCAACGGACTGAAAATCCGTGTGTCGGCGGTTCGATTCCGTCCCGAGCCATCTTAAAAGAGGCTGAGACATAACTAGCCAAAATAACGAAAAAGATTCCGATCATCTTAGGAAGATGGTCGGAATCTTTTTTTGTTGGATTATTTTCAGGATTTGTTGGACCATGCGCATGCTTAGCCGTGTACTTTCTCAAGTTCACCGCCATGAATGCAAATCCTAATTCATTTTCCACTTTCTTCTTGCCTCTTACTGACATACGAGTGAAACGCAAATTAGCCTTCAAAAATCCGAAGACTGGTTCTACATCTATTTTTCGTTTGCCATAAATTTTACCGGTTTCTTTTTCTGAAAGCTGCTGTTTTGTGTATGCTTTTTGTTGTTCCCATTTTTGATTATAATAAATTTTTCGATTCTTTCCTTCCTTTGCTTTTGTACAGTGGGAACGCAACGGACAATCCGAACAGTCTTCACATTCATAGACTTTAAAGGATCGGGTGAAGTTATCTTTACCTGTTCGATTAGATAGATACTGGAAAGCCACTTTTTTATCATTTGGACAACGGAAAGAATCACTCGCTTCATCATACGCCCAGTTCATTGTGTTAAAAGGGTCTTGCTTATATTTCTTTGTCTTCTCTTTTCGATACCTATTGTATGTAATCAGCGGGATGCGCTCCCGATTAATGCGGACATCTTCATAATTCTGTTCACTTCCATACCCTGCATCAGCTACGATATATGTGGGAAGTTCAAAGAAGCTTTCCTCGATTTTATCTAGAAAAGGAGTGAATGTGCGTACATCAGTTGGATTGGGAAATACGTCATATGCGAGTGTATATTGTCCTTCGGTCGCAATTTGTACATTGTAACCTGCTTTTAATTGGCCATTCTTCATATAATCGTCTTTCATGCGCATAAAGGTGGCATCATGGTCTGTCTTTGAATAACTATTGCGCGCTTCAAATATAAGCCTATCCTTTTCGTATTTTTGTTTGCGTGCTACGTAATCTTTAAACTGTTTGCGGTATTTTTTTGGTGTTTTCCTTGCAGAGCGAAGCTGCTTCCGTTTGCTGACATCTTTACTTTCTTCGATCTGTTTGTCGTATCCTTCAACGGTCTTCTCTAGTTTCTCAACTACTTTTTCGAGTTCTTTAGTGGATAGTTCTTCCGTACTTTCGCGTTCTATTTCTGGAATAATTTCGTTTGCCAATAATTCATCGTACAGTTGATTTGATTTCTCCACCAAATTCGCACTGTATTTTTCAATCGCTTTTCGCCAAACAAACGTAAATTTATTGGCATTTGCTTCTATTTTGGTGCCATCAATAAAGATCGCTTCCTGGTCAATCAGCTCTTCTTTCACCAGTTGGCATCGAAATTGTACAAAACATTGGCGTAACAGTTCTTGTACTTCTTCATTGACTCGAAAACGATTAATCGTTCGATAGCTTGGCTCATAACCTTGCGCTAACCACATCATGCGTACACTATCTTTCAGTAATGATTCAATTTTTCTTCCAGAGAAAACAGATTGCGTGTAAGCACATAAAATAACCTTCATCATCATGCGTGGATGATAAGCAGGACAACCTGTTTCATGTAAGAAAACAGAAAATGCTTTATCAGGTATTTGTTCTACTAAGTCATGGATCGTATAGGCAATATCATTTTTTTGTAATTTCATTTCAAAATCTAACGGCAAAATTACTTGATTCATGTTATAATCTTTAAACATAAGGATACCTCCGATTGTTATTGTGTGGTACTTTAATTTTATCAGAAGGTATCCTTTTTTACTTACTAAAATTTTCGATTTTATAAAAAAGTTGCATCTTCCAACTACCGTTGGAAGATGCAACTTTTTATTGTTTATCTGAGTTTTGTCCCAGCCTCTTTTTTTGTTTTTCATAAGTAATTACATAGACTTTCCATCGTATGAAGTTTAAGACCAACTAATTAAGGTAAGATAGTACGTATAAGTATCTAATTTAACTTATAAATTTAGGAGGATTTAGAATATGGTAACTAGTGAATTAAAGGATTATTCTAAAACTGTATTACTTAAGGAAAAAAAGCAAGTAATAGATCAAATGAAAATGCAAGAAAATCAGGAAGATGGTTATGTTAATCAAGTCATAGAAGAATTATCAAATTATGATAATCATCCAGGTGATCAAGGTTCAGAATTATTTGAACGTGAAAAAAATATTGCTTTAAATGAACACACAATACAGGAGTTAAGAGATATTAATGATGCACTTCATGCTATAAATGATGATTCGTATGGCTTTTGTAAAACGTGTGGGAAAGAAATAAACGAAGAAAGATTACAAGCAATGCCTACAGCATTACACTGTATAAAACATGCAACAGTTAATGAAGATATTGATTATAACCACCGTCCGATCGAGGAAGACCTGTTAAACCCGAATGTTACACAAGAAGATAATTCTAAAGCTTTTGATGGTCAAGATACTTGGGAGGCGGTTGAGGAACATGGATCTTCTGACACAGCCTCTGACTTTTATCAAAAGGAATATATCAATCAGGATGAAAGAAATTCTAAAGATATCGAGAATTTTGCAAAGACTGATATTACAGGTGAAAATAAGAGAAATAATTAAAAATGAAGTTTAATAATAATATAAAAGGTGTATGAGTAATAGGAAGAACATTTTAATTGTAAATTCTATTACATGCATAAAAGTTGCAAGAATGGAAGAGCTTTGGTAACATTAATGTATCAGAAAAACGAATATTCTGTGAACGTTTTTCTTACATACTACTTTAGGAGGAATTATTAATGACTAAATTTGAATTACCTGAATTACCTTATGCTTATGATGCATTAGAGCCGCATATTGATAAGGAAACAATGAATATTCATCATACGAAGCACCACAACACGTATGTGACTAAATTAAACGCAGCACTAGAAGGGCATGCAGATTTACAAGATAAATCATTAGACGCGCTTCTATCTGACCTAGATAGCTTACCTGAATCTGTGCAAACTGCTGTTCGAAATAATGGTGGCGGTCACTCAAACCATAGCTTATTCTGGACACTACTTTCACCAAATGGTGGTGGAGAGCCAACAGGAGAATTAGCAACACAAATTAAAGATGCTTTTGGTAGCTTTGACGCGTTTAAAGAAAAATTCGCAGCAGCTGCAACTGGTCGTTTTGGTTCAGGTTGGGCTTGGTTAATCGTTAAAAATGGTAAACTTGAAATAACAAGCACACCAAACCAAGATACTCCAGTGATGGATGGTATATCGCCAATTCTAGGTTTGGATGTTTGGGAACATGCTTATTATCTTAAATATCAAAACAAACGCCCTGATTATATTGCAGCATTCTGGAATGTTGTTAATTGGGATGAAGTTTCTAAATTATATGAGGCTACTAAGTAAGTTATTTAGTGGAAAAAAACTGAGGGATATATTCCTCAGTTTTTTTTTTATACTCAATTAGTCTTCCCTTTCAATATAAATTACCTCTTTGCTTGAAAACTGTATATCTCCTTGTCAATTGAAAACAATAAGATCTAGAACTAAACAAGGAGAACTGGATATGCAAAAGAAACCAAACATCTTATTAGGTGATATAGTCGTTAATCGTGATTTAAAGCTATTATTAATAATTGGAGGATTGTATGCTCTGGCTACATTCCTATCGAATACGTTTGTGAATATCTACTTATGGAAACAATCAAATGATTACATAGCCATTGCACAGTATAATGGTGCAGTATATATCTTACAACCAGTTACCTTTATCGTTGCAGGTAGATTGGCTAAAAGAGTGGACCGGGTTATTGTTTTACGGTTAGGTGTTACATTTTTAGCTATTTTTTTTATGACAGTTTTACTAGTAAGTGAAAATGCTGCAACATATAACATTTTATTAGGTGCATTGTTAGGTGTTGGATATGGTTTTTATTGGTTGGCATTTAACGTCTTAACATTTGAAATTACGGAACCAGATACACGTGATTTCTTCAATGGATTTTTAGGTCTAATGCAGTCATTTGGTGGGATGATTGGGCCTATCCTAGCTGGTTATGTAATTTCAAATATGAATAATTCACAAGGGTATACGATTATCTTTTCTATTTCTTTTTTCCTATTTATATGTGCGGTTATTTGTAGCTTCTTCTTAAAAAGAAGACAAGCAACAGGTAAATTTAATTTTAAACGCATTTTATATGAACGTAAAAATAATAAAAATTGGCGTAACATCCTATATGCACATACATTTCAAGGTTTAAGAGAGGGTATCTTTGTATTTGTTATCTCGATTTGGGTATTTATTGCTACAGGGAGTGAGTTGGCTTTAGGTACGTTTAATCTTATTTTTTCGGGTTCTTCCTTTGTTTGTTATTATGCAGCAACACGTATAATTAAGCCGCATATGCGAAAAAGGTCTATATTAATTGGAGGATTAACACTATATTTTGCGATTTTTCTTATTATATTTAATTTAAATTTTCCGATTTTATTACTGTATGGTGCAATAATTGGTATTGCATATCCTTTGTTTACGGTTCCTTATGTGTCAATGACATATGACGTAATAGGACATGGTTGGCAAGCAAAAGAAATGCGAATTGAATATATTGTTGTTAGAGAATTATTTCTAAATGTAGGAAGAGTGAGCTCAATTATGTTATTTATAATTAGTATAAAGCTATTCCCAGCTGAACAAATTATTCCTTATTTATTAGTTATATTAGGTGCCGGTCATATTGTCGTTTCATACTTTATCCGAAAAGTGTCCTTCCTTCCTACAGGGAAAAATCCTGCATCTCCATTAAAAGATGGCGTAATGAATAATGAAAATAGATAGAAAACGTGCTATAATAGCCCTAATTGAGTTCGCAAAAGGGGGAGAATAGAATGGGGAAAAAGAAAAAAAAGAAAGTACAACTTCCCTTTCGTTTAAATATATTATTCATTTTTGTATTTGCTTTGTTTTCATTATTAATTTTGCAATTAGGTGTCGTGCAAATTTTGAATGGTGAAGCTGCACAAGATCAAATAAATGAAACGGAAAATACGCAAGCTTCTATTTCTGTACCAAGAGGTTTAATGTATGACCGTTATGGAAAATTAATTTTAGATAACGAATCAACGCGCTCCATTACGTATACCCCACCTAAGAATGGTGATTCTGCTGCGGAACGTTTAGAACTAGCAGAGAAATTGGGCGAATATATTACAATGGAAGAAGAATTTGAAGCGTTAGAGAAATTAATTCGAGAACGAGATAAAAAGGAATATTGGTACATGCTTAACGCTAAAGATGCAGGTGATCGATTAACAGAAGAGGAATTAGAATTAGATACAAGTGAACAGTATAAGCTAATACTTGAAAAAATCACAGCTGAAGATTACAACGAATATGATTGGTCAGACCCAGTTCTATTAAATGTTGTTGCAATAAAAAAAGAATTAGATGCAGCGAGTGAATTCTCTCCTCATATTGTGAAAAATGAAAATGTTACCGAGGAAGAATATGCATTAGTTTCAGAGCATTTGTTTGAGCTTACAGGAATTGATGCTTCTATTGATTGGAATCGCATTTCAAAAGTTGATGATACATTTTCCACATTTATTGGTAGTATAACGTCAACAAATGAAGGAATACCAATTGACAATCAGGATTTTTATCTAACACGAGGATACAGTCGAAATGATCGGGTTGGTAAGAGTGGTTTGGAACTAGAATACGAAAGTGTATTAACTGGGCAAAAAGAAATAATAGAATATGTTACGGATAATAATGGTGACATTGTAGGGCAAAATACTGTTATAGAAGGACAAAGTGGTAGTGATTTAATATTAACAGTAGATATTGAGTTACAAGAGGAAATTGATAAGATTGTTCAAGAAGAACTAGAAAGTTATTATAATCAAAATCCAACTGAAAATCGTTATATGGAAGATGCTTTAGTTGCGATGTTGGATCCCCAAACTGGTGATGTTCTTGCGTTATCTGGAGCGCATCGAGAAGATGATGAGTATGTAGATCAATCATATCGGACGATTTATGATCAACATTTACCAGGTTCTACGGTCAAAGGGGCAACTGTTCTAGCTGCTTTAGACTCAGGTGTTATGAGTCCTGGAGAGCAAATTAAAGATGAGCCAATTAAAATTGCAAATGACCCTAAAAAAAGCTCTTGGAAGAATTTAGGTTATGTAGACGATATAGAAGCGTTAGAACAATCATCAAACGTTTATATGTTTAATGTAGCGATTAGATTAGCAAGTGCAAACTATCAATATGGTGAAAAACTATCAGGCTTTGATTGGGATTCGTTTCAGACATTACGAAATTATTATAATCAATTTGGTTTAGGTGTTGAAACAGGAATTGATTTGCCATATGAATCTACTGGTGTAGTGGGGGATCCTGATAATGGGGGACTTCTTTTAGACCTTGCGATTGGTCAATATGATACCTATACAACATTGCAGTTAGCACAATATGTTTCGACTATTGCAAATGATGGCTATCGCGTGAGACCGCATATTGTCAAAGAAGTTAGGGAGTCAAATGCTTCTAAGGATTCCTTAGGCCCCGTAATTGAAAGCTTTGATACCGATATACTCAATCGAGTTGTGATGGATGATTCTTATATTGAACGGGTGCAAGAAGGATTCAAACGCGTAGTATCAGAAGGGACAGCATCAAGTCATTGGGGTAACAATGAATACAAGGTTGCTGCAAAAACTGGTACTGCTCAAAACGAATTTTATATAGATGGTGTAAAACAATCTACTTATAATCTTTCATTAGTTGGTTATGCACCATATGATGAGCCGGAGGTAGCTTTTGCAATTATTGTACCAAGAACAGGTACTGGTAATGACCAAAACGGTATTCATCATGAAATTGGTAACCGTATTATTGAAAAGTATTTCCAATTGAAAGAAGAACGAGATGAAGCGGGCGTAACCGAAAATTTAAATGAAGAAGTTGCAGAAGAAGATTAATAAAAGGTGTGAGCGATAATTATCGCTCACACCTTTTTAGTTTATCTACTGACAAAATAAGTGTTTAATTTACACATTCTTAACATTCAATTAACGGTAAGTTCAAACTAATACGTTATGATGAGTTTGTGGCTGAGATAGCCAAGCCTAAATGCGTAATACAAAACTGTAGGGGGAACATTAAATGAAAAAATTAAAATTAGTTGGATTAGCTTTACTATTAGTATTATCAATCGGTTTACTTGCAGCTTGTGGATCAAGTGACGATTCAAGTGCAGAAGAGACAGACGATTCGAATGCAGAATCAACTGACACAGAAGATACTGAAAGTGAATCAGCAGAATTAGAAGGTAGTGTTGTTATTGATGGTTCTGGTACAGTTTATCCATTAATGGCTAGAATTGCAGAAGAGTATATGTTAACAGAACAAGAAGGTGTATCTGTTGAAGTAGGTCGTTCAGGTACAAGTGCAGGATTTGAAAAGTTCTTAGTTGAAGATGGAACTGATTTTAATGACGCTTCTCGACAAATTAAAGAAGAGGAATCAGCGGCTGCAGAAGAGCTTGGTATCGAAGTACATGAATTGAAAGTTGCATTAGATGGTTTAACTTTCGTTATGCATCCAGATAATGATTGGGCTACGGAAATGACAGAAGAAGAACTGTTAAGTATTTTCCTTGCTGATGGTGGTGTAACAAACTGGTCTGATATTAATCCAGAATGGCCAGATGAAAAAATAAACACTTATGGACCGAACGAGAATCACGGTACGTATGAATTCTTTTATGAAAATATTCTTGAAGAAGCTGATCTTGTAAGTGATGTTAATCTTCAACAAGAGTATTCTACATTGGTAACATTGGTGTCTGAAGATGTTAACTCTATTGGATTCTTTGGTTTTGGTTACTATGTAAATAATCAAGATAAATTACAAGCAGTAAATGTTGATTTTGGTGATGGACCAGTTGAACCTTCTCTTGAGACAATTGCTGAAGATGGCGATTATGCTAACTTTACTCGTCCAGTATTCACTTATTTGAATGTTAATAATGCAACAGAAAAAGCTCAAGTGTTAGATTATGCAATCTATTTAATGAATAACGTAAATACTTTTGCTGGTGAAACAGGATTTGCTCCAATCCCAGATGAAGAAGCACAAGAAAGTATAGATTTCCTAAATGGGCTTAAATAATAATAAGATGAAGGTATAAATCTGATAGAGAAGAGAGTAATTAATTGCTCTCTTCTCTAATTAGTATTATAGAATAGATTAAGAGGGGTGTTATGAGTGGCGAATAACAGCAATTTAAACAAAGATAATGCTGTTCAAGTGAGAGAATTAATTAGTAAGAAAAGGGCAGGAAGAAGTTTTTCTTCCATAATAGAAAAAGCCGTTCCTGTCTTATTATTTCTTATTGCAATGATTTCTTTATTAACAACTATTGGTATATTGTTCACTCTTTTAACAGAAACAATACACTTTTTTTCTAGAGTTTCAATAATTGAGTTCTTTACTGGAACGATATTGAGGCCATTAAGCCAAAATCCAGAATTTGGCATCCTACCACTAATTTCAGGTACTATTATTTCATCTGTAATTGCAATGCTTGTTGCAGGTCCAATCGGTATAATGACAGCAATTTATTTAAGTGAATATGCAACTGACCGTGTTAGAAGAACGTTAAAACCACTTTTAGAATTGCTTGCAGGCATACCAACGATTGTTTATGGGTTCTTCGCATTTACATTTGTTACACCTCTATTAAGAGAATTCATACCTGGTTTAGAAGCAACTAACGTACTTAGCCCAGGTATCGTGATGGGGATTATGATTATTCCTATGATTGCATCTTTATCTGAAGATGCAATGAGTTCTGTTCCGAACGCAATGAGAGAAGGTGCACTAGCACTGGGAGCAACAAAGTTGGAAGTAACCTTTCGCGTAATTGTTCCGGCTGCTTTATCTGGTATTATTGCATCCTTTGTTTTAGGGATTTCAAGAGCAATAGGGGAAACCATGATTTTAACTATTGCAAGTGGAAGTTCTAAAAACTTTACCCTCGATGTAACGCAATCTATGCAAACAATGACAGCATATATTGTGGAAGTTTCTGGTGGAGACGCACCTGCTGGTTCAACTATCTATTATAGTTTATATGCAGTTGCAATGACTCTATTTTGTTTTACATTACTAATGAATATCGTTGCAAGATATGTCTCTCGTAGGTATAGGGAGGAATACTAAATGAAACATTTAACTACGAAACAAGTTGAGAAAAAAATGAAGTCTCGAATTATCTTAAATAATATATTGAAAACAATTTTCTTATTATCAACATTATTTGGACTTGTTGTTCTTGCAGTATTAATTATTCGAGTGTTAACACAAGGCCTTGCTTATATCAATCTAGATTTTTTAACTGGAAAACTATCAACGAGTCCTGATAGAGCTGGTATTATGGGTGCTGTACTTGGTACGTTTTGGTTAATGGCTGTTGTAATTCCAGTAACCATGGTCTTGGGTGTCAGTACTGCGATTTATAATGAATTATATGCGAGAAAAGGTCGTTTACAGTCAATAATTCAAACTAATATTTCAAACTTAGCGGGTGTGCCTTCTATTGTATATGGGATATTAGGTTTGACTATCTTCGTACGAACGATGGATTTTGGAAATATAGTTTTGGCAGGTGGGCTAACCATGTCACTCTTAGTGTTACCTATAGTAATTGTATCAAGTCAAGAAGCAATTCGTGCTGTACCAAAACATTTAAGTGAAGCTTCATTTGGAATGGGTGCAACTAAATGGCAAACAGTAAAAAATATTATTTTGCCGGCATCACTACCTGGGATTTTGACGGGAACTATTTTAGCACTATCTCGAGCAATTGGTGAAACAGCACCACTCGTTGTATTAGGAATACCGGCTTTATTACTACCATTTCCAGGTGGTATATTTGATAAGTTTACAGTACTTCCAATGCAAATTTATTATTGGACATTAGATTCTTCATTGATGGAAGAATATGCGTATTTAGCATCTGCTACAATCATTGTATTATTGGTACTATTATTTATCTTGAACTCTACAGCAATTATTATTAGAAATAAGTTCCAACAAAGATATTAAAGGGGTGAATGGAATGAGTACAGCTACAAAAATGAATCAAAATAATATGAAATTTGTCTCAAGTGAGAATATACCAGAAAACACGAAAGAAAATGCGAATATAGTATATGATACAAAAGATTTAAATTTATGGTACGGTAACACGCAAGCGTTAAAAAGTATTGATTTACCAATATACGAAAAAGAGGTCACTGCGATTATAGGACCTTCAGGTTGTGGAAAATCTACTTATCTAAAAACGTTAAATAGAATGGTAGAATTAGTTCCTAATGTCCGTACATCAGGAACGATAAAATATAGAGGTAAAAACATTCTTGATAAGTCATTTAAAGTAGAAGACTTAAGAACAAATGTTGGAATGGTCTTTCAAAAACCTAATCCATTTCCAAAATCTATTTATGAGAATATTGCATATGGACCAAAGATTCATGGTATTCGTAACAAAAAAATACTAGATGAAATTGTTGAAAGAAGCCTTCGTGGTGCCTACATTTGGGACGAAGTAAAGGATCGATTAAAAGAAAATGCTTATAGCCTCTCAGGTGGACAACAACAGCGTATTTGTATAGCACGTTGTTTAGCAATTGAGCCAGATGTTATTTTAATGGACGAACCAACTTCTGCATTAGACCCTAAATCAACTTTAAAAGTAGAAGAATTGATTCAAGAGCTGAAAAAGAACTATTCTATCATTATAGTAACGCATAATATGCAACAAGCAGCTCGTATTTCTGATAAAACTGCCTTCTTATTAAATGGAGAATTAGTTGAATTTACAGATACGGATACTTTGTTTTCTTTACCTAAAGACAAACGGACAGAAGATTATATTACAGGAAGATTTGGTTAATATTTGAAAGGGTATGGGGGAGGATTTTTATGGTTGCAAGAGAGCAATTCGAAATTGAATTAGATAAAATGAAACAAAAGGTTATTGATTTGGCTCAAGGAGCAAAGGTACAATTACAAGATGCTGTTCACGCTCTTTATCATTCAGATACAAATTTAGCAGCGCAGGTTGTTGAAGCAGATAAACGCTTAGATGCAATTGACTTAGATATTAATGAAACTGCCATATTATTAATTGCTAGGCAACAGCCTGTAGCGTCCGACTTAAGAAAGTTAATTGTTGCAATACGTATCTCTACTGACTTAGAACGGATGGCAGATAACGCTAAAAATATAGCTCGTTCTACGAAACATTTAGGAGAAAATCATGGTTTAGAGATTCACGAGTCTTTAGCAGATATGCGTGACGTAGCGCTTAGAATGATTGATTTGGCAATTAATGCATATGAGCAAGAAGATATTACTTTAGCAAAAAAACTTTCTGAATTGGATGATTTAATTGATGGTATGTATGCAAATGTCTTACAGGAATTATTGGAAGAGACAGCTACAAATCCGCAAAAAATACAATTAATCATGCAAATGGCATTTAGTGGTCGATATATTGAAAGATACGGAGATCATTTAACAAATATTGCAGAAAATATTATGTATCTTGTTAAAGGAGAGTCTTTAGACTTGAATGAATAAAAACCAGTAGTGTTAGGACGACTGTCTAAACACTACTGGTTTTTAATTTTGATTCGTAATTGTATTTGCAATCTCTTCATTAGACATCTCACTATTTAATTCAAATTCACCTATCTGTATACTTGTACCATAATCATTATCTGTTAAATAGTTGATAAACGCTTCTTGAGAATCGATTATGTTTGCTGCTACTAAATAATTTGAAACCTCTGCAATGGTCATACCAGATTCAATTGTTAACGTATAAGTATCAGTAACAGTTTCTTCTTCTGTTTCATTTTCTGTCACTTCTTCTTGTTCACTTTCATTATCTATTGTCTCATTTTCCTCTGTAATAGATGTTGGATCTTCATCCGTGACGAAATACCCTTGATTTTCTATTGCAGTTATCATTTCATCAGTACTTAACTCTTCGCTTACTGTATTTTTATTGCTTTCTAAAAAATATGTAATGCTTAATAAGATTGTAGCTGTTAAAATTCCTAGTGCGAATACGCGTATGAATGGTTTCATTATAAATGCCTCTATCCTTTAGTTGAGAATTGTCTAATAAGTGAATGGATGTCATATTCACTTAAATTAGTTGATCTTGCAATTTCAGCTGCAGAGTTTCCTGCTAGATGCATTTGCTGTACTCTCCGCATCAAAGGAGTTTGTGTTTGTTTCGGTTTTTGTAAATCAAATTCTTCCATATCATCTGAAAGCAATTCTTCCTCTAAAATTTTAATTTTTTTCTTCATTTGATACGTTTCTTGTAAGGAAGATAAAGAGATCTGTTCTAATTGATCTTCCAATAGTTTGAATTTATTGTTCGCAAAAAATGAAATAATAAATAATACGATAACAATGACAAGTAGACTAATAATTGTATATAGCACTAAGTTCCCTCCTAATGTTCACACTAATAGTTATAACACAATTGTTTCTTGAAAAAAAGTAATTTTATTTTATCCAAAATCAATAAAGAACCTTGAATTATAGATTTATATTTGGTATTATTAATAAGTCTGAAAATGATATTAAATTTAAGAGTTGTTAGATGAATAGTTTGGAGGGATAATGATGCGCGTAAATATCACACTTGCTTGTACTGAAACAGGTGACCGTAATTATATTACTACAAAAAATAAACGTACAAACCCGGAACGTATAGAAATGAAAAAATATAGCCCGCGTTTGAAGAAACAAACGCTTCACCGCGAAACAAAATAAAAGTTCCGTTCTAGCTCTTACCTAATATTAGGTAAGAGCTTTTCATCTTTTTACTGGCAAAGGAGAGAATAAAGCTGGAAACGAAAAAAAGGCTGCGAAATAAACTAACACAAAAGTTAATGAGTTTATCTAGTGAGGAAAAGGCCAAGATTGAGTTACAACTATATCATAACCTATTTAACAGTACATATTGGTCGGAAGCAGAAGTTATTGCTGTTACTATTTCACAAGGTTATGAGTGGGACACAAAACCAATAATTGAAGCTGCGAAAAAACAAGGTAAAAAGGTTGTAGTACCTAAATGTTTTCCAGAAGATTCTAAGTTAGTATTTTATTATTTTGAAACGTATGAGCAATTGGAAAAAGTTTATTTTGACTTGTTAGAACCTAATCCAGCAGTATCCGTTCAAGTTGAATCAAGTAAAATAGACTTAATTATTGTTCCAGGATTACTATTTGACCAGATGAATTACCGAATTGGACATGGTGGAGGATACTATGATCGATTTTTATCCAATTATTCTGGGAAAACGATAGCATTAGCATGGAATGAACAAATTATTAAAAGTATTTATCCAGAGACATTCGATGTACCAGTAGATCATATAATAATGAATTGATTTTTTTGGTTTTTCTGAAAAGATAAATCATATTTTTTTCATTTCGAGGTAAACTATCCTTGCCGATTACAAAAAGGAAGGATGAAGTTATGAGATGCAAAAAATGATAATGGTTTGTGCGATGGTGTTTGGTGGAGTTATTTTATATAGAAAAAAATATAAAATAATTAATATGCTTTTAACTTTTACCGTTATTCGAAAAGTAATGATTGCTTTAAGTATGCGTGTTCCGTTCTTAAGAAATTACTTGATGCCTAGTATATTTGGAAATGCAAAATAAATTATAGAAGAAGGAGACGTTTCTACTATTAGAAACGTCTCCTTCTTCTATAATTTAATGATATCATATAGAGATAGGGAAGGAGATGGTAGAGATGTTTCTAGAAGACACATTTTATTATTATAAATTAACAGATTACCTTATCCATCAACAAGGGTTTGACATAGTCTTTATTGATAATAGACAGACAGAAGTGTGGCTACAAAGAACTAAAAGAAAACAAAATCATGTGATTCGACTGACAAATCAAGAATTTGATTGGAAGAATCAATTAAAAATAGATGTGGACCGCACATATACTAATGCTAAAAAGTTAGCTAAACTATTCCTAGGTAGGAATATTGAATTACATAATGTCTATGTAGCTAAACATGCTCCTGTAGATGATTGGGAAAGTTTAAATGAAACGAAAAAGATAAATCAAGGAAAATTTACAAATATGCACGTATATTATTTAAATGACGAAAATAGATCAGATGAGAAGGAACGTTTATTTCAAGAAACATCTGTAGAACCAATTGAATTTAATTTACCTCGTGATGTATTAGATATGGAACGAATTACACAGTATCTAAAAGTGTCTATTCTGGGAGAATTTCAACAAATTCAAAACACATCGACAAAAATTTTCGAGTATGCAAAACCTTTTTATACGTATGTGCTTCTAGTTATTAATGTACTTATGTTTTTATTATTAGAGTGGCAAGGTGGAAGTACTTCAACAGAGACTCTGATTAGGTACGGAGCAAAATATAATCCAGCTATATTAGATGGAGAGTGGTGGCGGATTGTCTCCTCTATGTTTTTACATATTGGTTTCTTACATCTTGTTATGAATATGTTTGCTTTACATATTGTAGGTAGTCTAGTTGAACGAATTTATGGCGTGAAACGCTTTTTATTTATTTACTTTGGTTCTGGAATTCTAGGCGGCATAACTAGTTTTGCCTTTAGTCCTCAATTAGCTGCAGGTGCATCTGGTGCGATTTTTGGTTTATTTGGTGCATTATTATTCTTTGGATTGCATTATCGTCGTATCTTTTTTCAAACAATGGGATGGAATATAATTGTTATTATTGCATTTAATATTATATTTGGTTTTGTAGTACAGCAGATCGATAACGGAGCTCATATTGGAGGTCTAGTCGGTGGATTTATTGCTTCGGGAATCGCATTCTTTCCAAAGAAAAAACTAATTAAACAACAATCAATGGCGATTTTTGGATATATTATAATTATTACAACATTGCTTATATACGGCATATTGCATACATCTACACATTATGATCCAGCTCTAGAAGTGCAAATAGCACAACAGCTTATTGTAGGAGAAGAATATGATGAAGTAATTACTGTTACAACTCGAATTATAAAAAGTAATCCTAGCGATTATTCAGCTGAATTATTGTTTCTTCGTTCTTATGCATATAGCAAATTAGCACAAACAGATAAGGCTAGGAAGGATTTAGAGAATTTAATTTCGATCGAGCCAAATAAAATTCCGGAAGCGCATTATAATTTGGCATTGATTTACATGGATAATGATGAAGCAAACAAAGCGAAAAAGTCACTAGAAAAAGCAATGGATTTAGATTCTACAAATAAATTATTTACCGATCTATATCAAGATTGGTTTTCAAATGAATAGTTTTGGATAAGTTGTTGCATCTCGCCTTTATGGTCTTGATATAATATCCGTAGATGTGTTCCTTCTTTATCTAATAGTATCAAGGGAATAAAACTTTTTGAAGAAGGACCAGACTCATTAAATGGCAAAATATAATTTGCGTATAAACCTTCCCACATTTGTCCAATGACTTTTTTAGTTTGTTTAGCAGTCAAATTAGGAAGGGCTGTGGTTTCATATTGATACAGCATATTTAATGGGACAGATAAATAATCATCACTGTTTAATTGAAAGTGATCTAGTAATTGTTGCCATTGATAATATAATTGTTGGTTCGTTGCATGATTCAGTGTTTCCTTCCATTCTGTTTGTAAATCGTTTGTAGGTATTTTAAAAGCTTCTAATGGTGTCTGAGGTGAGTCAATTACGTATAACTCATCATGCGTCATAGCCTGAACACTTTTTATCTTATCTTCTGGATAATGTACTTCAGCATGATGATATGATATGGCTTGATAATGGCTGCTATCTTCGCCAGTTATTGTTGTTTGTAAATCAATAGTACTTTCTTGTTCCTTCCATTTACTTTTTATAGCTTTCAACTGACCATCAACATATAAAAGAGAGATATCTTGTCTTAAATAAGTTAATTCATCTAACTCTGAAGAAGCATGCCAATCTATTGTATAGGAATCATGGTCTTGTTCCATTAATAATGTAAGTTTAGTGGTTGCACTTTTGAAAGACCTAGATTCATCAATAGGAAAAAATTTCACCGTGGTTTCAGACAGATTGTTAAAAATAATTAGTGAACTAAAGAGTATTATAGAAATAAAGATAATCGAAATATACCGCTTCATACTTCCTCCAATCCAGTTTAACCAATTTCTGGTGACTTGTTTTATTCATATACATATATATGTACAAGCATTTATTTATATGTATATGCATGATATTTATTTCTTTGTAGAACCTACTACTATTAGTGGATTAATCTATTTACATAGAATGAAGGTGTCGTAATGAATGAGAAGAGGTCGTTAAGTAAGTCATTTACTGATAATGTAGAGTATTTACATGATTATCTTGGCGTGGAAAAAAGTTTTGATATTATACAATTAGACTTACACTATGCTGGTAAAGATATGGCAATGTTTATGATCGATGGTTTTGTTAAAGATGACATTATGTTTCATCTGATGCGTTTTTTGGCAGATCTTGAAGAAGAGAAACTTCAACCAGATCCAATGGTTAAACTTTTAAAAACGTATATACCATATGTAGAACTAGCAACGGTTGACGATTTAATAGAGGCTGGTGATACTGTACTTGGTGGACCAACTGCATTGATGGTTGAGGGACTAGATAAAATTATTATGATTGATGCTAGAACTTATCCAGCTAGAGGGCCACAAGAACCAGATTTGGAAAGGGTTGTACGTGGATCAAGGGATGGATACGTAGAAACAATTGTCTTTAATACAGCACTAACAAGAAGGCGAGTTCGTGATCGTTCATTAAGAATGGCATATACAAGTATTGGAAGGCGTTCTAAGTCCGATGTCTGTATTTGTTATATTGAGGATATCGCTGATCCCAAAAAAGTTAAACTATTACAAGATCATCTTAAGAAGATTGATACGGATGGTCTACCTATGGCTGAAAAAACAATAGAAGAATATTTGAGTGGAAGGCATTGGAATCCATATCCAACCATTCGATATACAGAACGTCCTGATACGGCTGCAGCACATTTATTTGAAGGTCATATCATTTTGATTATTGATGGTTCACCGAGCGTAATGATTTTACCTGCTACGTTTTGGCATCATTTACAACATGCGGAGGAATATAGACAAAAACCTTTGGTAGGAGCATATTTACGATTTGTACGATTCATTGCTGTTATTGGATCTATCTTTATTTTGCCTTTCTACTATTTGATTTCTATTCAACCTGCTTTATTACCGGAACAGCTTGCCTTTTTTGGGCCAAGTGAAACAGGGGTTATTCCTTTACTCCTTCAATTCCTAATAGCTGAAATTGGAATCGACATGTTACGAATGGCTGCTATTCATACACCAACAGCGCTTGCTACTGCACTTGGTCTTGTTGCGGCGATAATGATTGGTCAAGTAGCGGTAGAGGTAGGATTGTTTTCAAATGAGGTTGTTTTATATTTATCCGTTGCAGTGATGGGGACATTTGCAACTCCTAGTTATGAATTAAGTTTAGCGAATAGGCTGGTACGTATATTATTATTACTTTCCACTGCGAGTTTTGGAGTTATAGGATATGTCATTGGAGTAACCGCGTGGTTAATATATCTGATTCGAATGAATACATTTAAAACTGGTTATATGTGGCCATTCATTCCTTTTTCGCCGAAAGCTTTTCTTGATGTACTTGTTCGGACGCCCGTTCCATTAAAAAGTAGAAGACCAACTTTCTTAGATCCACAAGACCCAGATCGGTAAAATTGATCTAGGTCTTTTTTTTATTTATTTTATTGATATATTATTGTTTAAATTTGTTATAATGAAATAGGTGATTATATGAAAACAATTTATGATATACAACAATTGCTAAAAAAGTTTGGAATAATTATTTATATTGGTGATCGATTAGCAGATTTAGAACTAATGGAAGCTGAAATAAAAGAGCTATACCAAGCGCAATGTCTTTCTATTGCAGATTATCAAATGGCGATTTTGTTATTAAGACAAGAAATAGCAAAATTAAGGAATTGAAGGGGTGGAAGCATGAGTGAGCAACTATTAATTGGTGTTGACATTGGTGGAACTACAATCAAATTTGGAATAATTAAAATAGAAGGTACTATTATTGATAAATGGGAAATAGAAACGAATAAAAATGATAATGCTAAAAGTATTCCGCATGATATCTGGACTTCGATTAACCTGAAATTAAAGAAACTAGATATTGATCCAACATCCATTCTTGGAATAGGGGTTGGGGCTCCTGGTTTTGTTGATGTTGAAACCGGTGACGTATCGATTGCAGTTAATTTAGGTTGGAAGGACTTTAAATTAGGAAAGGTATTAAAAGAATTATCAGGATTACCTGTAATTGTTGATAACGATGCAAATATAGCAGCGGTTGGTGAGAATTGGAAAGGTTCTGGTGGTTTAGCAGATAACTTAATCGCAATCACATTGGGAACTGGAGTTGGTGGTGGTATTATTGCAAACAGCCAAGTGATAAATGGTGTTAATGGGACTGCAGGGGAAATAGGTCATATAATGGTTGAACCTGAAGGAACCCCATGTAACTGCGGTAGAAATGGTTGCTTAGAAACAGTGGCGTCTGCAACAGGGATTGTTAGGCAAGCAAATGAAGCTATTCTGTCTGGATCAACTACATCTTTAAAAGACCTTTCAATGTTAAAAGAGTTGACAGCGAAAGACGTTTTTGAAGCAGCTACCTCTGGAGATATAGTTGCACAAGGGATTATTGATAAAGTAACAGATATTCTCGGATTAGCGATCGCAAACATGGCAACAATTATTAATCCCTCCATTATTGTCATAGGTGGAGGGGTTTCAAAAGCAGGAGATAAATTATTAACGCCACTTCGAAAAGCTTTTGAATCCTATACGTTGCCTCGTATAGACGAAGGTTGTAGGTTTGTTATTGCATCGTTAGGTAATGATGCTGGAATAATAGGTGGCGCTTATTTAGTAAAGCAAGCACATCACTAAAAAGATTTTTTTATTTTGTAAAATAAATTCTCAAATAATCTACATTAACATAATATATTTAAATAAATCCTTGTTTGAGGGTTTATTTTTTTGGATTTATCTACTTAAATAGGTTATTATTAATTTATTGTAAATAAAAATGAAACTTTTTATTTTTAAATACGTCTATATAGTAAGGGTTTATTAATTTACACTTGTGTTATATAATGTTTAAGTTGTGAATGTAAATTAAACTTAAAATATAAATAATAGAATATGGCTAGGAGGAAGTTATAGATATGCTTCAGAAAAAATATAATGTACCGTTATATGTCATTGCGAGCTTGTTATTTGGTGCAAAGACATATATTGTTTATCGATTCTTATTTAATATACAATTAGATAATATTATGCAAGAGATCATCTTATTGATTAATCCATTTGTTTCAGCGTTTTTAATATTTGCAATAAGTGTTTGGTTTAAAGAGAAAAATCAAATGAAATTTATTCAATATACAGCACTAATTGGATCACTAGTTTTGTATTTTAATCTAGTATTCTATCGAAATTTCTCAGACTTCATTACAATTCCAGTGTTGTTTCAAGGAAGTAACGCTGCTGATTTAGGAACGAGTGCAATGGCACTAATGCATTTACCAGACCTTTTGCTTTTTCTTGATGTAGCAATTGTATGGTATTTGAGTAAAAGATACAGTGGCATATTGTCAGCAACTTATATAAAACGTAAAAAAGTATTAGCATTAAGTCTTTCTTTAGCTTTTTTATTAGGTAATTATGTACTTGCAGAGATTGAACGTCCACAATTATTACAAAGAACGTTTGACCGTGAATATTTAGTTAAAAATATTGGTATTTTTAACTACCATATCTATGATATTGCACAACAGTCCAAGTCACAAGCACAACGTGTATTTGCAGATGGTAACGAATTACCTGAGATTGAAGAATATATTGAAGAAAATGCGACAGATCAAGAAGATAATAAACTGTCAGGTATTGCAGAAGGTAAAAATGTAATTTTTATATCATTAGAATCTATTCAAAGTTTTGTGATTAATAATACGTTAAATGGGGAAGAAATTACGCCCTTTTTAAATGACTTAATTGACGATAGTTACTATTTTGATAATTTTTACCATCAAACTGAACAAGGAAAAACGTCAGATTCTGAGTTTCTAGTTGAGACTGGATTATATCCTTTACCTAGTGGTGCTGTTTATTTTACCCATGGTCAAAATGAGTATAATGCAACACCAGAAATTTTAGGGGAAGCAGGTTACACATCTGCGGTGCTACACGCAAATAACAAAAGCTTCTGGAACCGTGATGTAATGTACGATAATATTGGTATCGATCACTATTATGATGTGGATTCTTATGAAGTTACTGATGAAAATAAAGTTGGTTGGGGATTAAAGGATAAAGATTTCTTTGAACAATCAATTAAATATTTACAAGCACTAGAAGAGCCATATTATACACGTTTTATTACGTTAACGAATCATTATCCATTTGATTTAGATGAAGAAGATGCTACGATTGATAAATATGATTCAAATTCTAAAACTTTAAATCAGTATTTTCAAACAGTGCGTTATACAGACGAAGCGGTTGAAGAATTTTTTACTGATTTAAAAGAATCAGGTGAGTATGAAAATTCTATTATTGTTTTAATGGGAGATCATTATGGAATTAGTGATTTTCATGATAAAGCAATGGCACAGTATTTAGAAAAAGAAGAAATCACACCATATGACCATATACAGTTGCAAAGAGTTCCATTATATATACACATTCCTGGTGAAGATGGAGAGGTTGTTTCTGAAATAGCTGGTCAAGTAGATATAAAGCCAACACTTCTAAATCTATTAGGAATAGATGATAGTGATGATCTTAGTTTTGGTACGGATTTATTTGGTACAGATCGAAAAGACTATGTAGCATTGCGTGATGGTAGTTTTATAAGTAATGACTATATTTATACGAAAGATCAATGTTTTGATCGTGAAACAGGTGACTTACTCTCTGTCGAAACATCTAGTCTACTAAGTGAAGATGAAAGTGAATCAGAAGTAAGCGTCTGTAAACCAATATCAGAACAAGTTGAACAGGAATTATCGTATTCAGATCAAATTATTTATGGAGATTTATTCCGTTTTTATGATTTTGGTTATGAAGAAGAAGTAGAAGAAGAGTAATAAAAAACACCTTATCTCATTTTTGAGAATAAGGTGTTTTTTATTACTTCCTATTGAAAATAGCTTGTTATAATGGTGGTGATCGATAGAAAACCGAACAATATAGTTGACGAACCTGTCATAATTGTAGCTGAAGTATTTTTTGATTTGAACTCTCGACAAAGAGCAGAGCCACATAGTAATGTTATAATAATTAATATTAATGCAAGTGCCATTTAACTGTACTTCCTTTCGCCAAAAATAGTGCATAGTAATTTAGTGAAAATATATTAATAAATGTCCTTCCACAGTTTAGAATAATAAAAGTATTTTGTCGAGTGTTTATTAAAAATAAATAATTAAAGGATGAATAATATGCAAATTCATGGTATATCGTTAGGACAATTAGGGACAAACTGTTATGTGATTTACAAAGATACAGAAGCTATTATTATAGATCCTGGTGGTGATAGCGACGTATTATTAGCATGGTTGCAGAAAAAAGAGCTAATACCTAGTGCTATTTTATTAACACATGCACATTTTGATCATATTGGTGCAGTTGAAAGTATAAGGGATTATTATGAAATACCTGTCTACGTACATCAAGCAGAGGAAAAATGGCTACATGATCCTGAATTAAACGGTTCTGCATTATTTCCAGTTGAAAATGTGATTTGTAGACCTGCAAATAAATTTATTGGGATAGGTGAAATGAGACTAGGTGCTTTTTCGTTTGAGGTTATACATACACCAGGTCATTCACCAGGTGGTGTTTCTTTTATATTCTCAGAAGAAAAGATATTAATTTCAGGTGATTGTTTATTTCAAAGTGGTATAGGAAGAACAGATTTACCTGGTGGAAATAGTAGACAATTGATTCAAAGCATTAAAGAAAAACTTTTGACTTTAGACGGGCAATTTACTGTTTATCCAGGACATGGACCAATTACAACAATCGAAGAAGAGCGAATGCATAATCCATTTATATCATAATTATTCAAATTCATAGAATGCAACTGGCAAATAGGTCTTTTTATAATGAGGAAGTTTGAACCAAAATGGAAGGTAACTTCGAAATCCTTTCATAAGTATCATAGTGTTTCATCTGACGAACTTGATAGCAACTGTGACGGAGTTAGATTTTATTACCCGCTAGGGCTACGCTCCACAAGTAAAATGGACTCGCTTTCCGTGGGCACGGCTTCAGCTAACTCGAATAAGCAAAGACCGCTTTCCGAGTAGATCTTCAGCGCGTGGGATTGCGATTACTCATCCCATCAAAAACATTCGCTGTTCCCACGGGAGTCTCACCCATTTAACTTGCTACGCTGATTATGCGTTAAAAGCGATACATCGTCTACTGTTTAGAAATTTAATTGTGCTTATGACAATAGTTGTTTACGCCGTAGTTGATGATTATTCCGGCTTAAATCTTATAGAAAGTAGTTTTTCTAAAAGACTGTCGAGTAATAGTAAAGTTCTACTCCAAACACTAAACAGTCAATGATTAGCTTTTATTATAAGTAATGAGAAAAACCTATCTCACAAAAGTGAGATAGGTTTTAAAGTTTTAATACTGGGCTAGCTGGATTCGAACCAACGAATAACGATACCAAAAACCGCTGCCTTACCGCTTGGCTATAGCCCATCGAGTAACATTTGTTATCTTTAACTATTTGCTCAATTCTTATTCATAAATCATGTAATAAATTTAATCTTTTATTAAATATTTACTTAGTTTTCTATTTCCTAATAATGTTGTAGCTTCAAATTTGTATCGTATTGCATCATTTTCGAGTGCATCATAAGTAATTTTGACTATCCCATTTGGAAATTCATATTGAAGTATTTCTTTGTCAAGGCTGAAACTATTTTTGTTTTGTTCACTGACGAATTTTTGATAAGCCATTTGATGTAATGTTTCTAACACAATTTGTTCCATTTGTAAGGTGGTCATCTTCGTTTCATTCGCATATAACGATATACTGGTAATGACACTTAATAAAACAATCGCGGCAATAAAAGTTATATAAGGAAAGAAAAAACCATTTTCTGTTTGTAATCTTTTAATAAAAGCTAATTGTTTTTGCATATAATTCTCCTGTGATTGTTGTAATTGTTACATGTATACCAAAGCTTAATTCTTCTAGAATAAATGTTTTAACGTTCCGAACTAATATTTCATGACCAGTATTATTTATTTGTTTTCTAATCGTATTTTGATAAGGAGAGATTAAAATATGTTCTCCAGTTTGTTTAGTTAAATGTATCGTATTGTCATCTATATAGTTAAAATCATTTTCATGTATCTCATTGCTTAAAAAATGAAAAAATTGACGGACTGACAATTCGTCTGTATAAGATTGCTGATCGATTAACCGATAAACTGTTGGTATTAAAGCTAAAGTTGTACTGATTAGTGCAAGTGAAAACAGAATGCTGATGAGTGTGAAACCTTTCTCAGTCTGGATAATAATATAAGCAAATTTCTTCGGTTTGATTTTTAACATTATTCCATATCGCACATCCTTTCCATAGCGGATCTTCTTTAATAAATGAAAGGGTAACTTCTTTGTTATTTCTAACTAAATCTTTTTGAGTATCTTGGCTTGAATTTGAGTTTTCTGAAAAGCTCTGAAGTTCGTCATGTAGAAATGATTGGATATCTCTTTTTTGAAATAAAATATTCTGTTCGATACTTAGCTGTAATATTATTGGGACTAAAGTGAAACTAATCATCATTAGAATACTGAAGGAAGCAAGTAATTCAGTTATAACAAATCCTTGTTGTTTATGTTTCAACTAGATAACTCCTCCCTTTTCCAAAAGGAAAAGTAATATCATAACTATTCGAAGGTGTTCTTATTTGAAATTTACCAGGTTGCTTAACTGTCCCATTGGTTGAAAATGATAAGGGCATGGTTAATGTGTCTAATTTAATTTCCCATGTGTCAGGTATAGGACGTTCAATTATTATTTCTCCTAAACCCCCATTTCTAATTTCATAAGTATGTGAGGATGGTTTTATTAGCATATAGAAACTTCCCATGGAGGCTATCGTTTGTTGTTGCATAAACATAATGTCACTCTCAAATATTTGATACCATCGATTAAATTGATAGGTTTGATAAGTTTTTATATGAAAGGTTGTTCCTATTACAAGTAAAATCGATAGGATACTTAACACAATTAATAATTCAATAATAGTAAAACCACTATCTTTGTTCATTTTTTAATTATTTACAGCAATTGTTTTAAGTTTATGGTTAATTGCTTCTCCATCATATACTATTTGTTTGGTTCCATTTGAACAAGTATCAGATTGAATGTACTGCTCATCTACGAGAATTGAAATTGTAGCTGGGTAAGCCCCGTGATCAATTTTGTAAGATTCCATTTGATTCTCTGTCATTTGAATTAACGCAGCACAGCCTTTTTCTTGTACAGTTTCATTTTTATCGGCTAAATTAGGTATTAACAAAATTAAAAGTGTTGTAATCACTGCTAAAACGATTAGCATTTCAATTAATGTAAAGCCTTTTTCATTTTTGATTTTAATCATCTCCTAAATTGTATTTATTAGTTGAAACATTGGTAATAGTAAAGAAAGATAAATAAAAATAATACTAAGAGCCATCACAACAAAAAAGATTGGTTGAATACGGGTAATTATTTTTTTCACTTTAATTTCAATCAGCTCGATTAAAAAATCAGCATACATTTTTAAATCTTTTATTAATAGATTATTCGTAACGTTTTTTTGGAAAATGGCATTAATATCATGTTCGAGAAGAGTACAACTTGGAAGAATTGTGGAGATAGCTTGGCCTCTTTGTAAACCTTGCATTAAAATATCACAATAATAACTGAGGAGGGGAAGCTGTTGTTGTTTAGATAGAACCTCAAAACATTCTTTCAAAGACAGTCCAGCTTGTAACAAAGAGCTTAAATGCAAGGAAAATAGAAACGTTGTGTGTAGTCGAATGACTTTCTTTATTAAGGGAATACGTTCATAGATGATAAGTTTTGTTTCAATTGATAAATTCTTTTTAACATAGATCCAATATAGAAATCCTAAACTTATTGCAACAAAACAAATAATAAATACAGTAAATAAAACATTGATTAATCGAATGGAAAATATAGTTAGGTCTGAGGTATATGCAGTAGATGAAAATAGTTGAATAAAAGAAGGATATACCGATGTTTTAATGAAATATAAAAGTAGAATAAACATAATGAAAAGAACAAATGGATACCGGATCGCTTGTTTAAACTTCTGAATCAAAGTTAATTGTTGACTTATTAACTGAATACTTTGTTTTAATGCTTTTCTAATATCTCCATGTGCCATTGAGAAAAATAAGAAGGAGATAATTTGTGAGTCGAATTTCGCTCGTTCTAATGCTAATGTAATAGAATTCCCTTCCTTAAGGGTAGTAATAATTTCTTTAGAATGATTCTCCCATTTTTGATTCCATTGCATAGCGACTAGCGCATCGAGTAACGTGTAGTGCTGCTCCAATAAACGAGCTAATCGAATTAAAAATTTATTTTGTTCATCTAAAGATAATGTTGTGGATTTTTTAATGAACACTATATTACGAATACTTTGCATATCCATAGGCAACAGCTTTCCTCCTTAACTGATCAAAAGTATGGAATTTTGGATTTTTTTCATTAGTTGTACCGTTTATTGCCTCTTGTAATACTTCACCATCTAGTAATTCTAAAATTGCTGCTCGTGAAGGAACTTGACCTTTTGTAAGGACTGGAAATAGTTCTAAAGAAGCAACAGCAATTAAGTTTTGGTCTAAATCTGTCTTTCTTATTCCCATCTCATTTAGTCGATGAATAGTACCAAAGGCATTTTTTGCATGTAACGTAGATAAAACAAGATGTCCAGTGTAAGCTGCATGAAAAACGAATTGAGCCGTCTTCTCATCACGAATTTCTCCAACCATGAGAATATCAGGATCATGTCGGAGTGCAGCTTTCAATCCAGCCTGATAAGTAATACCGCTTTTTTCATTAACTTGAACTTGAAGTAAGTCTTGGATTTCCTTTTCGATCGGGTCCTCTAACGTAATGGTTTGGTAAGATTGTTCTTGTAACAGAGCCTGCAATAAGGCATATAAGGTGGTAGTTTTACCACTCCCTGTTGGACCGGTAAATAATATTACACCACTTCGATTGGTTATCCATTGTTTAATACTATTTAGTTGATAGGGGAATAAAAATAATTGGTTTAATGAAATTGTTTCTTGTTGAGGGAGTAAACGGATAGCCAGACTTTCTGAACCATTAACAGGTAATGTGGATAATCGAAGTGATATTGTTTGTTGCTTGTATGGAAATGTAATCGCACCATTTTGGGGGCTCCGAGTTTCTCCAATATCCATGCCAGCAGTAAATTTATAATAACTTACTAAAACCTGATATTGTTTTGAATCGATTTCATAATGAAATATTCGCTTTCCGTGAATCCGAAAGTATATTTTTACTGTTGAAGTGAAAGGACAAAAATGGATATCAGATGCAGCAAGTTCTAAAGCAGCATGAATTAATTTAGTAGAAAAGAGTGCTGCAGGATTCAATAGGTTCACCTCACTTTATAATGTTACTATACAAAGCTCTTTTCAATAATGCAAGGTTGTATAAATTATTTCATTTGGCAGAAAAAGTGTTTTTATACCTACTTTTACTTTTTGTTATTTAATTTTGTTTCAGTTGAAATTAGTTTTTACAGGCTAAAATAACGCACGAAAAAAATTTAATGAAATCGAAATTTTATCCAAATCATGATATAATGAACGCAAATTTAGTCGCATAAGGAGTACATAATGGATAGTATATATTTAATTGGTTTTATGGGTAGTGGAAAAACAACGATTGCTAACCGACTAGGTACAAAAATGCAAGTAGCTGTACAGGATACAGATAAAATGATTGAACGTTTTTATCAAATGAAGATAAAAGATATATTTTTAAACTATGGGGAAGAAACTTTTAGGGATTATGAGCATCAAATGTTAAAAAAAACAGAAAAGAAAAATTGCATTGTTGCAACAGGGGGAGGAATTATCGAAACTCCAGAAAATATTTTAGAATTACAAAAACAACAAACAATATATTTGCAAGCAAGTTGGGAAGTAATAATGAATCGATTAAAGGGTGACAAGGATAGGCCGATATGGAATAATCAAGAAGTAGATAAGCAAGCACTGTTACATAAGCGTGAAGCTAGATATATCGAAGCTGCATCTATAATTGTAAACACAGATGGAAAGACAACTAATCAGATAGTAACAGAAATAATGACACTTATAAATAGGTGATTTTCAGGGTATCCTAGACATAAAACAAGAGAAAGGGAGATTTTTATGTCTGGAACTGAACTAGTACAATATATGACGGAAGAATTCATGAAATATATTGATAAACCGAAAAGGGAAAGAAAAGCACAAAGAAAAGCGCGCAAAAGAAAGAAACAAGACAATCAACCATTGTCTAATAAATGGTTTGGTTTATTGCCTGTTTCCATAAAGTTGTGGAAAAATAAAAATAATTAATAATTAATCATCTGTTTCCTTGTAATATTTCGCCTGAAGTAGGCTGACTAATATGAAAAATACCACCATTTATAATATCAATAGCGATGCTAGGTTGATATAATTCCTCAATAGCTGCCGCTTCTTTTTCATAATGAATTAATTGATCACCTGTATCAGATTGATAAAAATAATCTAACAATTTTTTTTCTTCTTGCATGAATTGCCATGATTCAATTGCCCAATCATGCTGTTTATTAAGCAGATCTGTTTCTAAATAGTGAACAATTCGTTGATAACTATTGTTTAATCGAATTAATGGACTTAAGTTATAACAATAGTCGGGTATGGTGGTATGCCATGAGAATTGCTTTATTGTGTCCATCATATTATCAATCATTGCCCCATTTATCATATGAATACCAATAGATTTGATTTCTTCTCTCTTCTGTTTTCCAATATAACTTATTTTTATATTTAAGATCAGCCAAGGTATTAAAGCAGTTTGTTGTTGGACGTTAAGTTGTTGATAGAGTCGTACACTTTCTCCTTGTGTTTTTAGCATACGAAAAATTTGCTGTAATCGTGGACTGCCAAAGTGTATTATCTCTGCTCCTTGCTCCTCCAAACTGGGATCTGTTAAGAAAGTAATTGATCCAGGCTCTCCTTTTTGTCCAATTTTTTTAATATATTGCCAATAAAAGGGACGATTCATGATATATTCATCCATCTTATCGGTTAGTTGGATAGATAATTTCCCAGGACTATTTTCCTTTATTGTACATTGATTAGCGATAAAAAAGTCATGAAGGAAATTATGAAGATTCTCGATTGCCATGTGAATTCTCCTTCTCATAAGTTAATTGCGCATCTGAAATAACCGCAGATAAATTATCCATCTTAATCCTTACTTCACCATCTGTTTGAGATTCCTTAAATATTTTCTCCATCTCATTCTCAAGGTTTGTTAATTGTAAATCTGCAAGAATCGCATCTAAATTACCAATAACTCGTTCAAACAAATGAATTTTTTCATATAATAATCGCAGAATATGATCCTCAATTGTATTCTTGATCGCAAAATTATAAATTTGTACATCGTTCTTTTGACCATAGCGGTGAATTCGACCAATCCTTTGTTCTAGACGCATTGGATTCCATGGTAAATCATAGTTAATCATTTTGTTGCAGAATTGAAGATTAATTCCTTCTCCTCCAGCTTCAGTCGCAATTAATACTTGGGCTTTATCTTTAAACAACTGACGCATCCAATCTTTTTTGCCTCGTTTAAATCCACCTCTAAATGGTACAGAGGTAATATTGTTTTGTTGTAAAAACCATTGTAAATAAACTTGCGTGGCTCTGTATTCGGTAAATATAATGCATTTTTCGTCCGATTGTTTTATTAATTCCACCACTTTAATTGCTTTCGAGTGGTTTGGTAACTCTCCTAGTTTACCTAAAAACTCTTTGTATTCATTTGCATATATACCCGCATTATCATTCTCTAAGTTTTTCTTAATCGAAAGAAAGCAAGCTTCACGTGAAGAACATAATTCACGTAAATAAGTAATTGCTGAAAAATGCGGTGCTTCTATTGTGATTTTTTTTAATTGTTCATATGCTTGCATTTCTTCATCTGTAAATTCAATTTGAATCGTTTCCACTTTTCGTTTTGTCCAATCAATGCCAGTTTCTAGTCTAAGGTTACGCACCATTACTTTTTGAACAAGTTTTTTCAAGTGTATATCTTGATCAAGATTTTTAATGTTTTTACCGAATTTTTCTGCAAATGTTTGGTAATCTCCTAGAAAGCCAGGTTTTAATATGGAAACGAGATTAAAAATATCACTTAACTTATTTTGAATAGGAGTAGCAGTTAATAACAAACAATATTTTTTCTGTAGAGATCGAATAAATTGATAATTCTTTGTTTGATGATTCTTTAATTTATGTGCTTCATCTACTAAAACAAAGTCGTATTTTTGTTGTAGAATAATCTCTCGATGTGGATCTCTTTTTGCTGTATCTATTGAAGTAATTATAATGTTGTCTTGGTCCCATATTGGGCGTTTTCTAGTTGTTACAACTGGAATATAAAACTTTTGCGTTAATTCTAATGCCCATTGATTAACTAGCGATGCAGGGACGAGAATTAGTGCTTTTTTTACTAACCCACGCATCATATATTCTTTTAAGACTAATCCAGCTTCAATCGTTTTTCCTAAGCCTACTTCATCAGCTAAAATAGCTCTACCATTCATTTCTTCTACTACTTGCTCAGCACAAGATAATTGATGTGATAAAAAAGTAACATGTGGTAATAATCTAGGTGCTTGTAATCCAGAAAAGTCATGGGTTAAAGTTGTTAAAGTAGCTTGATAAGATAAATCGAACAATTCCCATGAGCTAAATGGACCGTCTGCATTTACTTTTTCTTCTAAACTCTCGATAAATTTCGGATCTCTTTTTAATTCAATTTCCACGAAAGTCCACCTTCCGAACTATTTTTGATTTTTTTCTGTTTTCATTCGCCATTAATCTAAAATCATGCTATAATTATGTTGATTTCAAGTAAAAAAACAATGTAAATTCTAGTATGTCCAAATTTAATAATTTTACAAGCGAATGAAGATAATAGGAGAGATCACTATAATGTGACGCCGAAGGAGCAAGTATGTAATACGAATCTCTCAGGCAAAAAAGACTTTTATCTGACGCAACTCTGGAGAATGTTTATCAATGAATAAACTACCCAAGAAGCAAGTCCATTGAAAAGATGGATGAATCTTTCTGGTACAAGGACAGGGAAATTATCATAAATATGATAATTTCACCTGTCTTTTTATTTGACTAATTTAAGTTTGAGAGGGGTTTTGAGTAAATGGAAGAATTGAAGAAAACACCATTATTCTCCGAGTATGAAAAATTCAATGCTAAAACAATTGATTTTGGTGGATGGGCATTACCAGTCTATTTTACTGGTATCAAAAATGAACATCATGTAACAAGAAATAAAGTCGGTTTGTTTGATGTATCACATATGGGAGAAATACTTGTAGAAGGAAAAGAAGCAGAAGCTTTCTTGCAAAAGATGCTTACAAATGATCTGTCAAATCTTAGCTCAAATCATGCGCAATACACAATTATGTGTTATCCAGATGGTGGAACTGTGGATGACCTAATTGTTTATCAGTTAGCTAATGAGAAGTATTTATTAGTAGTGAATGCTGCTAATATAATAAAAGATTTTAACTGGTTAATGAAACATAAAGTGGAGCAGGTAACGATCACGAATCAATCAGAAAAATTCGTTCAATTAGCTATACAAGGGCCAAAGGCTGAACAAGTGTTGCAAAAAGTAATTGATAAGAAATTAGCTAATATTAAGTTTTTTGAATTTTCACAAGATGTATCTTTTAATGGATTAGATGACAAAGCACTGATCGCGCGAACAGGTTACACGGGTGAAGATGGTTTTGAAATATATATTGCAGTGAATAGTGGTGTAGCACTATGGAAAACAATCATCGAGGCAGGTAAAGACGAAGGGATTCAACCGATTGGTCTTGGCGCAAGAGATACATTAAGGTTTGAGGCTAATTTAGCATTGTATGGTCAAGAACTGAGCTCAACTATTTCACCAATTGAAGCAGGACTAGGGTTTGCGGTTAAAACAAATAAAAAAAATGATTTTATAGGTAAAAAGTTATTACTACACCAAAAAAAAGAGGGTCCACAACGTAAATTGGTAGGGATAGAAATGGTCGGAAAAGGGATACCGCGTCATGGTTACTCAGTTATGAATCAAGAGGAAGAAATAGGATTTATTACGAGCGGAACACAATCACCAACTTTAAATAAAAATATTGGTTTAGCACTAATAGCAGCAGATTATGCAATAGAAGGAAGTCTCGTAAATGTACAAATTAGAAAAAAGCAAGTCCAAGCTAAAGTAATTGCTACACCGTTTTATAGAAGGGGATAAGGGGGAGAAAAAATGGAGTTTCGCTACTTACCAATGACACAAGAGGATAAAAAGGAAATGTTAGACACTGTTGGTGTATCTACTACAGATGAGCTATTTGAGGATATACCTAATGAATTACGTTTACAGAAAGAATTACAGTTAAAAAAGCCAGCAAATGAATCGCAATTAATGCAGGAGTTAACTGCTCTAGCAAAGAAAAATGTGAACACGAAGACACATACATCCTTTTTAGGTGCAGGTGTTTATGATCACTACATTCCATCAGTAGTTGATCATATAATCTCTAGATCAGAATTTTACACTGCTTACACACCTTATCAACCTGAAATTTCACAAGGCGAATTGCAGGCTATTTTTGAATTTCAAACGATGATCTGTGAATTAACTGGTATGGATGTAGCAAATTCCTCGATGTACGATGGACCAACTGCATTAGCGGAATCAACCAATCTTAGTGTTGCACAAACAAAGAGAAAAAAAGTACTTGTTTCTAAAACAGTCCATCCTGAATCTAGAGCAATAATTGAAACGTATGGAAAAGGTCAATGTATTGAAATTATAGAAATACCTGAAAAAGATGGATTAACTGATTTAGGTATGCTTGAGACGTTAGTAGATGAAACGGTAGCAAGTGTTGTTATTCAGTATCCAAACTTTTTTGGTCAAATAGAGCCACTAGCTACTATAAGACAAGTGATGAATAATAGTAAAGCTATGTTTGTCGTATCTAGTAATCCTTTAGCACTAGGGTATTTAACACCACCAAGTGAATTTGGTGCTGATATTGTTGTTGGTGATACACAGGTATTTGGAATCCCTGCACAATTTGGTGGGCCGCATTGTGGCTATTTTGCAACTTCGAAGAAACTAATGCGTAAAGTTCCTGGAAGGTTGGTAGGGCAAACCGTAGATGAAGATGGAAAAAGAGGTTTTGTTTTAACTCTTCAAGCTCGAGAACAGCATATCAGAAGAGATAAAGCGACTTCTAATATTTGTTCAAATCAGGCATTAAACGCTCTGGCATCTTCAGTTGCAATGAGTTCATTAGGTAAAAAAGGTATTAAACAGATGGCTTGGCAAAACATGCAAAAAACTTACTATGCAAAAAAAATGCTCGAAAAACAAGAAATAGAAGTTATCTATCAAGGTGCATTATTTAATGAAATAGTCATCAATTTGAATCGAGATGTTGCAAAAGTAAATCGAGCATTGTTAGAAGAAGGTATGATTGGTGGATATGATTTATCTCTAATTGATAAATCATATCGAGGTTATATGTTACTTGCTGTTACGGAGATGCGGACAAAAGAAGAAATTAATAGGTTTGCTAAGAAAGTAGGTGTGATCATTGAATAATCAAGATTATCCATTAATTTTTGAATTAAGTAAGCCAGGTCGAACAAGTCATAGTTTACCGGATTTAGATGTGGAAGAGACGGATATCGAATCGCTGCTAGATCCAGCTTATATTCGGTCAACTCCTCCTAACTTACCTGAACTGAGTGAATTACAAATTATCAGACATTATACTGGATTGTCACGTCGGAATTATGGCGTGGATTCAGGTTTTTATCCACTTGGATCATGTACGATGAAATATAATCCGAAAATGAACGAAGATGTTATCCGATTAGAAGGTTTTAGTCATATCCATCCATATCAAGATCCAGAATCAGTACAAGGTGCTCTAGAGGTTATGTATGATTTGCAAACTGCTTTGACTGAAATTACTGGTATGTATGATGTTTCGCTTCAGCCAGCAGCAGGTGCACAAGGTGAGTGGACTGGATTAATGATGATTCGAGCATTTCATGAAGGAAATAATGATTTTAAACGATCAAAAGTAATTGTTCCAGATTCGGCACATGGAACAAATCCTGCATCAGCTTCCGTTGCTGGATTTGAGGCTGTTACAGTAAAAACAAACGAGCGAGGATTAGTAGACCTAGAGGATTTAAAAAGGGTTGTAGATCACCATACAGCTGCACTAATGCTAACGAATCCGAATACATTAGGTTTGTTTGAAGAAGAAATTACCGAAATGGCTCGAATAATTCATGATGTTGGTGGTCGATTATACTATGATGGGGCTAATTTAAACGCGATTATGGGATATACAAGACCCGGTGATATGGGTTTTGATGTTGTTCATTTGAATTTACACAAAACGTTCACTGGCCCACATGGTGGTGGTGGACCTGGATCTGGACCTGTTGGTGTATCGGAAGAAATTGCACGATTTTTACCAAAACCAGTGTTAAGAAAACATAATAATAAATTCGAATTGGATTATGATCGTCCACACTCAATAGGCAGAGTGAAACCTTTTTATGGGAATTTTGGCATCAATGTACGTGCATATACCTATATTAGGACAATGGGTGCAGAAGGTTTGAAAAAGGTCAGTGAATATGCTGTATTAAATGCTAATTATATGATGCGAAGATTAGAACCAGTATTTAAATTACCATATTCACAACACTGTAAACATGAATTTGTCTTATCGGGAGAAAACCAAAAAAAATTAGGTGTTCGAACATTAGATATTGCTAAACGGTTGTTGGACTTTGGGTATCATCCACCAACGATTTATTTCCCTATAAATGTAGAGGAAGCCATGATGATTGAACCAACAGAAACAGAGGCAAAAGAAACACTAGACGGTTTTATAGATACAATGATAGAAATAGCAGACGAAGTAAAAAATAACCCGGAATATGTTCAAGAAGCACCACATACAACGATTGTTCGGCGTATGGACGAAACAAGAGCAGCTAGAAAACCAATATTAAAATACGAGTTCTAAATAAGAAGGCCTCTTCCAGTTGGAAGAGGCCTTCTTATTTAGTTAATAGCTTGCTTTTTTTGATTTTTTAATCTTTCCAGACCATTTTTTAAAACCGCCTTGAAGCTGACTTATGTCAGTATAGCCTTTTTTACTTAGCATTAATGCTGCTCGTCCCGTTCGAGAGCCGTTTTGACAATATAAATAGATAGCTTGATCTTTACGTAACTCATTCATGCGTTGTTTCATTTGGGTTAATGGAATATTCCGCGCTCCCAAAATGTGACCACCATCAAATTCCTTTGGTTCTCTTACATCGATTAGCTGTGCTTTACGATATCCTTCACGAAATTCTTCTTCCGAAATCGTTTTTAGTATGCGTCGTTGTTTAACATATCTATAGACACTAAATACGATTAGCGCTATTAATAGTCCAATTAAGATATACAATTCCATTTTACTTCCCCCGTTTTTATAAAAGTCATATTCTATTGTACGACAATTATATCATTTTTTCCAAAAAAATTCTTTCATTGATGCTAGATATCTTAAATTAGTATATTTAATCTATTTAAAAACTTACCAACAAGGAAAATCGCTTGTGTACATAGCAAAACTATTGTATCCTTTTTATTATAGGTATTAAAGGGAATTGAAGAATTGGAGGACTACCATGCCAACACCTAGTATGGAAGATTATATAGAACAAATATACATGTTAATTGACTCAAAAGGTTATGCTCGTGTTTCTGATATTGCTGAAGCTTTAGAAGTTCACCCTTCCTCCGTTACAAAGATGGTTCAAAAACTTGATAAAGATGAATATCTAAATTACGAGAAATATAGAGGATTGATTCTAACTCCTCAAGGAAAAAAAATAGGTAAACGACTTGTATATCGACATGAGTTATTAGAACAATTTCTCGGGATAATTGGCGTAAATAAAGAAAATATTTATCATGATGTAGAAGGAATTGAGCATCATTTAAGTTGGAACTCTATCGATCGAATTGGTGATTTAGTCCAGTATTTTGAAAAGAACCCAAGTAGAGTAGAAGAACTAAAGCAATTACATAAAGAGAATGACGAATTATAATTAATTAAAAACAGAAGGAATTCGTAAATATACGTATTTCTTCTGTTTTTAAATTGTTTAATCAGATTTTCAAAAACTGTCACGTAAGTTTCTCCCAATAGCTTAAAACAGGACTCATTTGTTGCTAACAAGGCGATTTTCTACTAAGTAATTTACTTTAAAATATTGAAACTAAATTCAAGCGTAATCCGTATATCTTAGTAAGATAAACAACAAAAAGGGAGAGGTCTGCATGTTAGGCGTTATAATTACCACAGCTTTATCATTTATATTATATCTTTTCGTATTGCTCACATTGCTAATTACGAAAAAAAATAAAAAAGCTATACTTAAACACGGTGTTTCTATTTTTATAGTAGCTTTTATTTTATTTAGTATCATAATCTATGTCATTATGCCTACGATTACAATTCCAAATATGCTATTATCAAATTTACTTGTAGGTTTAATAACTACAGCTTTGTTATTTGTAATGATTGAAGGAGTTAAAGTTTATAAGGCTCCACAGAATTCGATTATTGGTTTTGTCTTTATATTAGCAATAGTAGCATTGCCTATTGTTTTTATAGCAGGATTTTTCGCATTGGATGATTCATATGAATCAATTGATAAAGAAGAACAAGATCAATCAGAACCCCTTAGTAAAGAAGATACACCAATTGCGGTTGCTCCAGAGTCAGCTCGAAACAAGATGCAAAAAGCAATGAGTGTTGTACCAAATCCTCAATTTTATGACCTAGGTAAATTACAAGTTCAAAAAATTGATGAAGAGATTGTTTATGTTGCTCCATTAGAATTTACTGGTTTTTGGAAATACCTACGAGGAAGTGAAACAGAAGGTTATTTTAGAATATCTGCGACAAATGTTAACGCGCAACCGGAGTTTGTGGATAGTAAGATGAGCTATACAAACTCAAGTTATTTTAATGACAACATTCAACGAGTTATTTACAATCAATATCCACAGTATATCCAGAGTGGAGAAGCACAAATAGAAGTGGATGAACAAGGCAAACCCTGGTACGTACAAACATTATACCAACCAGTTAAGATTACCAATAAACCAAATATGAATGAACTGATGGTAGCGGTTGTAGATCCAGTTACTGGTGAATTATCCTTATATCAAACGAATCAAGCGCCAGACTTTATCGAAGGCTCTGTTAGTTCGGAAATGGCAGCGTTACAAAATGAATATTTTGGAAATTATGTTCATGGTTGGTTTAATAGTCTTTTTGGTAAAAAAGATGTTCGAATTCCAAATGATTCAGGAACGGAGAAAAGTGTTACACCTATTTTTGATGAAAATGGAGAAATGTTTTATTTTACAGACATGACTTCTCCAAAAGAAAATATTGACTCAGCTCTTGGTTACACATTAATCCATGCGCGAACAGGAACATTAACTTATTATAATGGAGATATTAATAATGGAATAATGGATAGTGAAGGTGCAAAACAAATTGTAAATAAAGAATTTCCTGAAAAAAATTGGGAAGGCTCCATGCCAATTTTGTATAATATCGATGGGAATCCAACTTGGGTAGTAAATGTATTGGATCCTAATGGACTGTTTAAGCATTATGCATATATCGATGCATCTGATTCTGACTTTGTCGTTTTTGGCGATACAGCAGAAGGTACATTAGATGCCTATCGTATTGCGTTACAACAAGATCCTGGAAGGGTTGAATCAACTGAAGAAGTTGAAGCAGAATCAAGAAGTGGAATTGTATATCGTGTGCTTGTTATAACAACTGATACGAGCCAAGTAGTTCAGTTTTTATTAGATGGTGAAGAAACAATTTATACAATAAATGCGAGTAATCAGCCGTTAGCTGTGTTTTTACAAGAGGGTGACGAGGTTACTATGCAAGTAAAAGTTCGCGATGAGCAAACAGCAACTGTAGAAGAGATGACCATAGAGGGATTAACAGAATAGATAGTAAAATCACCAGCCCGATCAGTAAGACGGACTGGTGATTTTTTGTGACGGAATTATATATTGTACTTTTTTGTAACGTAAAATGATTAAAATCGTCTAATAAAATATAATAAAGAGGGTGAAACAAGTTGCAATGGAATGAAGACGAAATTCGAATTATTTATCGAACTTATTATAAAGATGTTTATCGATTTATTCTTTCATTTACGAAATCACAAGAAGATGCTGAAGATTTAACACAAGAAGTTTTCGTTCGCTTATTCAATACTAGTTCAAAATATAAGGGTGATTCATCAATGAAAACATGGTTGTTCACGATAGCAAAAAATATATCGATGGATCATTTTCGAAAACAAAGTAGGCAAGTAATATTGCAAGACTTTTTGCTAAATATTATTCCATTTAAGGAAAAAAGCACGGAAGAAAAAGTGGAAAGTAAAGACGAATTAGGTCAGGTGTACGATAAATTGAGTGAACTTAAAACTGATTATCGAATGGTTATCGTACTCCGAAACATGCATGATTTTTCAGTGAAAGAAACGGCAAATGTTATGAACTGGTCTGAGTCTAAAGTGAAAGTGACGTATCATCGGGCGATAAAGCAATTGCGAACATTGTTAGAAGATTATGAGCAAGGGATTAAGTCAGGAGGTGGGTTATTTGGATCAGAATAAAGAAAAAGCGCTATTAAATCTTTTGAAAAAGGAATATAACAAGATAGAGCCAAGAGATGAATTTGGTAGTGAACTGGAAGACAAATTAGTAGATAAGTTTTCTAAAAAGAAGACAATTTTTTGGTATCCTATTTTTGGGTTAATTTTTACGGCAGGATTATTTTTAATATTAATACTAAATTGGGATAGTTCAAATCAGAATGCTTCAAAACCAGCACAAGAAACGAATATAATTTCAAAGGAAAGAACAGAAGAGGAAATAGTTGGATCTAAGCCTGTTGAAGAGGTAGTGAATGATCTAAAAGCTTTGCTAGTAATGGATAATGCTACTACACCGACAACATTTCCAATTGATGATAATACTTTTTTAACTGGTTATATCGAAGAAAACACGAGTAATAGCTATAAGATATCTTATTATCAAATTAATGATTCCAGAGAAATTAATGTTGACCAATTGACAAGGTTAGATGAAGAATTAATCGCAACTTTCTCTGCTAAGGATTATAAAGAAGATTCTAATAGTCTAGAGGAGGATTTCACTGAAAATACCGATCCAATAAATGTTGAGCCTGGAGAAGAAACAGCATTAGATCTTGGGTTTGACATATATGGTAAGTATGAAGAAGATAAATTGAGGGAGAGTGTGAACTGGCAAGAAGGAAGATGGTTTCTACAAGTATCGTCTATGATATCTGACCAGATGGAGATTGAGAATATTGCTATACAAATAGTTGAATTCTTAGAAAAAAAACTTTTACCTGCACCAGACGTAGGAAATGTGTTCGTAGCATACGATGAGGGTGGTAATTCTGTCGATGTTAATATAATTTGGATAAATGATAATATTGTTTATCAATTAGAGACAACTGAGGTACCAATAAATGCATTAGATATGGTTGTATCTGTAAAATAGTTTATAGTTCTAAATTAATACGGCTTCTCCTATATATAGAATAAACACATGTTGGGGGTTCTTATGAAAATTGATGGTGTTTTTTCAGGAGGAGGAGTCAAAGCTTTTGCCTTTATCGGTGCATTGGAGGTATTGGAAGAGAAAGGTTTTACGTTTGAGCGTTTAGCCGGAACATCGGCAGGTGCAATTTTAGCGAGCTTACTTGCAGCAGGATATACTGTAAAAGAAATTGAATTAACGCTGATAAATTTAGATTTAAAAAAATTCTTGGATACAAGTATTATGGATAAATATATTCCTATTTGTAAAGTCTTTTCACTATACTTTACAATGGGCATATATAAAGGTGATGCTTTTGAGAAGTGGTTATATCAAAGACTTGCTGATAAGAATGTATATACTTTTCGTGATCTTCCAGAAGGCTTGTTAAAGGTGGTTGTTGCAGACTTATCTTTAGGTAAAATTGTTGTTTTACCAGATGACTTGGAGCGTTTATATGGAATAAAACCAGAGAGTTTCTTAATAGCGACAGCAGTTCGGATGAGTGCAAGTCTACCTTATTTCTTTCGTCCCAAGAAATTAGTCAATAAAAAAAACCAAAAAAGTATTATAGTAGATGGTGCTATTTTAAGTAATACACCGATGTGGATTTTTGATAAAGATCGTTCTATGAGAAGAAGACCTTTATTAGGTATGAATTTAAGTGCAGCATACGATCAAATCCCCGAGAAAAAGATTACAAATGCGTTTAATCTTTCAGAAGCCTTGGTTACAACGATGCGTTTAGCACATGACGCTAGATATATATCAAAAAAACATACAGATGATCTCCTATTCATACCAGTAAAAGAAGTTGATGTATCTGATTTATCGTTATCTAAAGATTCAAAAAGGGATTTAATCCTATTTGGTAAAAAAAGAGCCACATCATTTCTAACACACTGGCCTAACTAAATAAGTATTCGCTATGGAAAAAATAAGTTCCCTTTTCGTTAGCAAGTATTTTCGATTATTCACTACGCGTATTTTACAGCTACTGCACAGTTTGAAAACCAACACTATTTATGAAATAAAAAAAGAAAAGACATGCCACTAAAATGTGGCTCGATCTTTTCTTTTTTGTTTTTTTCCATCGATTACACGTAAATGCGGTGCATCAGTTTTTTTAATATGTTTTTTCTTTTTTAATATAGGTTGATTCTTTTTAATGGCTTTAGATGTCGATGCTTTTTTTGTTTGTTGATTTTTATATTTTTTCTTTGATTGTTTAACAGCTTTTTTATATTTTATTAAATCATCTGTCGTACGCTTTCGAATGATAAAGAAGTAGATTGCACCGTAAATTAATGCACCAAGACCTGCGATAATTAATATATTCATAATGAAACCTGTTGGATTTGTGAGTAATTTACTTCCTAAACCAATAATAGCAAGACCAAGAAGGATATATATCCATACAGAAAACCTATGACGGAACATTTTTTTCACCCTTTCTACTGTTTTTTTTAAAACCTTTTTTGTTTATGGCTAGGCGAATCATTTCTATCATATATTATTTCCGTAATCTATTAATTATATGCATTTATTATGCTGCTTTTTTAAAAGTCTTACATCTATTTTACTAAAAAATACAAGAAAGCACTAGTAGTAGATAAATTTTCTTTTATAACAAACCAAGCATATTGTAAAAAAAAATGGTCATCCTATATCTCGAGGTGATAAGGATGGTAGCTAAAAAACAATTAGAACAAAACAAGAGAGAACAACCGACTTCGATTATTACAAAATCACTTATGACTGGATTTGTAGGGGGTGTTTTTTGGGGGTTTATGGGATGGTTTGCTAGTTATTTTAATTTTACATCTGTATCTCCAGCATCTTTCATAATTAGGTCTTGGTTAAATAAAGATTGGACAAGCGGATGGTTAGCTGAATTAATTGCAATTATTCTAATCGGCGTATTATCATTAGCAGTAGCAATTATTTACTATTTACTGTTAAAAAAATTACGTGGATTATGGCCAAGCGCTATATTTGGAATAGCCTTATGGGGCATTGTATTCTATGTATTATTGCCGATTTTTCCGAATATATCATCTTTAAATCAGTTGAATGGTGATACGATCGTGACAACCCTTTGCTTATTTTTACTATATGGTATTTTCATTGGTTATTCTATTTCTTATGATTATCTTGATACAGTAACAAAGAAAATATTTTAATGTTATTCAAAAGTCTCAGATTAAACACAAAACAGCAGAATTATGATAAACTAGATAAAGACAAATTGACGTATAAAAAGAAGAACTTGTATGTTACTAATTAGAAGGGAAGGATTTAACATGGGGAAAATAGAAAAACTCCGTATTGTAATGAAAAAGGATAATTTAGGCGCTTTAGTAATCACAAATTCGTTTAATATAAGATATATGACGGGTTTTACTGGTACTTCAGGTATTGCGCTTATTACTGAATCGAAAGCACTGTTTATTACGGACTTTCGTTATACGCAACAAGCAGCCGATGAAGTTCCATCATTTGAAATTATTGAACATAAACAAGGTGTTATTAAAGAAATTGCTAACCAAGTGAAGACATTGGGTATAAAGCGTATTGGATTTGAAAAAACAGATCTAACATATGAGATTTTTGAAGAATATCAAAAAGAAATTAGTGCTGAGTTAGTCCCGACAAAAGGTTTAGTAGAAAAATTACGTTTGATTAAAACAGATGATGAGATTGCTATTTTAAAGGAAGCTGCTAAAATTGCAGATGCAGCATTCGAGCATATTCTAACTGTTATTAAACCTGGTGTGAAAGAAATTGATGTATCAAATGAACTAGAATTTTTCATGCGTAAACAAGGCGCTACTTCATCTAGTTTTGATATTATTGTAGCATCAGGCTATCGTTCAGCGCTCCCTCATGGTGTGGCATCCGATAAAACAATTGAAAATGGGGAGCTTGTGACATTAGATTTTGGTGCCTTATATAAAGGGTATTGTTCCGATATAACACGTACGGTGGCTGTTGGTGAAGTATCAGATGAATTACATACCATTTATGATACGGTATTACAAGCACAGTTAAAAGGTGTAGAAGGCATTAAAGCAGGAATAACTGCCAAAGAAGCCGATGCGCTTACAAGAGATTACATTACAGAAAAAGGATATGGTAAATACTTTGGTCATTCTACTGGTCACGGTTTAGGGTTAGAAGTACACGAAAGTCCAGGCCTATCATTTCGCTCAAGTGAAATTCTAAGAAGAAGGTATGGTTGTTACCGTTGAACCAGGGATATATGTACCAAATGTTGGTGGTTGTCGTATCGAAGATGATATTATTGTTACGAAAGATGGTAATAAGAGGTTGAATCATTCAACAAAAGAACTTATTATATTATAAGTTATAAAAGATAAAGAGATAGTTACTATAGGGAGGAAACAAAAAATGATTTCAGTTAATGATTTTAAGACTGGGCTAACAATTGAATTTGATGGAAGTATTTGGTCGGTCGTAGATTTTCAACATGTAAAACCAGGAAAAGGTGCAGCTTTTGTACGTTCAAAATTACGTAATTTACGAAATGGTAATATCCCAAGAAAAAACGTTTCGTGCTGGAGAAAAAAGTAGAACGAGCACATATTGAAAATAAAAAAATGCAATATTTATATGCTGCTGCTGATGTACATACTTTTATGGATACCAACACATATGAGCAAACTGAGTTGCAAGCTAGTCAAATTGAGTATGAATTAAAATTCTTAAAAGAAAATATGGAAGTTAATATTATGAGTTACCATGATGAAACAATTGGTGTATCTTTACCAAACAACGTTGAGCTTAAGGTTACTGAAACAGAACCGGGTATAAAAGGGGATACTGCAAGTGGTGGTACGAAACCTGCAATTTTAGAAACAGGTTTAAGTGTTCAAGTACCTTTCTTTATAAATGAAGGAGACATTCTTCTTATTAATACAACGGATGGTAAATATGTTTCACGTGCTTAAATAAAAAGAATGATTGAACTGGTATGCAATATGCATGCCAGTTTTTTATTTGTCCTTTTTTTGATATCTAACTAGATGTGAAATTCAAGTCATATCATATGAAGACAAGCATAGACTTACTATAAATACAAATGTGTTACTAGAGAAAGAAGTGAGGATATGATAGGAGAGATCATGAGATTATTCCCGGACATATTGAAGCGGCAGCTCATGACTAAGATTGGTTCGCGTTGGCAAAGTTTACAGGAAATTAGAGTTAGAATTGAGCGCCCAATAGAATTAGTTTTTGATACGAATACAGAGTGGCTAATAGAAAACGTCCCGGTTAAACAAGATGGGATATTTCTATTAAATCAACTCAGCCAATTTTCATTGTATCGTATGGAAGAAGAGCTAAAACAAGGTTATATAACTATTCGTGGGGGACATCGTGTTGGTCTAGCTGGAAAAGTTAACACCCTGCATGGCGAAGTGAAAGCAATTAAGGATATTACATCATTTAATATTAGAATTGCAAAAGCAAAAAAAGGTATAGCAGATAACTATATATCCTATTTATATGATGAAAGATACTTTAATACCTTGATAATTGGAGCGCCTCAAACTGGTAAAACAACATTACTGCGTGACATTGCGCGAGTAATTGGAAATGGTTGGAGTAATATTAATCCAGCTAAAGTCGGTATTATTGATGAACGATCAGAAATAGCTGGATGTATAGAAGGGATCGCCCAACATGAAATAGGTATTCGTACAGATGTATTGGACGCATGTCCTAAGACTGAAGGCATGATGATGATGATTCGTTCCATGTCTCCAGAAGTGCTCATAGTAGATGAAATTGGGACTAAAAAAGATGTAGAAGCATTGCAGGAGGCATTACATGCTGGTGTTCGTATAATCTGCACAGTACACGGTGAATCATTGAAAGATATTCAAACCCGTTCTACTTTTAAAATGTTATGGGAAGAACAAGTTTTTGATCGATTTATTTGTTTAGAACGAACTAAAAAACCGGGAGTAGTCCAATGTATTCTCGATTCAAATGGAACAAATATTGTAAAGAAACAGGGGTGGCGGAAGAATGAAATGGATAGGGGCTCTTCTTCTATTAGGCGCCACCACGTGGATCGGATTTGAAATAGCATTTCAATTGAACAACCGTCCAAAAGAAATTAGACAATTAAAAAGCGCCTTACAAATAGTTGAAGCGGAAATGGTTTATAGTCAAGCACCACTAGAAGAAGCTTTCAGAGTAGTAGCGAAACAAATTCCGCAGCCAGTTTCTTCGTTTTTTCAAGCGGTATGTCAAGATTTGCAAACTCAATCAGTAGATTTTCCTGCTAGCTGGGACAAGCATCTTACGATCTTCTTTGCCAATGTTTCTTTAGGAGATTATGAGAAGGAAATTATGCATCAATTTGGACAAACACTAGGACAACATGATATTAAACAACAAACTAAACATATTCAACTTGCTTTTACACATTTAGAACGTGCTTTAGAAGAAGCACAGGATAACCAACAAAGATACGGAAAAATGGTTAAAAGTTTAGGGTTTTTAGCTGGATTATTTATCGTCTTACTCTTGATTTAGAAAGGAGTAAAATTATGTATCAAGATGCCGCAATTCTTTTTCAAATTGCTGGAATAGGAATCATCGTAGCAATGATTCACACTATCTTAAAACAGATGGGGAAAGAGGAGTATGCACAATTTGCTAGTCTAATTGGATTTATTATTGTACTGATCGTCGTAATTGATAGCATTGACGAACTATTCCAGCAAATAAAATCCGTATTTTTATTTCAGGGGTAATGAAATGGCTATAATTCAAATTGTAACAATTGCTATCATAGCAAGTTTACTAGTTCTGTTAGTGAAAGAGCAAAAGCCAACTTTCGCATTTTTAATTGTTTTAGTAACGAGTGTGATTATCTTCTTTTTTGTAATGGAATATATTGGGAAGGTAATCGAATTAATTCGTGCATTAAGTAACAAGGCAAACATAGATAATATGTATCTGGAAACAATTTTACAAATAATTGGAATTTCATATGTTGCGGAATTTGGTGCTCACTTAACAAGAGATGCTGGATTAGTATCGGTAGCAGCAAAAATTGAATTAGCTGGAAAATTACTTATTATTGTTTTGGCAGTACCCATATTAACAGCCGTTGTTGAAACGATTCTAAACTTTCTACCGCAATAATGCTAAATAAAAGTGAGGTAAGCATATGAAGGTATATGTGAGAAGAATAGGAGTGTTTATTTTCCTTCTGTTCATATATTACCAATTCCCTGAAACCATTACAGCTACTACTTCTCCCTCATCAACGGCAGAAAATACATCTTTATTAGAGCAAGTTTCAATGGATGAAACAACTACCTATTGGAATCAGTTGGTTACAAACTATGGTGAATTTCTACCTAATATAAAAAATGTAACATTTCGCGAATTCTTACAGAATCAAGATGCACTATCCATTAAGGATTGGATTGAAGCTGTTATTTCGTACCTTGGTTACGAAGTTATACAGAATGGAAAGTTGCTAGGCACGTTAATTATATTAACGATGTGTTCGGCAGTTCTCCAGAGTATTCAAACAGCGTTCGAATCAAAAACAGTTAGTAAAGTAGCGGATATTGTAATCATGCTTGTTTTACTTATCTTAGCATTACAAAGTTTTCAACTTGCATCAACGTATGTAAACGAAACAATTATTCAGATGCGGGATTTCATGCTAGCGTTGTTACCATTAATGCTTGGTTTAATGGCCTCCTTTGGAAATTTAACAGCTGTTGCTTTTTTTCATCCGGTCGTTGTTGCGTTAATGCATTTTACTGTCGTACTTGTATCAAAAATTATACTGCCATTGTTCTTCTTATCAGCATTATTACAAATGGTTAGTACACTGAATGAAGCATTTCAAGTTACTAAGTTAGCAGAGCTATTTAAAAATTTTGGACTAGCTTTATTAGGTATAGTCTTAACCGTTTTTTTGAGCGTTGTCTCAGTCCAAGGAGCAACTTCTGCAATTCAAGATGGCATAGCAATGAAAACAACGAAATTTGTTACTAGTAACTTCATTCCAGTTGTTGGAAAGCTATTTACAGATGCAGCGGACACTGTTCTTGGTGCTTCGTTATTATTGAAAAATGCTGTTGGATTAGTTGGGTTAATTATACTGTTAATTATTGTTATCTTTCCTGCAATAAAAATCATTGTAATTGCATTGATTTATAAAATAACTGCAGCTATATTGCAACCTTTAGGTGATGGTCCGATATTAAAATGTATGGATATTATGAGTAAGCATATTTTATATTTATTTGCTGCACTGCTCGCAGTATCATTGATGTTTTTTTTGACTATTGTTTTACTCGTAATAGCAAGCAATATTACATTAATGCTTCGTTAAGAGAAAGGGCGCTTTCTGTGTCTTCCTTATTAGATTGGATTACCCAGATCATAGTATTTTTACTCTTAGTAATGATTATAGAAATGTTAATTCCACAAACCAATATGAAAAAATATATTCATACGGTATTATCTCTTTTATTTCTTTTACTTTTTTTGCAACCATTATTTCAATTTTTAAATATGGATGTGAAACAAGCAATAGACCAAGCAATGACTAAATTTGAGGGGTCGATGGATGAAAATACATTAGAAAATGAAATTGAATTAAAGAAAAATGAAATACAAGCCTCACAAGATGCATATGTTGTAGAAGAGATAGTTGTCCAAATGAAAAAACAAGTGGAAGAGGAGTTGAATAATACTTATGGTGTAACGATTTCTGATATTCATTTCCAATTTGATTCAGAGAATAATCAAGATATAGAAAACTTAAAAGAAGTAACAGTATACTTACTGGAAAATGGCAATTCAGATCAAGGTGTAGTGGAAGAAATAATTATTGGTGAACAGCAAGACACAGAGGTTACTAATGAAGCCTCTGAATCAAAACTAGATGAAATTCGTACTTATTTAACCGAAGTTTGGGAGTTAGAAAAACAAACATTAGTGTTGGTATGGGAGGGAGGAACATAATGGGAAATCCTTTCAATAAAATTTTCAGAAATTTAAAACTCAAAACAGCAGATGGTAAAAAACCAACAAAAATGGGCTATGTACTCATTCTGGGGTTAGTTGGAATACTTGTGATCATCACGAGTAGTTTATTTCAAGGAGAAACAAATTCGCTTGATCAATCAGGTGAATTATCGCAACAAGAACCAGCTGCAACAGAAGAAGAAACCTTTTTGCAAAAGGATACTAAAAGTTCTGATGTGGATGAAATTGAAACACAATATGAGACAGACTTGAAAGATTTACTTGAGAAAATTTCTGGTGTCTCAGCTGTAGAAGTAATGGTGAATTTAGATGCAACAAATAAACAAGTTTATGAGAAAAATTTAATCATCGGTACACAAACAACAGAAGAGACAGATCAAAATGGTGGAGAAAGAAGTATTGAAGATACAACAGAAGAGCAACAGATAGTAATTGTAAGGCAAGGAGACGATGAAGTACCTTTGTTAATACAAACAAAAAAACCAGAAATACGTGGTGTATTAGTTGTAGCGAAAGGTGTTGAACATCTGGAAACAAAACAGTGGGTAACAGAAGCTGTTTCACGTGTGCTAGATGTCCCAGTTCACCGTATTTCTATTATGCCAAAGAATAACGAGGAGGAATAAAAGATGTTAAAAAAACAAACAGTGTGGTTATTAACAATGCTCAGTTTAATGATTGTGTTAAGTGTATATTATATGAGTTCACCAAGTGATGGTGAATTAGCTTTTATCAATGATGAAACAGATACAGAAAATCAAATAACAACTGGAAATTTAGCTGAAGAAACAAGTGAAGAGGTTGGTTCAGGTGATGAAGAAAGTACAGAAGATCCAGCAGCTACATCGGATGAATCAGAAATATCTTCTACATCAACAGATGATCTTTTTACTACAATAAGAATGGAATTAGAGGAGACAAGAAGTGGTAGGTTAGAGCAATTAGAAAATATCGTCGCATCAAGTGCTGCTTCAACTGAAGAAAAGACACAAGCCTATGATGAGATGCAAGAATTAGATAGCATATCATCTAAAGAGTTGATATTAGAAGAAACATTAAAAGCTGATAATGGTTATACGGATGTTCTTGTTCGAACAGAAGATGAAAACGTAATTGTAACAGTTAAAGCAGATGAGTTATCTGAAACAGAAGCAAATGGAATTATGCAGATGGTACATGATGAGTTTGGCTCAATGAATGTTGAAGTGAAGTTTCAACCCAATAGTTAATCATCTAAAAAATCTATAGGTATTCTTATAAACAGCTAACCTTAAATAGGTTAGCTTATTTATTTGTGTTATGATATAACTTAATTAATGGATCATTTTAAAAAGAATAGTTGCAGTTTCTCCTATGTTTTCGTAAAATGTTGTGAGGAGTTATTAGTACCTGTTCATAACCATATGAATTAATTAATAATGAATACTTGTAAACTAAGGAGTGTAGTATATGTTAAAAATAGAAGATATTCGAGCGTTAATTAAAGAAATCGACGGATCGTCTATTGATGAATTCAGCTATGAAGTGGATGGATCAAAATTAAGTCTAAAGAAGAATACAGAGCAAGAAGTAATTGTTGAGAATAAAACGCCTATTAGTCACGCTTCAGCTTCTCCACATACAAACACGGAGTCTAATACAACTGGAGCAATCCCAATTCATTATGAAGAGCCAGTAGAAGAACAAGGTACAGATGATTATGAAATTACGTCACCAATGGTTGGTACTTTCTACCACTCCTCTTCTCCAGACGCAGAAGCGTTTGTTTCGGTAGGAGATAAAGTTACAGAAGATACAGTTGTATGTATTATAGAAGCTATGAAACTCTTTAATGAAATTGAGGCGGATGTTGACGGAGAGATCGCAGAGATTTTAGTTAAGAATGGAGAGCTAGTAGAATATGGGCAACCATTATTCAGAGTAAAGCAGAACTAAGGGGATGATTGCATGATAAAGAAACTTCTAATTGCAAATCGTGGTGAAATTGCAGTACGCATCATTCGGGCTTGCAAAGAACTTGGAATTGAAACGGTCGCTGTTTATTCTGAAGCAGATCGGGATGCGTTACATGTGCAATTTGCTGACGAAGCATACTGTATTGGTCCTTACGCAAGTAAAGACAGTTATTTGAATTTCACTAATATTATGAGCATTGCTACATTAACAGAGGTTGATGCCATCCATCCAGGTTATGGATTCTTATCAGAGAATGCTGATTTTGCAGAGATTTGTGATAAGTGTAATATTACATTTGTTGGACCGAGTGTATATGCGATCCAAAAAATGGGAACAAAAGATGTGGCTAGAGAAACAATGGAACAAGCTGGTGTACCTATCGTACCTGGTTCTGATGGCATTATTCAAGATGATAAAGAAGCAATAGAATTGGCAAATAAAATTGGTTACCCAGTAATTATAAAAGCTACTGCTGGTGGTGGCGGAAAAGGTATTCGCGTTGCGCATAATGAAGCAGAATTAGTAAAAGGTATAACGATCACACAACAAGAAGCAGAAAAAGCATTTGGTAATCCAGGCGTGTATATGGAGAAATTCATTGAAGATTTCTCACATGTTGAAATTCAAATTTTAGCAGATAATTTCGGAAATGTGATACACTTAGGTGAAAGAGATTGTTCTGTACAACGTCGTTTACAAAAGTTGATTGAAGAAACGCCTTCACCAGCAATTAACGATAAAATACGTGAACAAATGGGAGAAGCATCAGTAAAAGCTGCTCTTGCGGTGAATTATTCAGGTGCAGGTACAATTGAATTTATTTTTGATAAAAAAGATCAAAAATTTTATTTCATGGAAATGAATACACGTATTCAAGTTGAACATCCTGTTACAGAGATGGTTACTGGTGTGGATTTAATCAAAGAACAGATTAGAGTTGCAGACAATGAAGTGTTATCATTAAAACAGGAAGAAGTAATCTTTCAAGGATGGGCTATGGAGTGTCGTATAAATGCTGAAAATCCATGGAAAGATTTTATGCCTTCCCCTGGAAAAATAGAAATGTACCTTCCTCCTGGTGGTCTAGGAGTTCGTGTGGATTCTGCTGCTTACCCAGGTTATACGATTTCACCACATTATGATTCGATGATTGCGAAGTTGATTACATATGGTGCAACGAGAAAAGAAGCGATGGATCGTATGAAGCGTGCATTAGGTGAATTTATTATCGAAGGTATTTCTACTACCATACCGTTTCATTATAAAATGATGGAACATCCCGTTTTTGTGGAGGGAGATTTCAATACGAAGTTTCTGGAGAAGTACACAATAATTGAAAATGAAGAGTCCGATTAACTCTAAAAGGAGTGGATCTTAATGAGTGAGAATACAATGTTAAATGTAAGTGAAGACTCAAGTCTTGGAAAAGTTGAAATAGCACCTGTAGTTATTGAAGTTGTTGCTGGTATTGCAACTATTGAAGTAGGAGGTGTGTCATCAACTCGGGGCAATTTTGCTAGTGGTGTAGTGGAGCGCTTTGGTAAAAAAGCACATGGTAAAGGAATCAAAGTAGAATTGACTGACACTGGTGTTATGATTGATGTTTTTGTTATATTAGATTATGGTGTAACGATTCCAGTTGTTGCGCAAAAAATACAAGAAAACATTCGACAAGCATTAAAGAACATGACAGCATTAGAAATTGATGAAATTAACGTACATGTAGTTGGCATGCAAATGGACGCAAAAGAAGAAGTAGAGCAAACAGAAGAATAATGGATTTACAGACCCTAAGAGATTTTATAGGTCTCTTGATAGGGTCTTTTTTGCTTTATATAATGATTTTTATTTAGTGCGTATAGCATTTTGTCTTTGTATTCGATATGATAAAGATAAATGAGTGTAGAACACAAATTTCAAAGGTGCATGCTAGATAAATACAAGGAGAATGAGTAATGAATCGAAGAACTGCAAGAGAAAAGGCCTTTCAAATCCTTTTTTCAATTGACAATCAAAATTACAGTCCAGATGAAGCAAAGGAACAAGTATTAGAAGAAGAAGCAGAAGTAGCCTCTACCTTTTTATCAGAAGTCGTATCTGGCGTTCATCGTCATATAAAGGAGATTGATGAAAGGATCGAAAACCATCTAGAGAATTGGTCAATGAAAAGATTGGCTTCTGTTGAAAAAACCTTATTACGTATTGCTGTATTTGAAATGTTTTATGAAGTTGATACGCCTCATGGTGTGGCAATTAACGAGGCAATCGAATTAGCACATGTTTATGGTGATGATAAGTCAGGTAAATTTATTAATGGTGTATTGTCTAAAATGATTCGCTAGGGGGATTTGTATGACTGCAGAAATTATTTATGGGAATGTATTAGCTGAAAATTTACGAATTGAAATGAAGAACGAAGTAAGCTTACTAAAGGAAAAGGGTATTCAACCGAAACTAACTGTCGTTCTAATTGGTGATGATCCAGCTTCCAAATCGTATGTGAAAGGGAAACAAAAAGCTTCAGAATTTGTTGGGGTGGAATCGAACTTAATTGAATTACCTAAAAATACAACGGAAAAAGCATTATTGGATCTAATTGATCAATTAAATGATGATCAAACAATTCATGGGATATTAGTTCAATTACCGCTGCCAGATCAAATTAGAGAGCAAGTGGTTATTGAGGCAATAAGTCCAAAAAAAGATGTAGATGGTTTTCATCCAATCAATATTGGTAGAATGTTAACAGGTAAAGACACATTTTTGCCGTGTACACCATTTGGTATTATTACGATGTTGAAATCAAAAAACATTGAGATATCAGGAAAAAATGCTGTTGTAATTGGCCGTAGCAATATCGTAGGAAAACCTGTTGGTCAATTATTGTTGAATGAAAATGCGACCGTAACGTATTGCCATTCTCGCACAAAAAATATGGATCAATTTATTAAAGAGGCCGATATTTTAATAGTAGCAGTCGGTATTGCACATTTCCTTCGTGCAGAATCTGTAAAGCCTGGAGCTGTCGTTATAGACGTGGGTATAAATAGATTAGAAGATGGTTCTTTAACAGGAGATGTTGACTTTGAAAACGTAAAAGAGAAGGCGTCTTATATAACACCTGTTCCAAAAGGTGTAGGTCCAATGACAATTACCATGTTACTGCATAATACAATCAAGTCCGCAAAAAAAATCTATCAAGTTTAAATTGAAAATGTAGGTGTTTTTATGATGAATGATAATTATTTAACGGTTTCTGCATTGACACGCTATATCAAACGGAAATTTGAAATGGACAAGCATTTAAATGATGTCTGGTTAAAGGGTGAAATATCAAATTTCAAGCACCATAGTCGTGGTCATATGTATTTAACCATTAAAGATGACCAAGCAAGAATAAAAGCAGTAATGTTTGCTGGGTATAATCGCACACTCAAATTTGAACCTGAAGATGGTATGAATGTATTAATCAAGGGCGAAATCAATGTGTATGAACCACAAGGTCAATATCAACTGTATATCCAACAAATGGAGCCAGATGGCGTCGGAGCATTATATGTAGCATTTGAACAATTAAAGGATAAACTAACAAAAGAAGGTCTGTTCGACCATGATCGCAAATTACCGTTACCTTTATATCCAAAGCATATTGGAGTTATTACTTCTCCTACAGGCGCAGCAGTTCGAGACATATTAATTACATTAAAGAGAAGGTATCCAATTGCGAATATTACTATTTTCCCAGCTTTAGTACAAGGTGAAATGGCTCCCTCATCAATAGCAAATGCAATAAAACAAGCAAACCAATTAAAAACGATAGATGTGCTGATAGCAGGACGTGGTGGTGGGTCAATTGAGGAACTTTGGGCTTTTAATGAAGAAGCAGTCGCTCGTGCTATTGCTGATTCAACCATTCCAATCATTTCAGCTGTAGGACATGAAACGGACGTTACAATTGCAGACTTTGTAGCAGATGTACGTGCGGCAACCCCAACAGGTGCAGCTGAATTAGCAGTTCCATCAATACAAGAATTAGAAGAAAAAATCAGAACCTGGAACCATAGCTTAAATAGAAACATGCAATATAACTTGGATCAATCTGCTAAACACTTAGAACGATTGAAAAAAAGTTATGCTTTTCGTTACCCTGTTCAACTGCTCAACCAAAAAGAGCAAGATTTAGATAAGTTGGTAGAACGTTTAGCAAAAGCCACAAAACAAATACAATCAAACGAAAGCAAACGATACGAACAGGTTATGAAGCGATTGACTTATCAACATCCGGAAGCACAACGGAAGCTTGCAGAAAAACAATTAATACAAATTATGGAAAGAAAGCAACGTGCTATGCAAATTATTTATACCTTAAAGAATCGCCAATTCATAAATGTAGTGGAAAAATTAGAAGTCTTAAGTCCGTTACATACCATGAAACGAGGATATGCAATTGCTTATGGTGGTAATGGGTCATTAATACAATCAACAAAAGAAATACAACCTGGAGAAGCGATTTCTGTAAAAGTTGTCGATGGAACATTAGATTGTCACGTAACAGGAATAAAGGAGGACTTGGAAAATGACTGATAAGGAAAAGGAAGTATCTTTTGAACAAGCAATGGAAGATTTAGAGGCGATTGTCGAAAAACTTGAGGAAGGTGAAGTTCCTTTAGAAAAGGCAATTCAATACTATCAACAAGGAATGGAACTGTCCAAGGTTTGTAGTAACAAATTAACAAATGTTGAAAAACAAATGACGAATATTATTAACGAACAAGGGGATTTAAAGGCTTTTTCGGTACAGGAGGAAGAATAAAGTGAGCGATAAATTAGAGATGTTTTTATCGGAAAAAGAAACAATAGTGTCCGAAGAGTTAATTCGCACAATAACAGAATTAGCAATTCCAAAACGATTAAAGGATTCGATGCTTTATTCTATTAGTGCTGGAGGTAAGAGACTTCGCCCTCTATTAATGATTGCAAGCTGTGAATCTTATCACGGCACACATCAACAAGTGCTTTCCGTAGCGCTTGCATTAGAAATGGTTCATACGTATTCATTAATCCATGATGATTTACCTGCAATGGATGATGATGATATACGAAGAGGTAAACCAACAAATCATCGCGTCTTTGATGAAGCTACTGCTATTCTGGCTGGAGATGCATTATTAACATACAGTTTTGAGCTAATTTCTAATGACAGTCAATTAACAGATGAGCAAAAAGTATACATATTAAAACGACTAGCAGAAGCAAGTGGTCCAAAAGGAATGGTAGCAGGTCAAACGCTTGACATGGGAGCTGAAGATAGAGCGATCCAGTTTGATGAATTGGAAACCATTCATCATTTGAAAACTGGCCAACTACTAATTTTCGCTATTGAAATTGGTGCTTATATTGGTGGTGCTTCAAGTTATCAACTAGAGGCTATCAAAGATTTTGCTTATTTCGTCGGACTTGTTTTTCAAGTTCAAGATGATATCTTGGACGTAACGGGGGATCCAAACACGATTGGCAAACCTATTGGTAGTGATGAAACTAATTTAAAGAGTACGTATCCAAAATTACTTGGCTTAAATGGCCGCGATTGAAAAGAAAGAGGAATATGTTAAAAAAGCAAAAAATGCACTAAAAATAGCCAATGTACAATCTAGCGTATTAGACGAATTAATTGATTATTTAAGTGACCGTACAATCTAGTATGTATTAATTATTGAGTACATGTAAAAAATATGTTATCATATTATTATATTAGGAATGGTGCAGTATTCTAGTCCGGTTCTCCGCTTCTGAAGGCGGGCCTAAAAATCCGCCAAAGGGCACATCGATGAAGTTCCTTGTGTCGGCTTGAGGCGCCCAGCCTTGGGTCGGTGCTGGGAGTTAAGGTTGCAGGGCGATCCACAAAGGCATGTGGGCGAGGACCCTGCTTCCGCGGAGGCCCAACTCTGTGGTTAGACTTTAGCCAAAGAATTACCATGGACTGGGGTATGAACCTACGTAATAAGTGGAAGGGTATCTTATTCGTAGCGTAGCCTGCCTTGAGTGGTGTCTGAGGGGATTATTATTGTGAATACCGAAGTCGGATGGCCACTGACTTTTGTGTTATTATGTATATGAAATCAGCACTGCAAAAGAGGCTAGGGAGTGGTTAAGAGCTGCTGAGGAAATCTCCTAGACTGTTCCATAAGACGTTTAAAAGGGATTATAGTGCGGACTAAGTGGTAATCCAGTCTAGCTGTTGGAAACAACGCTAAGATGCTTTTAATGGGGGAACCGCCAGAATGGCAACATTCGGTAAGCATTTGGGAAAACCTACTGGACCTAAGCCGCAGTTTTTACCTTTTAAACGACCATTCCATTACATAGTTTTTTTCTAAAAATGAGGTATAAATAGATGGCGAAGTCACAATCGCAAATAAAAAAGTCAATAAAATTTAGTATAAGTATTGCCGTTATCACATTTGTGTTAGCGGCTATTTTTTCAGTTATTTCTTCTTCTATATTAGGAGAGGTTATGTGGGTTGTTGGATTTATAATTGTGTTACTTATTGTATTGATTGGTATTGTTTTTGACATGTTAGGGATAGCAGCAACTGCTGCAGACGAGGTACCCTTTCATGCAATGGCTGCAGAGAAGGTTAGCGGATCAAAAGAAGCAATATTAATTGTTCGTAATGCTGATCGTTTTGCAAGTTTTTGTAACGATGTAATTGGTGACATTTCTGGGGTTATTAGTGGTACAGCTTCCGCCATTGTAAGTTTTACAATTGGCGAACGGTTTTGGACAGGGAGATGGCTCAACTTTACAGATTGTTATATCTGTCATTATGACAAGCTTAGTTGCTGCTCTAACTGTAGGTGGTAAAGCGTTAGGAAAGTACTATGGCATTCATTCTTCAACAAGAATTGTTTTTTTTGTAGGTAAAGTGATTGCATTTGTACAAAATAAAACTAAAATTGAAATACTAAAAAAAGGTTAGTGGTCATATTTATAAATCATTTTTAGGGAGGATTCCCAAATGGATCTTACTACAATAAAAGATCCTTCTTTTTTAAAGAAGTTGAACAATGAAGAATTAGAGGTATTAGCCAACTCTATTCGTAAATTTCTAATTGAAAAATTATCAATAACAGGTGGACATTTAGGAGCAAACTTAGGCGTGGTAGAATTAACTTTAGCTCTCCACAAATGTTTTAATAGTCCTACTGATAAATTGATTTTTGATGTAGGACATCAGTCTTATATTCATAAAATAGTTACAGGACGTGCTAATCAATTTGAATCCATAAGACAATATAAAGGAATGTCAGGTTTCCCGAAAAGGGCTGAAAGTGAGCACGATGTATGGGAGAGTGGCCACAGTTCAACTTCATTATCGGCTGCAATGGGTATGACAATTGCACGTGATTTAAAAGGGGAAAATGATTTTATTGTACCGATTATTGGTGATGGTGCTTTTACAGGCGGGATGGCTTTTGAAGCATTAAACAATATTGGTCATGAACAAAAAAATATCATCATTATTCTAAATGATAATGAAATGTCTATTGCGAATAATGTAGGTGCACTTCATAATGCACTAGGAAGAATGCGTAGCGCTGACAAATATAATAAAGCGAAAGAAGAATTAGATTGGATTTTAAAGAAAATCCCTACAGTTGGTGGAAAACTAGCGAATGCAGCTGAGCGGATAAAAGATAGCATGAAACACTTGATGATTCCAAGTATGTTTTTTGAGGAATTTGGTTTTACTTATTATGGACCAGTTGATGGACATGACTTTCATGCGTTACAGGAAAACATTCAATATGCTAAAAAAACGGAAGGCCCCGTTTTAATCCACATTATTACCCGCAAAGGTAAAGGATATCATCCAGCAGAATCAGATGATAAAGATAAATGGCATGGTGTTGGACCATATAAAATCGAATCGGGTAAAAAAATATCCCCCACTAATATTGCACCACTATGGAGTGCTGTCGTGAGCAGAACCCTAGAAAAAATTGCTGAAACGAATAATAAACTAACAGTTATTACACCAGCAATGGTGCTAGGATCCAAATTAGAAAATTTTCAAAAAAAATATCCTGATCGCTTATTTGATGTTGGTATTGCAGAACAACATGCAACAACAATGGCGGCTGGAGTAGCAACACAAGGTATGAAGCCGTTTCTTGCAATTTACTCTACCTTTTTACAAAGAGCTTATGATCAAATTCTACATGATGTTTGTAGACAAAAATTAAATGTGGTGTTTGGAATTGATCGTGCTGGATTAGTAGGCGCTGATGGAGAGACACATCAAGGATTATTTGATATTTCCTTCTTACGCTCAATGCCAAACATGGTTCTCATGATGCCAAAAGATGAAAATGAATGTCAACATATGGTATACACTGCATTAGTGTATAATGAAGGTCCTATAGCGATTCGTTATCCAAGGGGTAATGCGCTTGGTGTTACAATGGACGAGAGTTTAACAACTGTCCCAATTGGAACATGGGAGATAATTAAAAAAGGAACAGATGCGGTTATTCTTACTTTTGGAACAACAATTAGGATGGCTATAGAAGCAAGTGAGATGTTAGCTAACGTAGGAGTGTCTGTTCGTGTGATTAATGCAAAGGTTCATTAAACCACTTGACGAGCTTATGCTTCTCGATATATTTGCAGGGGAATTGCCAATACTAACAATTGAAGAAGCAATATTATCAGGTGGTTTTGGAAGTGCCATTCTAGAATTTGCTGAAACACACAATTACGGTACAAAATATATAAAGCGAATGGGTATTAAAGACGAATTTATTGAACATGGAAGTGTAGAACTGATACTAGAACAAATTGGATTAACAAAACAAGTGGTAATAAGAGAAGTTCAAAAGTTATTACCAACTAAACAACAAAGGGTTTAAATAATGATAAGTAAAAAAATTAGATTAGATATATTATTAGTGGAACGTGGTTTAGTTGAAACACGAGAAAAAGCGAAACGTACAATTATGGCTGGTTTAGTTTTTAGTGAACAACAAAGACTAGATAAGCCAGGTGTTAAGGTAAATAATGACATTCCGATAACTGTTAAAGGTAAATTACTTCCTTACGTTGGTAGGGGAGGACTAAAATTAGAAAAGGCTTTAAAAACCTTCAATCTTTCAGTAAATGAGAAGACAATGGTTGATATTGGATCATCTACAGGTGGTTTTACAGACTGTGCTTTGCAAAACGGAGCTGAGCTATGTTACGCAGTTGATGTTGGATACAATCAATTAGATTGGAAGTTAAGAAACGATTCAAGGGTTGTTGTAATGGAACGTACGAACTTTCGTTACGTAACACCTGCTAATTTTAATAATGGAACACCTAATATTGCAACCATAGATGTCTCTTTTATATCATTAAAAATTATTTTACCCGTTTTAAGAACAATCTTAGCTGAGAATAGTGATGTTGTAGCACTAATTAAACCACAATTTGAAGCTGGAAGAGAACAAGTTGGTAAAAAAGGAATCGTAAGAGATAAAGGAATTCATAAAGATGTTTTAAAACGCATTCTTCAATTTGCTACTGACGAAGGATATGTTGTAAATGATCTAACATTTTCACCAATCACTGGTGGTGATGGTAATATTGAATTTCTTACTCACTTAACATGGAAACCACATGAAAAAGCAGGTAATTTGGATGGTGTTGTAGAATTTAATTCTATAGTGGACCAAAGTAGTTGGACAAGCTCATGAAGTGCATGAAAAAAAGTTACCATAAAAGACTGTTTAACAGGTGAAGGGTTATGTGAATAAAAAAATTTTTCACTTTTTTATTTAGAATATGGCAAGGAGGTTTACTATGAACAAAGGACAACGTCATATAAAAATTCGTGAACTAATAACAGATAACGCTATTGATACACAAGATGAATTAGTAGATGCATTACGTGGACTAGGCTATAACGTTACACAAGCTACAGTTTCACGTGATATAAAAGAACTGCATCTAGTTAAAGTTCCAATGGTTGATGGAAGGTATAAATACAGTTTACCCGCTGATCAACGCTTTAACCCTTTAGAGAAGCTCAGACGCTTAATGCGTGATGCTTTTATACGAATTGACCAAGCAGGATACTTTTTAGTACTTAAAACGTTACCAGGTAATGCAAATGCGCTTGGTGCTTTAATCGACAATTTAGATTGGTCTGAAATATTAGGAACTATATGTGGAGACGATACGATTTTAATTATATGCAAAACAGAAGAGCATACTTTTGAAATTCAAGATCGCTTTTTAGAAATGTTATAATTTAAAAATAAAAAGTGAGGTGGAAGTTTATGTTAACCGAACTTACTATAAAAGATTTTGCAATTATCGATGAGATCACTATTACCTTTAGAGAAGGATTAACTGTACTAACTGGGGAAACTGGAGCTGGTAAGTCAATTATTATTGATGCAGTTGAATTATTAACAGGTGGTAGAGGATCTATTGAATTTGTAAGATATGGTGCAAAAAAGGCTACCTTAGAAGGTTTATTTACAATTGATGAACCCTCTCACCCAATCTTTAAAAAAGGCAAAAATTTTGGTATCGAGATTGATGCAGATGGAATGATTGTCTTGAATCGAACAATAACTGCAAATGGAAAGAGTATTTGTAGAGTAAATGGAAATTTGGTAACGCTAGCTATTTTAAAAGAATTTGGAAAGACTTTGATTGATATTCATACGCAACACGAAACGCAATCATTAATGGATGTAGAACGCCATATTTGAGTTATTAGATATGTATAATAAAGAGTCAATCGACGAAGTAAAAGCAGATTATTTTATATTTATATCAAAAATTACATACGCTAAAAAAGCGTTATCAAAAATTAAACGATAATGAACAGGAAATGGCACAGCGATTAGATTTGCTTAAATTTCAACTTAATGAATTACAAGATGCAGAGCTTTCTCCTGGAGAAGACGATGCCTTAGAGGAAGAGCGTAAAAAGTTAATGAACCATGAAAAAAAATTTATAAAGGTGTAAATGAAGCATATGAAGCTTTAAATGGTGAGCAACGTGCACTTGATTGGTTGGGACTAGCACTTTCTGGGTTAGAAACAGCAAGTGAATTTGAAAAGGATTTAGTAGATAAAAAAGAAGGATTTTCAAATCATTTTTATCTAATTGAAGAGTTATCTTATGATTTACGTCATTATTTAGATTCACTCGAATTCGATTCAGACCGTCTTAATTTTTTGGAAAGTCGGTTAAATGATATTAGTCGATTAAAGAAGAAGTATGGGTTTACAGTAGATGATATGTTGGAGTACGCTGCTAAAATTGAAGATGAAATTGATGAAATTCAAGATCGTGATACATCTCTAGAGAAATTAGAGAAAGAAATTGAAGAAATAGGTCAAGATGCACTCGTTGAGGCAAGGCACTTACATGATTTACGAAGCCAAGCTTCTAAACAATTAAAAATAGCGATTCAACAAGAACTACAGGATTTATATTTAGAAAAAGCAACATTTGAAGTAGATATAAATACGAAAAAGCCGAAAAATGATGATATGAATTCTAAGTCCTTACCAGTACAATTAACACCTAACGGTTTTGATGTGATCAGGTTTTTAATTTCAACAAACCCTGGTGAACCTGTCAAAGAAATGAATAAAGTCGCTTCAGGCGGTGAATTATCTAGAATCATGTTGGCTTTGAAAAATATATTTGCTAAACATCAGGGAGCTACTAGTGTCATTTTTGATGAGATTGATACCGGTGTAAGTGGAAGGGTAGCACAAGCTATTGCAGAGAAAATACACGGGATATCTACTGGATCGCAAGTATTGTGTATTACACATCTTCCTCAAGTGGCTGCAATGGCCGATACACATTTATTAATTGAAAAGAATGTTAACGAACAACGAACTAGTACAACTGTAGATGAACTTTCGACTGAATCAAGAGTAATGGAAATTGGAAGAATGGTTACAGGAAGTGAACTTACAGAAACTTCAAAAGTACACGCAAGAGAATTAATTGCATTAGCTAATAAAAACAAACAATAAAGCCATGTTAAACTAGCATGGTTTTTTTAATACCCAAAAACAAAAATTAATACTATCTAAAATAGGAAAACATCTCCCCAATTTCAGATCTTTACAGGGTTTAAAAAAGGCTCGCGAAGGTCACATTAGAAATACAGAAAAAATAAAAAAGTGGGTTGGGAACGAGGAGAGTGGATAATGAACATGAATAAAATTCGGGCTGCAATAGGATTATTACTCCTTCTTACTTTCCTAAGCATGCCATTCAATCAATTTATACAACAATATGTCGCAATACCGAATGACTTAACACTGTTCGATGATGCAGGAGAGAACCTAACAATTCCGAAGTTAGGAAATGATACAACAACTGTTTTATCTCAGCAAGAAGAAGTTTTAGAAGCAATGGACACATCAGAGTTTAAAGCTGTTAATAATGGCGAAAGCTCTATTGTATATGAAGTTGCAGGAATGCCTCTTAAAAAGGTCAATGTAGATGTCTTAGAAGACTTTAAGGTCATACCAGGTGGACAATCAGTAGGCGTTAATTTACAAACTTTAGGGGTGCTCGTAGTTGGACACCACTTAATCAATACTGACAGTGGAGAAAAATCGCCTGGTGAAGATGCTGATATTCAAGTTGGCGATATAATCCTGCAAGTGAATGGGAAAGAAAATAGAAAAAATGGAACAAATGACGCCACTTGTTGATGAAGCAGGAAAACACAACAAGGAACTAAATGTGAAAATTAAACGTGGTGGAGAAACGGTAGAAAAAAAATTATTACCAGCACTTGATAAAAAGGAAAACCAATATCGAATCGGATTATATATAAGGGATTCAGCTGCTGGTATTGGAACAATGACTTTTTATGATCCAGAATCGAAAAGATATGGAGCGCTAGGTCACGTTATTTCTGACATGGATACAAAAAAAACCAATACAAATCCATGATGGTACGATTGTTAGATCAAACATTACGTCGATAAAAAAAGGTGATAACGGTGTGCCTGGAGAAAAACAAGCAACCTTTAATGCGGATGATACGCCATTAGGGACAATATCAAAGAATACATCTTTCGGTGTATTTGGTAAATTAGACAGTAAACTACAAGCAAGTAAGTGGAATGAACCGATGCCGATAACATTGCCAAATCAAGTTAAAGAAGGTCCGGCTAAAATTTTAACGGTTGTCGAAGATGATTTGGTCGAATCATTTGATGTAGAGATTGTAAACAGTGTAGATCAACCTAACGCTGCTACAAAGGGAATGATAATAAAAATCACTGATGAAGACCTGTTAGAGAAAACAGGAGGTATTATACAAGGTATGAGTGGAAGTCCAATAATACAAGATGGAAAATTAATTGGTGCTGTTACACATGTTTTTGTAAATGATCCAACATCAGGTTACGGGATTCATATTGAATGGATGTTAGAAGAAGCTGGAATCGACATATATAAGAACGAAGAGAAAGCGAGTTAAGACAATCTCGCTTTTTTTTCTGTTCTTTTTTACTAAATATAAATTAATTATATGTTCGCATCTAAATTAGGTCCTTATTAATTCTTTTTTTTTTTTTTCGAATAAATAGCAATAAATTGTTATATTGAAGGATATATATGCTATACTCTGATAAAGAATATTCGACAAATCACAGAAAGTTACAATTTATATGACGAAAAATATCGATTTTGTTCGAAAACAAGAGTAAATTGAAGTAAATAGAAAAAAACGCAATTAATTCTATCTAAAAGAAGGAATTTTCGAACTTGTGTCGAAATTGTAAGTGTGAATCAGATTGGATTAGTCGAAGGAGGAGCAAATAGTGCAAAAAATTAAGGTTTGTTTAGTGGATGATAACAGAGAACTAATTGAATTAATGGAGGAATACTTTGAAAGTCAATCAGATATTGAAGTGATTGGTACTGCTTTTAATGGAAAGGAATGTATTAGTTTATTTGATGAAATCGAACCAGATATTGTGGTTCTTGATATTATAATGCCTCATATGGATGGATTGGCTGTTTTAGCGAAATTAAAAGAAATGGATATTGCTAAACATCCTAGAGTAATTATGCTCACAGCATTTGGACAAGAAGAAGTTACGACGAAAGCAGTTGATTTAGGGGCATCTTATTTTATTTTAAAACCATTTGATCTAGATAGTTTAGCTAGCCAAATTAGACAAGTTCACGGTGCACCAACGTCAGAAAATAAAACAGTAAAACAAAAATCCTCAAAAGAAAATCATAAGAGAGATCTAGAAGCAAATATTACTCATATCATACATGAAATAGGTGTTCCAGCTCATATTAAAGGTTATATGTACTTAAGAGAAGCAATTACAATGGTTTATAATGACATCGAACTATTAGGTTCTATTACGAAAGTTTTATACCCAGACATTGCTAAGAAGTTTAATACTACAGCCTCTCGTGTTGAAAGAGCTATTAGACATGCAATCGAAGTAGCATGGAGTCGAGGTAATATTGATTCTATATCGTCATTATTTGGTTATACTGTAAATGTATCTAAAGCAAAACCAACTAACTCTGAATTTATTGCGATGGTGGCTGATCGTCTTCGTATTGAACACCGCGCATCATAATAGAAAAATTATGGATAACATGTGTATGTATAAATCCTTCTTTTTGCGGTAAGTTAAGCAAAAAAGGAGGATTTTTATTATGAAAAAAGTGCTGTTCTTTTTAGTTGTTTTAAGCTTTTTATTACCAGCTTCTGTACTGGCAGAGGATACTTACACGGTTCAACCTGGAGATTCAATGTGGAGAATTGCAGTGAAATATCAAATCGGTGTAACTGAAATTATTGAAGCAAACCCATCTATAGATAATCCAGATCTTATCTATCCAAATCAAAAAATAACGATACCTACAATTGATGCAATTAAACACACAGAACATTTAGTTATTCAATTAACCAATCAAGAACGTGCAAAAAATGGACTGTCTGCACTTCGACCAGACTGGGAGTTGTCACGTGTTGCTAGATATAAGTCTGTAGACATGCTTGATAAGAATTACTTTTCTCATACTAGTCCAACATATGGTTCTCCGTTTTCTATGATGGAAAACTTCGGGGTTTCTTATCAGAGAGCAGCAGAGAATATTGCAAGAGGTCAACGTACGCCACAAGAAGTGGTAAAAGCGTGGATGAATAGTCCAGGTCACCGTAAAAACATATTAGGTGATTTCACTCATATAGGTGTTGGTTATGTAGAAGATGGTAATTATTGGACACAAATGTTTATAACAAAGTAAGATTGAAAAAAGGCCTTGAATATTATTCAAGGCCTTTTTTTAATGAATTTTATTTTTTAAGTTGAAATAATAGGATTAATAGATAAATTATGTTGTTTACAGTACTCTAAACAACTCATCGGACTAATTCTCTTATATAATCTTGAATAATCAGAATTTTATTATAACAATTTAATTAAAAGTATGATAATATTTTTAATGACATAGAAAAATATAAATGGAGAGGTTTTAAAGATGAAAGTAGCGAAATTTGGAGGAAGTTCAGTTGCTAGTGCTGCGCAATTAAAAAAAGTTGCACAGATTATTCAATCGGATAATGATAGAAAAGCAATTGTAGTATCAGCACCGGGTAAGAGATTTTCTGAAGATAATAAAGTAACCGATCTTCTTATTAAATTAGGGGAAGCTTATCTAGCAGATAAGCCATATCAAAATCAATTAGAAGAAGTTTTATTGAGATTCAGCTCTATCACAACAGAATTGGATTTATCTGATCGTATTTTAGAAGAAATAAAAGACGATGTTTCATCTGTTTTTGCAAGTGATTATCCAAAAGAACTTAAATTAGAGGCGATTAAATCAATTGGGGAAGATTCACTTGCAAAAATACTTAGTGCCTATTTACAATCACTTGGAATAAAAGCTAGCTATTTAAATCCAAAAGAGGCTGGAATTATTTTAAGTGATGAACCAGGTAGTGCGCAAATTTTAGATGAAAGTTTCGATCTATTGTATAAGTTACGTGAGCGTAAAGAAATCGTAGTAATCCCTGGCTTTTTTGGCTATACAAAAGAAGGCAAATTAGTTACTTTCTCAAGAGGTGGTTCCGATATTACGGGTTCAATCGTTGCTGCTGGAGTAAAAGCAGATTTATATGAAAACTTTACAGATGTTGATTCAGTTTATTGTGTTAACCCAACAATAGTTGATAATCCTAAAGAGATTACTTCTTTAACGTATAAAGAAATGCGAGAGTTGTCTTATGCAGGTTTTTCTGTTTTTCATGATGAGGCACTTATCCCAGCGTTTAAAGCAAGTATCCCTGTTTGTATAAAAAATACGAACAATCCAGACGGATTAGGAACTATAATTGTTTCAGAAAAAGAGCAAAATGGTAATCCAGTCGTAGGAATTGCAAGTGATACTGGTTTCTTAAGTTTATATGTCAGTAAATATTTAATGAATAGAGAATTAGGTTTTGGGCGTCGCTTATTGCATATATTAGAAGATGAAGGTATATCTTTCGAACATACACCTTCTGGAATTGATGACATGTCAGTCATTATTCGTGAGAGTGAGTTACCAGAACACAAAGAACTAAAGGTAATCAAACGTATAAAAGAAGAGTTAGACCCTGATCAAGTTTATACAGAGAGAGATCTTGCATTAATAATGATTGTAGGTGAATCAATGAATAGCTCTGTTGGTATCGCGGCTAAAGCAACAGAAGCGTTCTCACGTGCAAATGTGAATTTAGAAATGATTAACCAAGGATCTTCTGAAACATCAATGATGTTTGGTGTGAAAGAAGATGGTGTTAAGCAAGCAGTAAAATCATTATATGAAATATTTTTCTTAGAAAATTAAATAAGCTAAAAAATGAGGCTGGGACAAAACTCAGATAAACAATAAAAAGTTGCATCTTCCAACGGTAGTTGGAAGATGCAACTTTTTTATAAAATCGAAAATTTTAGTAAGTAAAAAAGGATACCTTCTGATAAAATTAAAGTACCACACAATAACAATCGGAGGTATCCTTATGTTTAAAGATTATAACATGAATCAAGTAATTTTGCCGTTAGATTTTGAAATGAAATTACAAAAAAATGATATTGCCTATACGATCCATGACTTAGTAGAACAAATACCTGATAAAGCATTTTCTGTTTTCTTACATGAAACAGGTTGTCCTGCTTATCATCCACGCATGATGATGAAGGTTATTTTATGTGCTTACACGCAATCTGTTTTCTCTGGAAGAAAAATTGAATCATTACTGAAAGATAGTGTACGCATGATGTGGTTAGCGCAAGGTTATGAGCCAAGCTATCGAACGATTAATCGTTTTCGAGTCAATGAAGAAGTACAAGAACTGTTACGCCAATGTTTTGTACAATTTCGATGCCAACTGGTGAAAGAAGAGCTGATTGACCAGGAAGCGATCTTTATTGATGGCACCAAAATAGAAGCAAATGCCAATAAATTTACGTTTGTTTGGCGAAAAGCGATTGAAAAATACAGTGCGAATTTGGTGGAGAAATCAAATCAACTGTACGATGAATTATTGGCAAACGAAATTATTCCAGAAATAGAACGCGAAAGTACGGAAGAACTATCCACTAAAGAACTCGAAAAAGTAGTTGAGAAACTAGAGAAGACCGTTGAAGGATACGACAAACAGATCGAAGAAAGTAAAGATGTCAGCAAACGGAAGCAGCTTCGCTCTGCAAGGAAAACACCAAAAAAATACCGCAAACAGTTTAAAGATTACGTAGCACGCAAACAAAAATACGAAAAGGATAGGCTTATATTTGAAGCGCGCAATAGTTATTCAAAGACAGACCATGATGCCACCTTTATGCGCATGAAAGACGATTATATGAAGAATGGCCAATTAAAAGCAGGTTACAATGTACAAATTGCGACCGAAGGACAATATACACTCGCATATGACGTATTTCCCAATCCAACTGATGTACGCACATTCACTCCTTTTCTAGATAAAATCGAGGAAAGCTTCTTTGAACTTCCCACATATATCGTAGCTGATGCAGGGTATGGAAGTGAACAGAATTATGAAGATGTCCGCATTAATCGGGAGCGCATCCCGCTGATTACATACAATATGTATTGAAAAGAGAAGACAAAGAAATATAAGCAAGACCCTTTTAACACAATGAACTGGGCGTATGATGAAGCGAGTGATTCTTTCCGTTGTCCAAATGATAAAAAAGTGGCTTTCCAGTATCTATCTAATCGAACAGGTAAAGATAACTTCACCCGATCCTTTAAAGTCTATGAATGTGAAGACTGTTCGGATTGTCCGTTGCGTTCCCACTGTACAAAAGCAAAGGAAGGAAATAATCGAAAAATTTATTATAATGAAAAATGGGAACAACAAAAAGCATACACAAAACAGCAGCTTTCAGAAAAAGAAACCGGTAAAATTTATGGCAAACGAAAAATAGATGTAGAACCAGTCTTCGGATTTTTGAAGGCTAATTTGCGTTTCACTCGTATGTCAGTAAGAGGCAAGAAGAAAGTGGAAAATGAATTAGGATTTGCATTCATGGCGGTGAACTTGAGAAAGTACACGGCTAAGCATGCGCATGGTGCAACAAATCCTGAAAATAATCCAACAAAAAAAGATTCCGACCATCTTCCTAAGATGATCGGAATCTTTTTCGTTATTTTGGCTAGTTATGTCCCAGCCTCATTTTTGTTTAATTTAGTAGAAGTGGTTTTGTTGCAAATATTTAGAGTAAAAGCTATGATAATGGTGTGCAAAATAATGCAGGGTGTGTGAAGAAATGAAGAAAAAAGTATTAATTATTGGTGGCGATAATGCTACAAATGAACTAATTAAACATATAAATTCATCTGAAAGAATGGAAATAAAAGCTGTCATTGCTAATCAAAAAAATAATCTGAATTTAAAGTTAGCAAAGGATAATCAAATCAAAATAGATGAGGACTGGAGTAATTGGTTAGATAATACAATAGATATTGTGTTTGAAACAACTGGTTCATTAGCTGTTTTGGATGAATTGCAATTAGTAAAGTCTGCAAATACAATTATAGTTTCAAAAAATATCGAGTCTATCCTTACTGAACTGATGGAGGAGAAAGAGAAGCAAATTAGCAAACTAAAAACGCAAAGGTATCAACAAAATTTAATTTTAGATAATATACATGAAAGTAAGATGCTAGAAGCAGTTTTTCACTCATCAGATGAAGCAATTAGCGTTGTTGATGAAAAAGGTCACGGTATTATGATTAATCCAGCGTATACACGCATTACTGGTTTAACAGAGGATGAGATCATTGGTAAACCTGCTACAGTTGATATTTCTGAAGGAAAAAGCATGCACAAACAAGTATTAGTAACACGTAAACCAGTTCGAGGAGTTCAAATGAAGGTAGGACCTGCTAAAAAAGCTGTGATCGTGAATGTATCACCTATTATAGTAGATGGCATCTTAAAGGGTAGTGTAGGCGTATTACACGATGTTTCTGAAATACAACATTTAACAAAAGAATTAATGCAAGCGCGTAAAATTATTCGAAACTTAGAATCTAAATATACATTTGATGATATTATTGGCCAATCGGATGAAATGGAATTGACTATAAATCAAGCAAAAGTAGTAGCCAAAACAGCTGCTACAGTTCTTTTAAGAGGTGAATCGGGTACAGGAAAAGAATTATTTGCTCATGCTATTCATCATGCGAGTGATCGTAGACGGGATAAATTCATTCGAGTAAACTGTGCCGCAATAACGGAATCAATCTTGGAAAGTGAATTGTTTGGATATGAAGAAGGTGCTTTTTCAGGTGCTAATCGTGGAGGTAAAAAGGGGTATTTTGAAGCGGCAAATAATGGTAGTATATTTTTAGATGAGATCGGTGAATTATCACTACATATTCAAGCCAAACTATTAAGAGTCTTACAAGAGAATGAAATTGTTCGAGTTGGTGCTTCTAAACCAATCTCTGTGGATGTTCGGGTAATAACTGCAACAAATGTTAATTTAGAAGAGGCGATAAGAGAAGGTCGGTTTCGGGAAGACTTATATTATCGATTAAATCGTCTACCTATCTATATTCCTGCTTTGAGGGAGCGTAGTAGCGACTTTAAAGAGATGGTATCCTACTTAATTAATAAAATCAATCAGGATTACGGAAGAAACATAAAAACGATTGCTAAAGATGCTCTAGAATATTTAAAAGAATACCATTGGCCTGGAAACGTCAGGGAGTTAGAGAATGTTATTAGTAGATCTATTATATATATGCAGATAAATGAAGAAGTAATTAAAAAAGAAAATTTACCACAGTTAATTGCAGTTGAGAATGGAGTAAAAGAGAATGAAGAGCATGCTGTTACTTCAATTTCCGAAAATAGTAATCTTCAGGACACTTTAGATACGTATGAGAAAAAGATTATAGCTCAAACCTTAGCGGCAAATAATTATAACAAAACGAAAACTGCTCGTATATTAAATATATCCATTAGAAGTTTGTATTATAAAATAGAGAAGCATCATATCGCAGGTAATGGCATGCAATAATTTGCAAACCACGCATATTATTGCATGACTTGTAAATAACAAAACCTGATACAATAACATACATAACTTGGCACGAAAATTGCATGGTGTTATTATGGAGAGCAATGAGTAATCTCATTACTTAAGGAGGACCAACTTTGGAAATTTTTACTTACATGGAAAAGTATGATTATGAACAATTAGTTATTTGTCAGGACAAAGAATCTGGTTTGAAAGCAATCATCGCTATTCACGATACAACACTTGGACCTGCTTTAGGTGGTACAAGAATGTGGACATATGCATCGGAAGAAGCTGCAATAGAAGATGCACTGCGATTAGCAAAAGGTATGACTTATAAAAATGCTGCTGCAGGGTTAAATTTAGGTGGTGGTAAAACAGTAATAATTGGTGATCCAAAAAAAGATAAAAATGAAGCAATGTTTCGTGCATTTGGACGATATATTCAAGGGTTAAATGGTAGATATATTACAGCCGAAGACGTTGGGACAACGGTAGAAGATATGGATATTATTCATGAAGAAACAGATTATGTAGCTGGTATTTCACCCGCTTTTGGTTCATCAGGTAATCCCTCACCAGTAACTGCATATGGTGTTTATAAAGGAATTAAAGCAAGTGCCAAACAAGTATTTGGAACAGATATATTAGAAGGAAAGAAAATAGCAATTCAAGGGGTAGGAAGTGTTGCCTACACACTGTGTGAATACTTGCATGATGAAGGTGCACAATTAATTGTTACTGATATAAATGAAGAAGCTGTTCAAAAAACTGTAGATGCATTTGGTGCTAAAGCTGTTGGATTAGATGAAATTTATTCAGTTGATTGTGATATCTATGCGCCATGTGCACTAGGAGCAACATTAAATGATGAGACAATTCCTAAACTGAAAGCTAAAATTGTTGCAGGGGCGGCAAATAATCAATTAGAATCAGAAAAACACGGGGACTTATTGCATCAAAAAGGCATTTTATATGCGCCAGATTTTGTTATAAATGCTGGAGGTGTAATTAATATTGCTGACGAACTTAGTGGTTATAATCGCGAAAGGGCAATGAAACGCGTGGATAAGATATATGATAATCTTGAAACGGTCTTTGCTATCTCAAAGCGCGATAATATTCCTACCTACGTTGCTGCTGAAAGAATGGCAGAGGAAAGAATAGCGAGTTTACGTAACTCTAGAAGTACATTCTTACAAAATGAACACCATGTTAGTAGTAGACGTTAAAATTAATTAAATAGATTGTGAAAAGTCTTTTTCTTTGAGCACTGTTCTAACGGTGTTTCTAGGAAGAAGACTTTTCAATAAGATAAACAGCTAGTTGACCTTTTCTACATAGAAGAATATTATAGAGAGGGAAGAACTTCTGAATTAAATGATAATAGTCTACACTATTATCTTCTTACATAGCATATTATTTTTTTAACTTAAATTAAAGGAGGGTTTTTTATGACCAAAAATTATGACCTAGTCATACTAGGAGGTGGTACAGGAGGTTATGTTGCTGCTATACGTGCTTCTCAACTTGGGTTAAAGACTGCGATTGTTGAAAAAGACAAGCTTGGAGGCACATGTTTACATAAAGGTTGTATTCCTTCAAAAGCTTTACTAAGAAGCGCAGAAGTGTTTAAACAGACTAAAGAAGCAGATCAATTTGGAATTAACACCTCTGATATTAGTCTGGATTTTTTAAAAGTACAAGATCGTAAGGAACAAATAGTTAGCCAACTGTATCAAGGTGTAATCGGATTGATGGAAAAGGGATTAATTGATATTTATGACGGAATAGGTAGAGTTTTAGGACCGTCTATCTTCTCGCCAACAGCAGGAACGGTTTCTGTAGAGATGAAAGATGGCTCTGATAATGAAATGTTACTCAGTAAAAATTTAATTATTGCAACAGGATCAAAACCGAAGCTTATCGAGAACTTAAAACCAGACGGCACGCATATCTTAACATCAGATGAAGCGTTAAACCTTAAGGTATTACCAAAGTCAATTATTATCGTTGGTGCAGGTGTTATCGGTGTTGAATGGGCTTCAATGCTAGCAGATTTTGATGTAAATGTAACATTAGTAGAGTATGCAGAACAGATTTTGCCAACTGAAGATAGTGCAATTGCGAAAGAAATGCAGCGTTTACTGAAGAAAAAAGGCATTAAAATTATGACAAATGCAAAAGTGTTAAGTGAAACAGTTGAAAAGGCACATAATGTAACAATACAAGTTGATTATAAAAACGAAAAGACTACTTTAACAGCAGATCAAATGCTTATTGCTATTGGCCGAGAACCGAATACAACTGAGATAGGTATAGAGAATACTGATATTCAGTTAGAGATGTCTGGTTCAATTAGAACAAATAAAGATTATCAAACTAAAGAAACGCATATATATGCAATTGGCGATTGTATTGGTGGGATGCAGCTTGCACATGTTGCGTCACATGAAGGGAAGCACGCAGTAGAACATATTGCAGGTAATAGTCCAATGCATCTTAATTATCATCATATACCTACGTGTATCTACTCAAATCCAGAAGTAGCAAGTGTTGGTTTAACTGAAACACAGGCAAAAGACCAGGGTTTTCAAGTGAAGTCTGGTAAGGTTAGTTTTAAAGCAATTGGTAAAGCCCTTGTTTATGGTGAGTCAGATGGATTTGTTAAGATAATAGCTGATAAAAAAACAAATGATCTATTAGGCATTCATATGATAGGTCCGCATGTAACTGAGTTAATCTCAGAGGCGGGCTTAGCCAAAGTTTTAGATGCAACCCCATGGGAAATCGGAGAAACTATTCATCCGCATCCATCTTTAGCAGAAGCGATGGCTGAGGCTGCACTTGATGTAGATGGAATGAAAATTCATGGATAAGCAAAAAGGAGGAGTTATCATGAGTGAAAACCGTCATGCTTCATTAGGATTAACAGATGATGAAGTATTTGAAATGTATCGAACCATTTTGTTAGCAAGAAGAATTGATGAACGTATGTGGTTATTAAATCGTGCAGGTAAAATTCCATTTGTTGTTTCCTGTCAAGGTCAAGAAGCACAACAAGTAGGAGCTGCGTTTGCTTTAGATCGCACAAAGGATTATTCAGCACCATATTACCGGGATGTTGGGGTAGTTTTAGCACTTGGTATGACGGCTCGTGACTTGATGTTACAAGCATTTGCAAAGGCAGAAGATCCTAATTCAGGTGGACGACAGATGCCAGGTCATTTTGGTCAAAAGAAAAATCGAATGTTAACTAGTTCGTCGCCAGTAACCACTCAAGTTCCGCATGCAGTTGGTATTGCGTTAGCAGCGAAAATAGAGAAAAAAGATATTGTTAGTTTTGTTACTTTAGGAGAGGGTTCTTCAAATCAGGGAGACTTCCATGAAGGTGCAAATTTTGCTAGTGTACAGAAGTTACCTGTAATTTTAATGGTTGAGAATAATCAATATGCTATTTCAGTACCATTAAGTAAACAAGTGGCATGTGAGAAAATATCAGATCGTGCAATTGGATATGGAATGCCAGGTATAACAGTAGATGGTAATGATCCATTGGCTGTATATCAGGCTGTTAAACAAGCTGCCGACCGCGCTAGAAATGGTGATGGACCTAGCTTAATTGAAACAGTATCTTATCGATTAACACCACATTCAAGTGATGATGACGATAGCATCTATCGTACGAAAGAAGAAGTAAAAGAAGCAAAAGATAAAGATGGTGTGCTAACCTTTGCAGCATATTTAAGAGAACAAGATATTTTAACCGAATCAAAAGAAAAAGAACTTGAAGAAGAATTAAAACAAATCATAAATGACGCTACTGACTACGCAGAAGCTGCAGCTTATGCTGATCCATCATCAATTTATGATTTTGTTTATGAAAAGAAGTAAGGGAGGAGGATTATAATGGCAGTAATATCTTATATTCAGGCAATCACACAAGCGTTACAGGAAGAAATGAAACGAGATAGTAAAGTATTTGTGTTAGGGGAAGACATTGGCATAAATGGTGGAGTTTTTCGTGCCACAGCAGGTTTATATGATGAATTTGGAGAAGAAAGAGTTATCGATACACCTTTAGCTGAATCAGCAATTGCTGGTGTTGGAATTGGTGCTGCAATGTATGGCATGCGTCCTGTTGCAGAAATGCAATTTGCTGACTTTATCCTTCCAGCAGTTAATCAAATAATTTCTGAAGCAGCTAAAATTCGTTATCGTTCGAACAATGATTGGAGTTGTCCAATTACAATTCGTGCTCCATACGGTGGTGGTGTACATGGTGCTTTATATCATTCACAATCTATAGAAGCTATTTTCGCTAATCAGCCGGGTTTGAAAATTGTTATGCCGTCTACTCCATATGATGTCAAGGGCTTATTAAAAGCTGCAATCCGTGATAATGATCCTGTGCTTTTTTTAGAACATAAACGTGCCTATCGATTAATTAAAGGTGAAGTACCAGAAACAGACTATACAATTCCAATTGGAAAAGCTGATGTAAAAAGAGAAGGATCCGATATTACAGTTATTACATATGGCTTATGTGTTCATTTTGCATTGGAAGCTGCAGCAAAATTATCTGAAGAAGGAATTGACGCACACATTTTAGATTTACGCACTGTTTATCCATTAGATCAGGAAGCGATAAAAGAAGCTGCTTCAAAAACAGGGAAAGTACTGTTGATCACTGAAGATAATAAAGAAGGAAGCATTATAGGTGAAGTAGCTGCAATTATTAGTGAACATTGTTTATTTGATTTAGATGCACCGATCAAGCGATTAGCAGGACCGGATGTTCCGGCAATGCCCTATGCACCTCCATTGGAGAAAGAATTTATGATTAATGCTGAAAAAGTGGAAGTAGCTATGAGAAATCTTGCTATATTTTAAGTAGTAAATAGAATTGGAGGGAAAACGTTTTGACTCTCGAAAAAATTACAATGCCTCAACTTGGTGAAAGTGTGACAGAAGGAACGGTAAGTAGCTGGCTTGTGCAAGTTGGAGATCATGTTGAAAAGTATGACCCAATTGCAGAAGTAATGACAGATAAAGTGAATGCAGAAGTTCCATCTTCTTTTACTGGAACAATTAAAGAGTTAGTTGCAGATGAAGAACAAGTAATAGCTGTTGGAGAATTAATGTGTTTTATCGAAGTAGAAGATAACAATGAAGCAGTAGTTGCTGATGAAAGTGTGCAACAGCAAGTTAATGATGAAATGAAAGTGAAAGAAGAATCTACTGATACATCAATGAAAAAACGTTATTCTCCAGCTGTTATGCGTTTAGCACAAGAAAATGACATTGATCTAACTTCAGTAAAAGGAAGTGGACAAGGGGGAAGAATCACCCGCAAGGATTTGGAAAGAACGATTGCAAATCCACCTTCAAAAATTGAAGCAACAGTAGAAAAAAAGGTTGAGCAAAACAGTCACATTAGAAATGAAGAGCAACAAACAGTAGAAACAGCTATTGGTGATAAAGAGATTCCAGTAACCGGTATTAGAAAAGCAATTGCAAATAATATGGTTCGTTCAACAACTGAGATTCCACATGCGTGGATGATGATCGAAGTTGATGTTACCAACCTTGTTAAATATCGTGATGCGGAAAAAACGAATTTTAAAGAGAGTGAAGGATATAATTTATCTTACTTTGCTTTTTTCTTGAACGCTGTGGCAAAGGCATTAAAAAAATATCCGGAATTAAACAGTTCTTGGGCGGGTAATAAAATCATTCAACATAAAGCAATTAATTTATCCATTGCAGTTGCACATGAAAAAGAATTATTTGTACCTGTGATTAAAAATGTTGACGAGAAAAGTATTAAAGGAATAGCGAAAGAAATTGATTCCTTAGCAAGGAAAGCGCGTAATGGTAACTTGACACAACGGGATATGGAAGGTGGTACTTTCACTGTTAATAATACGGGTTCATTCGGATCTGTCCAATCTATGGGAGTGATTAACTACCCGCAAGCAGCCATTTTACAAGTGGAATCAATTGTAAAACGTCCGATCATTATTGATGATATGTTTGCAGCACGAGATATGGTTAACCTATGTCTTTCGTTAGATCATCGTATATTAGATGGCGTAATTTCAGGTAAGTTTATGTCACATGTCAAAGAGATTTTAGAAAACATATCGGTTGACACAACGCCAATATATTAAAAGAAAAATCATCCATAGTCTTGGATGATTTTTTTAATATACTGATATTGTGCGCTTTTTAGTAGAACATGATAGAATAGATATATTATAGTAAAAAGAGGTGTTTAGATGAATAGTATAAAATTGGGTACAAGTGATTTAGAGGTTGGGGAAATATCTTTAGGTTGCATGCGCATGGATGCGCTTTCTAAAAAAGATGCTAGACATGTTATTGAAAACGCAATGGATTTAGGCGTAAATTTATTTGATCATGCTGATATTTATGGTGGTGGAAAGTCAGAAGAGGTATTTTCTGATGCGATTGAAATGAATCCGTTATTAAGAGAAAAAATGATTTTACAATCAAAATGTGGGATTCGTAATGGCTTTTTTGATTTTTCTAAAGAACATATTACATCTTCAGTCGAAGGAAGTTTAAAACGTTTAAATACAGATTATCTTGATATTTTGCTTTTACATCGTCCAGATGCATTGATGGAACCTGAAGAAGTAGCAGAGACTTTCACAAAATTAAAAAATAGTGGTAAAGTACGCTATTTTGGTGTTAGTAACCAAAATCCGATGCAGATAGAATTACTTAAAAAGTATTTAAAAGATGATTTAATCATTAATCAACTTCAGCTAAGTATCATGCACACACCAATGATAGATGCTAGTTTAAATGTTAATATGCAACATGATAAAGCGATTGATCGAGAGAACAGTGTTTTGGAGTATTGTCGTTTACATGATATAACTGTACAAGCTTGGTCACCATTCCAATATGGCATGATCAAAGGTGTATTTGTTGGTAATAAAGATTTTCCAGAAGTGAATGGTAAAATACAAGAGATAGCAGAAAAAAAAGGGGTAACTGATTCAGCGATTGCGATTGCTTGGATTTTACGTCACCCGGCAAAAATTCAACCGGTTGTTGGAACGATGAATCCGAAACGACTAGCGGATATTGAAAAAGCTTCACATATTACTTTAACAAGAGAAGAATGGTATGAGATATATCGTTCTGCAGGAAATGTGTTACCTTAAATATTAATAGAACTCACTACCAACTAGTTTTGGTAGTGTTTTTTTTTACTCGTATAAAATTATATTTCACAAAAACGTCACCTATAGACGCTGTATTCTATAGTATACTTTGGTTAGTTTTTCTAACAAAAATTAGAAGATTACCTTCTATTTAGTTAGTTAACAAATACATAGAGGCAGAAGGACTGGATTGCATGATTAGAAAATGGAAAGAGAAATTTTTAAATAGGGGTATTAGGAGTACATTAATTATTTATTTTAGTATGGTTGCTTTAGTTCCAATAATAGTGGTAGGTTTGCTTTCTTATAATCAAGCAGCAACATCGCTAGAAAATGAAGTTGGTAATAAAGTAAAAGACTATGCACTAGTTAATATGGAGAAATTAGATCGTACAATGTATGAAAGAATAAGGGACGTGCAAATCATGGCAAACTCAGATACTGTTCTGAATGCTATGGATGATAGTGTAGAAACGGAGGATTATTTAGATCAACAATTGGAGACGTTAGGTTATTATGCTTCGTTATCTATAATTAATTTAGACGGAACTGTCATTAGTCAATCTAGTAACGGTAATTCCGTATCATTAGAAACTAATACGACTGAATGGAATGAAGTGGTTGAGAATGGATTATCTATCTCAGAAGTAGTCTATGATGATGCGTTAGATAGCCACGTTTTAGAAATTAATGTACGAATAGATAATAATACAGAGGATAGAGTATTGCAAGCTAAGTTCAATGTTGAGCATATTTGGGATGATGTTAATAGTATTTCAAGTGATAATGTTGTGGTTGAATTAGTAAATCAAGATGGTGAAAAAGTTGCTGATACAATTTCTAGCGCAAGTACTGATGTTGATGCAGAGATAACAGAACTTGATCAGTCATCTCAACTATTCACTGAACTAAATGTTTCTACACCTGGTGAATCAGGTTTTATCAAAGCAAAAAACAGTTCAGGTAATGATGCAATTATAGGGTATGTCAAAAGTGCTGGATATAAAGATTTTAAAGGATTTAATTGGTCGCTAATTGTTAGTGAGCCAACAGAAAACGCATTACAATCCATTGAAAAAGTAGGCGCTGTTATTTTACTAATTGGTAGTATCACACTTGTTACTGCTATTGTATTGTCAATATTTATCGCAAGGAATATTGCTGATCCACTTATTGGGTTACGTAATCAAGCATTAATCATTGCTAAAGGAAACTTAACTCAAAAGGTAGAAATGAAAGGTAGGGGAGAAGTTCGACAACTTTCTGAAGCGATGAACCAAATGATTGCTAATTTAAGAGAAACAATTGAGCACACTAGTGATGCTTCCGATCGAATTGATCAGCAAAGTAATGCATTACAAAAGATTAGTAATACTATACAAATAGGTAGTCAACAATTGACTTCTACCATGCAGGAGTTAGCTAGCGGAGCAGAAGAACAAGCTACTTCTGCAACAGATATAGCATCATCAGAACAACATTTAGATAAGCAAATTGGTAAAGTAAAACATGAATCAGTATTATTGGAAAAGTCTTCGATAAGTGTTTGGAACATTTCGAATGAAGGAACAGATCAGATGAATGATTCCATTACACAAATCGAAGTAATTAATAATGAAGTGAGAAATGCAGTGAGTAAAGTTCAAGGTTTAGAAAAACAATCACAGGCTGTGTCTGACTTGACTGTTGTAATTAACAATATTACAGAACAGACAAATTTATTAGCACTGAATGCAGCAATTGAAGCAGCAAGAGCAGGTGAAGCTGGGAAAGGCTTCTCTGTAGTAGCAGATGAAATTAGAAAGTTAGCAGAACAAGTTAGTTTATCTGCAGTAGATATAGCTGAGGTAATCAATCAAATGCAACAAGAATCTAAATCGCTAGCTGTTTCTCTGGATGGAGCTCATAAGCAAGTAAACAAAGGTGTTACTCAAATAAAGCAATCTGCAACATACTTTTCAACTATAAAAAATGAAGTCACTCAAATGAATCAACGTATTGCAACTGTTACAACTAACCTAAAAAGAATCGAAGATAACAGTAAGGAAATGAATGTTGGTATTATCCAAATTGCTTCTGTTTCGGAAGAAAATGCAGCAAATATAGAAGAAACCTCTGGATCGATAGAACAACAAAAAGAAGCAGTAGATTTCTTATTAGAACAAGCAGAGGTATTAAAGACATTATCAAATAAGTTAAATCTGAGAGTGAAAAAATTTCAAATTGAATAAGTGAAAGCTAATGATACGCTCTCTAATGAACGTACATTAGCTTTTCGTTTTATTGTCTAGTTCCTTTTGTGTTTTGGGATTGCAATATCATAAAAATCAGCTGTTAATTTTTCAAACCCTTCACTTAATTCTTTATCTTTCATAGGTAATCCATGTCCAGTTAAAAGTAATTTTGGTTTTAATTTGGCAAGTGTTTGAACTGATCTTTCTGCATCATCCCAGTCATGTGTAAAATATGCAGGAGGTCCATATAGTTTAATGATTGGTAGAAGTACCGCCAAACTTGATTCGGGATTTTCAGTTGTAACCGCATCGCCTGCAATTAAAATTTTGTCACTTTCTCGGAAAAGGGAGATATGTCCTGGTGTGTGTCCAGGTGTATGAATATAATGCCAGTCATCAAGGAAGGGAAGTTTTCCATCAGCTGACAATGTCTTAGCTAAATGTTTTAAATTGACTGCATCTGTAGGAAACACTGGTGATAATAAAGAAAGTAAGCCGCCACCAACAGTTGGATCAGCTGGTGGATACTCACATGTGCCATCAACAAAAGGTAATTCCTCAGGATGTACATAAATAGATACATCCCAATGCTTTGCTAACTTTTTTGCAGATCCTACATGATCAAAATGAGCATGTGTCAAAATAATAGCTTTTGGTGGAGTGTCATTAAAGCGTTTTTTTGCAGCTGAAATTATTCGCCCATGATAATGAGCAATTCCTGTATCAATAAGTACCCAATTTTTTTCTGATGGATTACCAAGCATGTATACATTGGATACTAAAGTACGATAAACTGCAATATCTTCGGTTATTTCTTCTGCAATTGCATGATCCATGTTTGTTTCTAGATGGGTTGATATATCCGTATGCTTTTCCATAAATATATAGCTACTCCTTTTTTGATTAGTTTGTAAAATAATATTGTAATTATGCATTTCACGCGACTTTCTTGGATTTTATTAGCTTAGCTGCTTTCTAAAAGTTTGTTGTTTAAGACCAAATCACTATAAATTGCGACGTAAGGAAATGATAAATTAGATGGTGAGTTTGTACGTTTAAGCGCTACAGAACTATAAAGAGTAGAACAAATTTTTTATAAAGTTACATCGTATTTTCTATCTTTATTGTAATGAAACAATTTTTTCAAAAAGACTCGATATTCGAATGAAATATGGCACGATACAAAGATAAAAGTCTTGACAACATAAGAATAAAGTCGTAGTATAAAATAACTATTATAAAGAAGTAATAATTACTTTATCAAATGGGGTGAAAGCAAATCGTATTATTTAATTATAAAAAGGCAAATTGTTTGAAAGAACAGGACGCAAAGCTAAGGGTCTAACGTATTTGTTTATACTAGGATAGCCTAGCTACCAAATAATATTACTATTTGGCCATTCTAATTGAGAATAGTTTTATTTTTGTGAAATTACAAGGGGGACACACCAAGATGAAAAACAAACTAGAATCCTTTTTTAACAAAAGCTTACAAAGGCAAATTTTAATACCATTTATTACATTATTAATAGTAGTAGGCATAGTAATCAGTTTCGTTAGTTATACATATAGTGTTTCGATCACAACAAATGAATTAAGTGAAAGTGTCAAACAACAGGCTAATATACTTAGTGGTGCAGCAACAGCTGGAGCAAGTGAAACAGCAATAATAGATATAGCAGATAATACAAAAATTGGTGAAACAGGATATTTTGCCGTTATTAGTAATGGCGAATTTATTGCCCATCCAGATGAAACGATGACGGGTGTAGATATTACACATGAAGAGTATTATGAAAAGATTATCGCTACTAATGCTAGATCTGGTACAGTGGAATATATGTATGAAGGTCAAGAAAAAATATTAGGTTTTTCTGTTAATGAAACAAAAGATTGGATAATCATAGGAACAGTTTATATAGATGAATTAGAGGACAAAGCAACGCCAATTCTTTTACCCATTGCTACTGCACTAATTCTCTCTATTATTATTGCTATTATTGTATCTTTATTTGTATCTAAACAAATCACAAAGCCGATACGTTCCTTACAAAGTAATATGAAGGAAGTAGAAAATGGCGATTTATCTATAACTTTAATACAGAAAAGAACAGATGAAATTGGTCAACTTTCCATTTCTGCAAATGAAATGAAAGAAAAATTACGAACTATGTTAAACAGTGTTTCAGAAGCAGCGCAAGCTATTACATCTAATAGTCATGAGCTTTCCCTTTCAACAAATGAAGTAAAAGCTGCTTCAGAACAAATCGCAGTTACCATGCAGGAAATTGCATCAGGATCAGATACGCAAGCAACACATGCTAGTAATTTATCCATATCTATGCGAGAATTTACGGAGAAAATTGAGCAAGCAAACGAAAAGAGTATCCACATAAAAGACGCTTCAAACGCGGTCCGTAATTTAAGTGGAGAGGGAAGTTCATTGATGCTTCAATCTGTTAAACAAATGGAAAATGTTGATTCAATTGTTAATCAAGCAGTAGTTAAGGTGCAAGGATTAGATGTGAAATCAAAAGAGGTAACAAAACTAGTGTCAGTTATTAAAGACATAGCTGAGCAAACAAACCTTCTTGCTTTAAATGCTGCGATTGAAGCAGCACGTGCTGGAGAAGCAGGAAAAGGTTTTGCAGTAGTAGCTGATGAAGTTAGAAAATTAGCAGAACAAGTTTCTGGTTCAGTTATAAGTATTACAGAAATAGTTAATATGATCCAAACAGAAACTTCAGACGTGACGAACACATTGGAAAATGGTTATCAAGAGGTAAAGCAGGGTAGTGAGCAAGTTAAGAAAACGGGACAAACATTTGAACAAATTAATCAAGCCTTAGTAGATATGTCTAATCAAATTACAATAGTAAATGATAATTTACTACAAGTAACAAATACAAGTAAAGAAATGAATAGTGCCACAGAAGAAATAGCAGCTGTTGCAGAGCAATCAGCTGCAGGAGTCGAACAAACTTCTGCTTCAGCTCAAGAAACAAGCAGTGCAATGGAAGAGATGGCTAATCATACAGAAGACTTAACAAATGTCGCAAAAAATTTAGCGAATCAAGTCAATAAGTATAAACTATAAACGTAAATAAAAAACACCTTCGAAAAATGACGCGATATTGTGTTCATAAACGAAGGTGTTTTTATTAAATAGCTTGGTTAATACTATTATCCTTACCAGATTGATCTAGTGCATCTAAGCAATTATCCAAATGATCAAAACCTCTGAAGGAAGGTCCCTTATAATTTTCAGATTGTAAAGTCCAAATTGGTGTTAGTGGTATTAAAGCTTCTTCAGAATAACTCATAAAAGGTAAATAAACATAATAGTTTCTAGTGTTTACAGTAATTTTATAACCTATATACAAAGAGTCTGCTTGACCTTTGGCTAGATATGTTGTCATACTATCAAAATGATATTTATTAGATAATTGTGGTATGGAAAGCTCAAGATTTTCAATTAATTGATTGCGCATACGTATTTTCATTAAGACCGCCTCCGAATAAGTTTATTACTAGGATGGCGATTTTTGTTAAAGTTTAAACATATTTTAGTCAAAATTTTTAAGAAAGTAGGTAATTGGGTTATCTGTGTAGAAGTCTGTATCTGGAATCGGCTTGTTATTTTTCGAGTAAATAGTCAACTGATTAATTACTTTCGCTAGATGATCCTTATTTGCTTCAGAAAAGTCATCAAAAGCAACACCGTAATAAAAAATATCTTGTCCAATTTCACTTTTCCAAACGAAAGATCCAATGATTTCAAAATCAAATCCTAATAGTGAAAAAGTATAAACAATTTTCATGTTTGATTGAACTGGTAATTTTAAATCAGACATTAGCTTTAAGCCACCTAAACTAATATTTTCAATTAATATGTTTGCCGTGCCTACATCTACTTTACGATTATTAATTTCAAGAATAGATAGTCCACCTTGTAAATATCCAGGGAAGGATAATCGATAATATTTTCTTCTTTCTACTTTAGGTTTTGTCACTTTAGTTGACTTTGGAATTGGAAGAAAACTTTTCTTAATCAATTCTTCAAATCTGTTATTTGGTACAGCTTCGGAAAAAAGATAACCTTGTATAAGGTGACACTCTTTTTGTTTTAGAAATTGAAGTTGTTCAAAATTCTCTACACCCTCAACAATGACTCTCATATCTAATGATTTTGCGAGATATAATATGCTACTAACTATTGCAGCATCCTTTTTATTATCATCCAATATATTTAAGATAAAAACGCGATCGATCTTTAATTCATCAGCAGGAAAATCGCGTAAGTATTGTAAAGATGCATAGCCAGTTCCGAAGTCGTCAATTGCAATTGATATACCTAATGCACGTAGTTGTGAAAGTGTATGCTGTACTTTGTTTTCATTTTTTAAATATGTACTTTCTGTGATTTCAAATGTTAGAAAGTGTGCAGAAATATCATATTTTTCTAATTGCTCCTTGATAAATGAAATTAATCCTGGTTTTAAAAATCGATTAGGAGATATATTTATAGAAATAGGTCGTAATATATAATCTTGATCTTTCCATATTTTTAATTGTTCGATCACTTTTGTGATTACCCAATCCCCTATATCGTTCATCAGATAGTTCTCTTCAGCTAATGGAATAAATTCAGATGGAGACACTAAACCCCATTCCTTATGGTTCCATCTTAATAAAGCTTCAGCGGATTCAATTAATCCAGTGAAGGCATTTACTTGTGGTTGATAATAGACTTCAAATTCTTCATTAGTAATCGCTTTTCTTAAATCTCGTTCAAGCATGTATTTTTTAAAAGATGAAATATTATTGGATGGTGAGTAAAATTTATAGGTATTTCCTCCATTATTTTTTGCTTCTTTTAATGCAATGTGTGAACTTTCTAAAATTTTTAATTCTGTATCACCATTATCTGGATAAAAGCTAATACCTACACTTGTTGTAATATTTAACTGATAATCAAATATATTGATTTCCTCTTCAATTGTTCGCAAGAGTTTATCAGCTAAATTACTTGCTGTATCTATTTGCAATGTTTCAGTATCAATTATAATAAAGTCATTGCTTACTAATCTAGCAACATAACTAGTAGAAGATAAAGTCTTTGTTAGCTTGCTAGCAATATTTTGTAAAACTTTATTGCCAATTTGATAGCCTAAAGAGTCATTTATGTGAGAGAGACGATCTAAGTCCAAATAAAAGAGGGTGAATTGTTTTTTCTTCTGAATTAACTCAGCAATTTTCTCAGATATGCTACGTTGATTTGGTAGATTAGTTAGAACATCGTGTGATGCATAATAAACTAATTCCTCATGCATTACCATTTCTGAAGTTATATCAACTATAACTCCAAATAGAGCTATTAATTTATTGTCACTATTAAAGGATGGAATTGTTTGGTCAAAAACCCATTTAGTTTCTCCATCATGTGTGATAATTCGATAACGATGTTTAATTGACTTCCCAGCCACTAGCTCCTTTTGGCGATTGAAAACTTGTTCGCGGTCATTAGGGTGAATAATTGTATGCCAAATAGTTTCGTCATCATATATATCATCTAATGACAAATTGAAAATTTCCTCGGCACCTTTTGAAATGAAACTAAGTTTACTTGACGGATAATCTTTCATCCAAATCCCAGAGCTCAGATGGTCAAAAATTTGTTTAAACCGATTGTTGATGGTAATAAGTTCTTGTTCCAATTTTTTTTCAACAGTAATATCTTGAATCATACCAATTAATTTATATGGCTTTTTATTGATAAAAGATACTTCAGCTTGTGTTTTTAAGTAACGTAGTTCATTGGTTTTCCCATGATAAATTCGATATTCAGAATAGTAATTTTCCCCTTTTAAAGCTTTTTTAACCTTTGCTAAAGCTTCGTCAAAATCATCTGGATGCACATATTGGAATGGTTCAGTCATTGGAATATATTGAGAATGGTCAAGTCCGAAAATGTCATAAAAATAATCAGAGCAATATAATTTATCTTCATCTATAATATATTCCCAACTACCAACCTGGGCAATTTCTTGTGCGTGTATTAAATGTTTCTGAGTTAATTCAAATTGTTTCGTTAACATACCGTGGTTTTGTTTATTCGCAATGTCGTCATCTTTTGAATGTCCATTAGTTGATTTGTTTGAAAATAAGCGGTTGATTACGCTACTGAACTTAAGATTCTCCTTTTTCATTGTTAACAACCCCCTCTGATGTCTACCTATGCAGTATACTATTTTATGACTAATTATGCATTATTTCGTCTTATAACTATTTAATACTACAAATAAACTTTTAAAAATCGCACATTTTGCGGTTACCCGGGAAATACAATTAATTGCTAGATCAATTGAAAGTTGTTAAAATAATGTTGGTAGGAAAAGTGTACAGATAAACAGAGGAGTTGAATAGAGTGGATTTTAATTTATTTATGGGAGACATTGTTCAAACAGCTCGACAAGAAATGAATGAAGCTGGCTACAAGGAATTGACAACAGCTGAAGAAGTGGATCAAGCATTGACAGCAAAAGGGACAACACTTGTAATGATTAATTCTACATGTGGTTGTGCTGGTGGAGTTGCACGTCCAGCTGCTACTCATATTGTAAAAGCTACTCATCGTCCTGATCATCTTGTAACAGTATTTGCGGGTCAAGATAAAGAGGCAACGGAGAAGGCTCGTGCATATTTTAAAGGTTATCAACCTTCCTCTCCTTCATTTGCACTATTAAAGGACGGAGAAATTGTAACAATGGTAGAACGTAGTAATATTGAAGGTTATAGCGCTGAGCAAGTTGTTTATCAACTACAAGAAGCTTTTGAAAAGGCTAACTAATACTTTTTCTCAAATCCCTGTTCTTATGTTTACGAGATCAGGGATTTGTTCTATACTTATGTATTATACTATCTATATAAATAGAAAAGATTAAGTGGGGAGCAGAAATTGTGAAAATTGGTTACCGTACGATCAAAACTGCTATTGCAACTCCTTTAGCAATTTGGCTGGCAGAGCTATTTCAATTAGACAATTTTGTATCTGCAGGAATTATCGCAGTATTATGTATTCAGACAACAAGAAAACGATCATTCTTAAGTGCTTGGCATCGTTTTGGAGCTTGTCTAGTTGCAATGGTATATTCATTTGTTATCTTTGAAACGCTAGGTTATCATCCGATTTCAATTGGACTATTACTGTTAGTGTTTATTCCAACAACGATCAAACTAAACTTAACACCAGGTATCGTTACTAGTTCAGTAATCTTATTACATTTGTATAGTGCAACCTATATTACCTGGGAATTAGTTTGGAATGAAGTATTATTGATTATTATTGGAATAGGCTCAGCCTTGCTTTTAAACTTATATATGCCAAGTTTAGAGTCGAAATTGCAATCTTTACGTAAAAAGGTTGAGAAAAACTTTCAGCAAATTTTAGAAGAAATAGCGGTCTATCTTCATGAAGGTGAAAAAAATTGGACTGGTAAAGAGATTACCGAAACGGAGAAGTTATTTCGACAAGCTGATTTATTAGTATCAAGAGATGCTGAAAATCATTTATTGCGCGAAGAACATCCCTATAAGGATTATTTTGATATGCGTAAAAAACAATTTGAATTGTTAAAACGAATGTTGCCAGTTATTAGTCAAATGAATGAGTTTACGGAACAATCCGACCGCATAGGGAGCTTTTTTGATGATTTAGCTGAAGCAGTTCATCCTGGTAATACAGCAAATAAACATTTAGATTCAGTTGATGATTTAAAAAAACAATTTGAAGAAGATGACCTTCCTAAAACACGAGAGGAATTTGAATCAAGAGCTAATCTATTTCAATTGTTACATGAAATTGAGGAATATTTAGAGATTAAAAAAGCACGTACACCTGAGAAATTAACAAAAATTTAAACAAGGACATAATTAAACTTTGATTGTAAACACTATGGGAAACATAAAAATGAGGGATTAAAATGAAATCGATCATGCTTGCCATCATTTTGATAGTTTCACCACTGTGGCCATTAGGAGAAAATCCAAGTTTAAATGCGCCATTTATAATAGTGAATAAACAAAGTAATCAATTAGCATTTGTAAATGAAGGAAAAGTACAAGAGATTTATCCAGTTGCAACGGGCGCCACAGAAGAACTAACACCAAATGGGATCCATACAATCATTGTTAAAGCAATCAATCCTTATTATCGAAAAAAGGATATACCTGGTGGCGACCCAAAAAACCCACTCGGATCCAGATGGATAGGTTTTAATGCAAAAGAAACAGATGGTAGAATGTATGGAATTCATGGCACTAATCAACCAGATTCAATAGGAAAGCGTATCTCAGCTGGATGTATTCGTATGATAAATGAGCATGTCGAAAAACTCTACGATCAAGTTCCTATAGGTACAAAAGTATGGATTTTAAGTTCAAATGAGGATTTTGAAAGTCTTGCAAGAGAAGCAGGGGCAATTGAGTAATAAACCAACCAATAAGAATTGGCTGGTTTATTAGTTTAATTTAATTTACTAGGAAAGCTAGTCCTGCTGTGAATGTCGATAACACCATAGCAAGAATCATTATATAGACTATTATTTTATTTCGTCTTTGACGTTTTGAAATTTTTCTTGGTTCCTTGGATACTGTTTTGCTCGCCATTATTTCCGCCTCCTTCAAACACATTACTACTAAGTATTTTATCGTGAATTAGCAAAAGGTACAACCTTTTTCCATATGTTAAAATTGACAATTGATAATTGGTTCGCTAACGTAATCAGTGAAACATGTTTTACGATAGAGGAGGAAGTCAAAAAATGGTCAATCAAGATCGACTTATTGAAGAATTTATGGAATTAATCCAAATTGATTCAGAAACGAAAGAAGAAAATGAAATAGTTGATGTCTTAAGAAAGAAATTTACAGATTTAGGCTTAGAAGTAGTAGAAGATGATAGTAAATCAAGAACAGGACATGGAGCAGGTAATCTTATTTGCACATTGAAAGGCGATAAAGAGGCTGATGCAATTTATTTCACATCGCATATGGATACTGTCGTTCCAGGAAAAGGTATTAAACCATCAATAGAGGATGGTTACATCGTATCAGATGGAACAACGATACTAGGTGCAGATGATAAAGCTGGATTAGCCGCACTATTAGAAGCAATTCGATTACTTAAAGAAGAAAATATTTCACATGGTGATATACAATTTGTTATAACAGCAGGTGAAGAGTCAGGTCTAGTTGGTGCAAAAGAATTAGACACAAGTCTTTTGAAAGCGAAATTTGGTTATGCAGTAGATAGTGATGGCGTTGTTGGTGACATTATTGTTGCAGCCCCAACACAAGCTAAAGTTATTGCGATTGTTAAAGGGAAAACGGCACATGCAGGTCTAGCACCAGAAAAAGGTGTTTCTGCAATAACAATTGCATCAAAAGCAATTGCAAAAATGCCCTTAGGAAGAATAGATAAGGAAACTACAGCTAACATTGGACGTTTTGAAGGTGGTCAAAAAACAAACATCGTATGCGACTATGTTGAAATTCTAGCAGAAGCTCGTTCGCTTGATCCAGAGAAACTGGAAAAACAGGTGCAAAAGATGAAAAAAGCCTTTGAGGAAGCAGCAACTGAAATGGGTGGTAAAGTAGAAGTGGAAAGTACCATTATGTATCCTGGATATAAACAAGTTGATGGGGATCATGTTGTAGAAGTTGCTAAGAGAGCAGCAAAACGTATTGGACGTGAGAGTAAGTTAAAAACAAGTGGTGGTGGAAGTGACGCTAATGTGATTGCAGGGTTTGGTATTCCAACAGTTAACTTAGCGGTTGGTTATGAAGAAATCCACACAACAAATGAAAGAATGCCTGTAAAAGATTTAATTAAAGTTACCGAATTTATCGTTGCAATTATTGAAGAAGCAGCCACTAGTAAGTAAATGAAAGTATAATACGTCTCTCTTGTCATGGGGAGACGTTTTTTGTGCTAAATATAAACGTTGGACTTATCCAATCGACTAGCCATACTAATAAAAATCGTGCTATACTAATTTAGAACGAACGTTCTTGTAAAGGGAGAGACCTATGTCTAAATGGTATCCAAAAAACGGTAGAGTAATATTTCATGTAGATATGAACAGTTTCTATGCATCAGTAGAGGTGGCTTATGACCCGTCATTAAAAGGAAAACCGCTTGCAATTGCAGGTAATCCAGAAGAACGCCGCGGAATTGTAGTCACGAGTAGCTATGAAGCAAGAGCAAAAGGTGTCAAAACGACAATGCCTTTATGGGAAGCGAAAAGGCTTTGTCCCAATCTAATTGTTATGCGTCCAAATTTTGATCGTTACCGTAAAGCCTCTAGTGAAATGTTTAAAATGCTTGCAGCAATTACACCTTGTGTGCAACCTGTATCAATTGATGAAGGGTACATGGATATTACCGCTTGCGTTGCTTTAGGTTCTCCTTTAGAAATAGCTGAACGTCTTCAAAATCAGATACGCGATGAATTAGATATACCTTGTAGTATAGGTATTGCTCCAAACAAATTCTTAGCTAAAATGGCTTCAGATATGAAGAAACCGATGGGAATTACTGTATTGCGAAAACGTGATTTAGCAGATAAGCTTTGGCCATTACCTGTTGATGCAATGCATGGAATTGGTGCTAAAACTGCAGAGAAGCTAAACAAAGTTGATATTATTACTATTAAAGATTTGGTTGAAGCGGATACTTATACTCTAAAACGTTTGCTTGGTATTAATGGGGAAAGGCTTCAGAATCGAGCGAATGGAATTGATTTAAGACCTGTTGATCCAGAAGCTATATATGATTTTAAGAGTATTGGTAATTCAGAAACATTACCTGAGGATACGATTGATGATAGAGAAATTGAAAAATTAATACGGAAATTAGCACGAAAAGTTTCTACGAGGTTAAAACGAAAAGAAGTAGTCGGACAAAATGTGCAAATTATGATTCGGTTTCATGACCGTAAAACGATTACAAGAAGTGTTAAATTATCCGAATTTATTGAAGAAGAAGAAACGATTTTTTCTGTTAGTTATGATTTGTTTGAAAAGCATTGGAATGGTGATCCCATTCGTTTGCTAGGAGTTACGGTGCAAGATTTAGTAGACAAAAAGGAAATTAGTCAACAACTCAATTTATTTACTTATGAGAAAGCGGCCTCTAAAGAAAAACTTTTTCAAACAATGGAGAAATTAACCGAAAGATACGGTGAAAACACATTTAAAAGGATAAAACAAGTAGAAGATAAGAGCCAACCACGCACTAGCTTTCAAAAAGATTATCTAGATGATTATAAAAAATAAGCACAATTCTCTTTCACTACAACAGAATTGTGCTTTTTAGTATGTTCATTTATGTTTTACTTTTGATTGATTTCCCACTCAAGTAAATCAGCCGCAATTTTTGTATTAGGAAATATTACGGTAGCTTCTGCTTCTAGTTGATCAATTGATTCCCCTTGATAGCGAGAGGAAATATGAGTTAATAGCAACTGATTTACATCTCCAGCACGAGCAAGTTCTGCTGCTTGTTTCGTTGTGGAATGGTAATAATTATAAGCCATTTCGTCTTCATCTTGAGCAAACGTTGCCTCATGAACTAGGGCATCACTGTCTTTGATAAATGAAGCTAATTCAGCTACATATCTTGTGTCCCCTATAATACTTACTACTCGTCCTTTTTTGTTAGGACCGATAAAATCAGCACGCTTAATCGTGTTGCCATCAGCGAGAATGGTCGTTTCATTTTCTTTAATTTGTTGATAAATAGGCCCTGGTTGAATTCCATTCAACTTTAATTTCTCAGCTAAGAGTTCCCCTGGTGAATCCTTTTCTATAATGCGATAGCCATAAGAGTCAATTGCATGTTCTAACTTTTTACAATAAACGTAAAATTGGTTGTCTTCAAACAAAAGGCCTTCTTCTACTTCATGAAAATGAAGCGGGTAGCGTAGATATGTTCGACTAACCTCTAGACTAACAGAAATGTATTCTGCTATTCCCTTAGGACCGTATATTGTTACAGGAGTAATTCCATCTTGAAATGATCGACTACTAAGAAATCCAGGTAAACCATAAATATGGTCTCCATGCAAATGCGTGATGAAAATTTTATCTATTTTACGCGGTCGAATTTTTGTATGTAAGATTTGATGCTGTGTCGCTTCACCGCAATCAAACAACCAAGCCGTACCACGTTCTTGTGTAAGGTCTAAAGCAATTGCAGATACATTTCGTTCTTTAGAAGGAACACCTGCTCCAGTACCTAAAAATTGTAGTTTCATTACTTACCATCCTCGACTATATTGTTTTGGTGCTTCTAGTGTTGTGTTTAATTCATCAGCTGCGGTTTTCGCCCAATATGGATTACGTAATAACGCTCGTGCTAGAAAAATTAAATCAGCACGTTCATTCTGTAATATTTCTTCCGCTTGAATACCAGTAGTAATTAAGCCAACAGCTCCAGTTGGAATTGCTACTTGATTCTTAATGACTTCAGCTTTTGGTACTTGATAGCCTGGATAAGGTTTGATTGTCGCAGGTATTACCCCACCAGTACTGCAATCAATTAGTGAAATAGATTGCTTTTTCATTTCATTACTAAAATAAATGAAATCATCTATTGTATTACCATTTTGATCATATTCATCAGCAGATATACGAACAAAGAGTGGACCTGTCCATTCTAACTTAATGGCATCAATAATTTCAGATAAAATACGATAACGATTCTCTCGATTTCCACCATATTGATCATCTCGTTTATTTGTTAAGGGAGATAAGAATTGATTAATTAAGTAACCATGTGCAGCATGTATTTCAATGATGTCAAAACCAGCCTGTTTAGCTCGTTTAGCAGCTAATTGAAATGCTTCAATCGTCACTTTAATAGCTGTTTCAGACAGAGTGATTGGTGTTTGATAGTTCTCATCAAAAGCAAGCGCACTTGGGGCAAAAATGTCGTTAGGAAGAGCTGCTTTTCTACCAGCATGTGCCAATTGTATACTGCTTTTTGCCCCATGTGCATGAATACGGTCTGTTAATTGTTGTAATCCTTCAATATGGTCATTGTGCCAAATCCCTAAATCTTTAGTTGATATTCTACCTTCAGGTTGAACCGCAGTTGCTTCTAGCATGACTAGCCCGACTTGACCAGCAGCACGTGATTCATAATGTGTAAGATGAAACGGTTGAACGGTTCCATCTTCTGGTTCGCTTGAGTACATACACATGGGTGCCATAACAATTCTATTTTTTAATGTTACATCCCCAAATGTAATTGGACTAAATAATTTTCTTTCCATCTATTAACCTCCTGTTTCATTCTAAAATATCTTGTTCAAATAATTCTCTTGTTTCAATCGCGATATGTGGTAAGTCGGTAAAGATCGCACGTATCCCTAATTTATAGCAACGTAACATTCTAGCTGGTCTGTTGATTGTATAACAAGCCAAATATAAGTCATTAGATGCTGCATGATCAATAAATGCACGATTCAATAAACGATATTTTATGTGTAAACCAGTAGCACCCAACTTTTGAGTATAGGTAAATAAATCGGTAATTCGTTGTGACGTCAATAAAGCAGTTGTTACATTTGGATCAATTTGATACATTCGTTTTATACTATTTGGATTAAAACTAGAAATAACTGTTTGATGAAGCTTATTATATTTTTTTAATAGTTCATAAACAAGTTTTTCAATGTTTCTATATGCAATTATATTTGTTTTTAATTCTAAATTAAGTAATAGTTTTTTATCTTTTGACCAACATAAAAAATCCTCAAGTGATATGATACGAGTATTAACATAATATTCTGAAAACCAAGATCCAGCATCTAATTTCTGTAACTCCTTAAATGTATAGTCTTGAACAAAACCAGTTCCATTAGTAGTCCGTCTTACATTCTCATCGTGAATTAATACAGGAATGTGATCCTTAGTTAATTGAATATCCGTTTCAATTCCATCTGCGTTTTGTTCATAAGCAAGTTGAAATGCTGGCATTGTATTTTCCGGTGCTAGTTTGCTAGCTCCACGGTGTGCATAAATAATTGTTTTCAATCTTTTCACCTCATAGTTAAGGTATTCTTTATGATTGTGTTATATTTCTAAAAAAAAGTCAATTTGAAAGTGAGGGATATCTCATGAAATGGCAAAGGAAAAAGGCATTAGCAAAAATTACTTTGTGAGTTTGTCTCGCACCCAACAGTGACAGGGAGCGAAACGGAGAATTTTTTCCAACTTATTTAAAAGAAAAATTATCTAGAAACAAATATTTTCAAAATAATCCCGATAATATTAAACTTAATGATGTTTCAATTGAGAATGTCGATCATGATTGAATTAGTAAATGATTTAGCTACCTTTGTAATGATCTTGGTCCAATGATTATCATATTTTTTAATAAACCGTTTTATCCTCCCGTCAGTTCAGATAAAGATCCGCTTATTAAGCATGTGGTTGAAGAGATGCAACGATATTCAATGAAGCAGTACGCTATTCCATTAGAACGTATAACGTATTTTCAAGGCTGATCAGATTTGAGTTATATTGGCCCATTATCGAATGGCAAAGATCTTTCCTTATTCTATCAAAATAGTATCGAGGAACCATTTGCTAATTTAATTATACCAATACTAAACCTGGGGCTTTTGGGAAGAGACCCACATCAGGCAACAGAGCGATTAGATCTAGAATATAGCTTTAATACGTTTCTAAATCTGCTAAAAATAACAATAAAACTACTTATTTGCATAAACAACGACTAAATAGGATAATTGAAATATAAGATCAATTGTATAAGAGAAGGGAACAAAAATGAGAGATTTTACAAATAAAACAATAATGATTACTGGCGCATCTAGTGGTATAGGAGAAGGTTTAGCTTATAAGCTAGCGATGTCTGGTGCGAATTTGATTCTAATGGCACGTTCTGGAGATAAATTAAAGAAACTTAAAGAAAAATTAGAACAAGATTACCCGATTATATGTACCTATTATATAGTTGATTTATCTAATAGTGCGTCATGGGAATCTTGTTTGTCAAAAATCGAAGCAAACCATCTTACAATTGATGCGATGATAAATAATGCAGGATTTGGAATATTTGATGCTGTTGAGGATGCGGATTATCAAGACATAGAAAAGATGTTCCATGTAAATGTTTTAGCTTTAATCAAAGGGATTCATTACTTTTTACCCCATTTCATTAAAAGAAAACAGGGACATATTATAAATATAGCCTCCTTTGCTGGTAAAATTTCTACTCCTAAGTCCTCTGCTTACAGTGCAAGTAAGCATGCTGTTTTAGGATTTAGTAACGCACTTCGTTTAGAGGTGGAGAAACAGGGTGTGTATGTAACAACAGTTAATCTTGGCCCAGTGCGAACAAACTTTTTTGATGCAGCTGATCCAACCGGAAGGTATCAAAAAAGTGTTAAAAGGTTTATGATTGAGCCAGAGCAAGTTGTTGATCAAATTACTAAATCTTTATTTAGAAAAAAACGGGAAATTAACTTACCAAGATGGATGGAATTTGGTAGCCGGCTATATCACATATTGCCTGGATTTGCTGAACGTATATTGCGTAATCAGTTCAGTAAAAAATAAGCGTATTGTATTTTTGCACAGAAATTTTTATAATAAAATATAAGTTGAAATAATGGAGGGTACTCCGATGAATTTAACGATTACGGAAATAGCAGTAGAAAAATTGAAAGCACTGAATACTCATAATCAAAATTACCTTGTATTATTGTATGACAATGATGGATGTGATTGCAGTGTAAGTGGTATACCTACTATTCGCTTTTCTAATAATAGAAAAGAAAAAGATAATGACGTAACGTGCACTGAATTTGATGTTATTGTAGATTCGTTCCATGAAATGTTTTTTGAATCAGAAGTTAAACTTGATTTTATAGGGAATGTATTTCGTTTATCAAGTCCAGCAGGCATGTTAAATCCAGTTATTTCTAGGAAGACAGTAATAAAGGAAGTGTTAGCATGAGTAAAAACGAAGAAATAAATAATTTAAAAGATAGATTAGATCCCGCTTTATTAAAAGCTTTACAAAGTAAGAAAGAATCGTTAAAACAAGTAGAAGCAGATAAAGTAGAAAAGATACGGAAGCAACAAATAGCTGAACGTAAAGAAAGAGAAGCAAATAAAAGTTTTGAAGAGCTTTTAGGAGAAAGTGACTTGAATTGGAAAAAATTCAAGTGAAAGGCTTGGGTCTCAGGATATGTAGTTTAATATTTGTGTAAAAACAAGTCTATAACAATTTTAAGACCAAATCGTATAGTAATTTGGTCTTTTTTAGATAAACTATAATCTTATAAAAATGCAGTCCTTAAAAGAAGCTACGTTCTAAAAGTATGTAATATTATTAATAATTGATAGACTCCGTCAAAACGCTCCTTGAGTCGGAATTACCATCAACTGCGATGTAAACCGCCATGTTGATTTTCGCTTCGGACAGTCGCTTTCCGCGGGCAAGTCTTTTCGATGGGTCGAGTAATCGCAAACCCAACGCTTCAACTTCCTCGGAAGCAAAAAGCACTTCCTGCGGGATTTTCAGCTGTTGCTTTTCCCGCAGGAGTCGACTGTCCTACGCTACAATCAATTAGCATAACGTGAACAGCTATTGTCATAAGCACAATTAAAATTCTTGAACAGTAGACGATGTATCAGTTTTATCGCCTATCCAGCGGAGCAAGTGAAATGGGCGAGACTCCTGTGGGAACAGCACGGGCTGAAGATCCACTCGGAAAGCGAATTATGCTTATCCGAGTTAGCTGAAGCCGTGCCCACGGAAAGCGATCCCATTTCAATTGTGGAGCGAATATGGAAACTACGTCGCAGTTTCTATCAAGTTTGTCAGTCAAAGCACCATAAAGCTTTCGAATAATGAAGTCAACTTCCATTTTGTATGGTGAGACTTTCTAGTTCACAAGTTAAAGATATTTATAAGGGGTATATTGGATGTACAAGGCCATTATTAATAAAGAAACTTATATTTCCATTTTAGAACCTATGCATGCTGAGGAATTGTATCAGTTAATTAATAGAAGTCGAGAAACTTTAGGGGAATGGCTTTCCTTTCCTGCAAAAACAAACACTGTTGCAGATTCACATTTATTTATTGAGAAATCTCTAAAAAATTTATCTGAAAATAACGGATATTGGGCTGGGATTTGGTACAAAGAGAATATTGCTGGTTCGATAGGATATTTATATATGGACTGGCGTGCAAAAAAAACTGAAATAGGCTACTGGTTAGACGATGATTATATCGGCAAGGGATTGGCAACGTTGGCATGTAAACAACTGATTAATCACGCATTTAACGATTTGCAATTAAGAAAAGTAGAAATTAGTGTAGCAAATAAAAACATAAAAAGCAAAGCAATTCCTGAACGTTTAGGTTTTAAACAAGAAGGCGTTATCCGTAACTACGAATATTTAAATGGTGAATACCATGATAGAGTCATTTATGGAATGCTATTAGAGGAGTGGAAAAATGCAACTAATTAAAAAAACGAATAAAAATTTTCGCATGTTTAGCTACACTACTGATTGTTGTTCATAATCTAACAATCAGCAGTGTAGCTTTCCCTATTTATAAACCTGTTAGTTTTAGTGTTCTAGCTATATTATCTACCCTACTTATGTTACTGACTTCATTCTATTTATCGATGATTTTGGTAAGTGATAGGTTTTGATACTCTTTGTAAGGCTTGATAAGTAGACTCAGAAAATGGAGCCGCATCTTTCAGTTTTATGTTATCTAGCAGTTGTTTCGTTGAACTTGCGCCAACTACAGCACTTGCAACAGCAGGTTGGTGTAAAACATACTGTAAGGCAGCTACTGTTAAAGAGTTTGTTTCTTTACTTAATTCATTCGTCATAGCTACTAACGCATCATAGTTATATCCTAGATAACCATCTTTACCTTTTTGCTTAACAACTTCAGATGCTTGATCACTTAACATTCCTTTTGCTAAAGCACCTCTAGTTACGACGCTGATGTTATTTTCTTCTAATAGATCGAATACTTCTTCTTCTGGTCTTCGATCAAACAAACTATATTGCATCATTACAGATACAAGCGAAGAGCGCTTCACATATTCACGAATCACATTTGGTCTGATTGAGGAGATGCCATAATAACGAATGAGCCCTTCTTTTTTTAACTCTTCAAATGCTTCTATGGTTTCGTCAATTGGATCTTCAATCGTTCCACCATGGAGCTGATAGAGATCAATATAGTCCGTTTGTAACCTTTGTAAGCTCTTCTTTACTTGCTCTTTGATATATGACTTGGAAGGGTCCCAAAACCAAGTGCCATTTTCAGTAAGGTGATTACCTACTTTGGTTGCTAAAATAATATCGTCTCGTTTTCCTTTTATTGCTTTACCAACAATTGCTTCGTTTTCTGTTTTGTCATATAAATCAGCTGTATCTAAATAATTAATCCCCTGGTCAAGAGCTTCTGTAATAATGTTAGTGGCTTTTTGTTGATTTGTTCCTAAAGACATACATCCTAATCCCAATTCAGAAACATATAAATCTGAATTACCTAAACGGTTTTTCTTCATGAATAATCGTCCTCTCCTTTATAGATACTACTTATTGTAAAAAGAAACACAACGAAATACAACTCTTGCAATTGCTATGGTAAAATAAATGAAAGAATAATCGAGAGGGGTTTAGTATAATGGCTGAAAAATTTGAAGAGAAAACAATTCAAACAACTAATATTTTTAATGGAAAAGTGGTAAGCCTACAAATTGATGAGGTATCTCTTCCGAATGGTAAGACATCAAAAAGAGAGATCATTAAACATCCTGGTGCTGTTGCAATTATAGCATTGACAGAAGAGAATAAAATTGTTTTTGTTGAACAATATCGTAAACCATTAGAAAAAAGTTTAGTAGAAATACCTGCCGGGAAATTGGAAGAGGGAGAAAAACCAGAGGTAACTGCTTTACGTGAATTAGAGGAGGAGACAGGTTATACAACGGATCAATTAGAACTTGTTATTTCTTTTTATTCATCACCTGGTTTTGCAGATGAGCTTTTATATATTTATTTCACAGATAAACTTAAACCGTTAGAAGAGAAAAAATCTCTAGATGAAGATGAGTTTGTTGAATTAATGGAATTAACTTTAGAGGAAGCGGAAGCATTAATGGCAGAACAAAAAATTCATGATGCAAAAACAGTATATGCGTTAATGTATGTTAAACAATTATTAAAAAAGTGAGGTTCTTTATATGTCGTTACAGTCTATATATGCTGATCTACATATACACATTGGCCGAGATTATCATAACAAACCCGTTAAGATTACGGGTTCTAAAACGTTAACACTAACCAATATTCTAAAAGAAGCAAGTCGTAAAAAAGGCATACAATTAATTGGAGTGATTGATTGTCATGTCCCTGCTGTACAAAACGAATTGGATCAATTACTAGCAACGAACAAAGCAGAAGAGCTAGAGGATGGCGGTATAAAATTCGAAGAGGTAACATTAATCTTAGGATCTGAAATCGAAGTCTATGATGAAAATTGTCATGGACCTATTCATGTTCTTTGTTATTTACCTAATTTGCATAAAATGAAACAATTCACCGATTGGTTATCAACTAGAATGACCAATATCAATTTAAGTTCACAACGATATTACGGTTCAGGAAAAGATTTGCAATATAAAGTGAAAGAATTAGAAGGTTTGTTCATTATCGCTCATGTATTTACACCATTTAAAAGTCTATATGGTAAAGGGGTTAATCAATCATTAACGGAAGTATTTGATCCGGATTTAATTGATGCAATTGAATTAGGCCTGAGTTCTGATACTGAAATGGCAGATGTAATTAAAGAATTACACGCTTATACTTTTTTAACTAATTCTGATGCACACTCATTAGCAAAAATTGCCCGAGAATACCAAAAGGTGCAAGTAGCATACCCAAGCTTCAAAGAATTAACATGGGCACTGCATCGGGTCGAAAACAGAAAAATAGAAGTAAACTATGGAATGAACCCACAACTAGGTAAATACCATACGACAGTATGTAAACAATGCTTGTCTAATCAAATAGAGGGGACTATTTGCAAAACATGTGGTCACGATGGGGTTATAAAGGGCGTAGCGGATCGGATTAACGAACTAAAGGATACAAATGAACAACCTATAAACCGTGTTCCATATATCCATCAAATCCCACTTGAATATATTAAAGGGCTAGGTCCAAAAACAGTAGATAAACTTCTTGAAACATTTGGTACAGAAATGAATATTATCCATCATGCTGCAGAAGCAGAGTTAACGAAAATTACGACAAAATCGATAACGAAACAAATTTTGCAAATGCGCGAAGGGAAACAAACTGTCAAATCAGGTGGTGGAGGTAAATATGGACAAGTTACTTGGGAGAACAATTAGAACGAAAATGTGAGTAATTGGTCTATTTAATAAACTTCCCTCATAGATTCTTACTATAATCACTAGTTTTCATGGTAGGAGTGGAGGGAGTTCTATGAATCGCAATCACAATTATGTAATAGTCCACATAAAAAAATATCGACTCGTTTATTTTTTTATGCTAGTTTTGTTTTTAATCGGTGTTATTTTTGGAGCAGTCATCGTAAATAGTATGGACTTTGTTCAGAAACAAGATCTCTATTTTTATCTTGATCAATTTATGAATCAATTACTAGAAGGTTCAACAGTAGAGAAGCAGGAGCTTTTTAAAACAAGTTTTTCCTATCATCTACAATACTTACTTTTATTTTTTATATTAGGTTTATCTGTTATCGGTTTACCGATTATCTGGATATTAATGTTTATTAAGGGAGTTGTCGTTGGTTTTTCTGTTGGTTTTTTTGTGAATCAATTAGGGTGGAAAGGGTTAGTCTTTGCTGCTGCATCTATTGCACCGCAAAATTTATTTGTTATTCCTATCTATTTATTAGCTAGTAGCGTAGCAATGATATTTTCACTAGCTTTATTTCAAAAACTTTTCTCTAGAAGAATACAACAACCAACATTCCGCCCATTTTTACAATATGTTGTCGTGTTTATCTTGTTTATTGGAATTGCAACTATAGCAGCATTTGTAGAATCAGTTGTGTCTAGTTCTGCAATGAAATTAGTTATATCATGGTTATATAATTAATAATAATTATAAATTAATAATGATTATCACTAATAATTTATAATTATTTTAATTGACAGGTTGCTACTCCCTACTTATAATTGAGAATGTAAGGGAGGTTTCATACATGGAGCATCGAATTGATCGAATAAAAAAGCATTTACATTCGCAGAGCTATAAACTTACACCACAGCGCGAAGCTACAGTCCGTGTTTTATTAGAGCGTGAAGAAGATCATTTAAGTGCAGAAGATGTTTATTTATTAGTGAAAGAGAAAGCGCCTGAAATTGGTTTGGCAACTGTTTATCGAACCCTAGAGTTATTATCTGAACTAAAAATAGTAGATAAAATAAACTTCGGTGATGGTGTATCCCGTTATGATTTACGTGAAGAAGGTGCCGCACATTTCCACCATCATTTAGTATGTATGGAGTGTGGATCTGTTGAAGAGATTATGGATGATTTATTAGAAGATGTAGAAAAAATTGTTGAAAATGATTGGGGTTTTAAAGTAAAAGATCATCGTTTAACATTTCACGGTGTTTGTCGGAAATGTCAAGAAGAAGAATTAAAAGCATCCTCATGATTAGAGCCTTTTAGTGAAGAAGGCTTTTTATTTTGGGCTTTTTTATTTACAGTTACCATTTTTTTCGGTAATCTAGCTATAGTGTGTGTATATATTCTTACCAATTTGGCATATCTTGTAGGGAGCACGTTTTAAATATGTGCGAAACAGGTATAGATAGGAGATATGCCAATTATGAATATAATGCGCTATATGAAAGACACAATGAAACTATTTTTACTATTCTTACTTTGCACTTCTTTATTCTATTTCGGATTGCGAGCTATGGAGGTGGAATACCAAAATTATCATCGCTATGATCCACCAGAAGGAAAAGCTGTAAAAGTGATTCAACAGGAACAACATGATTGGATTGATCGATTATCAATCTTTTTTCGAATAGGGGAATAGCAAATGCAAGATATTATTGATGACTTTTTTCATTACTTACAAATAGAAAGAGGACTATCAGTTAACACGTTACAATCTTACCGGCGCGACATAAAAAAATATTGTTCGTTTTTACAAACGAATTGTCAACTATCAGATTGGAAACAAGTTGACCGTAGTCATATATTAAACTATCTTTATGATCTCAAGGACCATGATCGTTCACAAGCAACTATTGCCCGCGCACTCTCAACTATAAGACTATTTCACCAATTTTTAGTTAGAGAATATCAATTTTTAGCGGATGCTAGTTTACATATTGAATCACCTAAGAAGGCTCGAACGCTACCAAAAGTTCTTTCAACAAGAGAGATAGATACGCTATTGATGATCCCTACTCCGAATTCGTTAACCATTCGTAATAAAGCAATGTTAGAAATGCTTTACGCTACTGGTTTAAGAGTGTCTGAATTAATTCAGATAAAGGTAAGTGATTTACATCTAATGATGGGGTTTGTTGGTTGTCTTGGAAAAGGTGGCAAGGAGAGAATCGTTCCATTAGGTGATATCGCAAAAGATGCAATAGAAAATTACTTGACAAATAGTCGAGAACAATTGGTCAAACACAAAAAAATTGACCAATTATTTGTTAATCATCATGGTAATCCGCTCTCAAGACAAGGGTTTTGGAAGATATTAAAAGGGGTTGCAAGAGATGTTGGCATTAAGAAGGAAATAACGCCACACACGTTAAGACATTCATTTGCCACACACTTACTTGAAAACGGAGCAGATCTTAGATCCGTTCAAGAAATGTTAGGACATGCTGATATTTCAACTACTCAAATATATACCCATGTCTCTAAAGCAAGGCTAAAGGATATATATTCAAGTTATCATCCAAGAGCATAAGCTAAACAGAAAAACTAGGAGGACGTAATAATGGCACCATTTAAACGCATATTTTTAATTGTAATGGATTCAGTTGGTATAGGAGAAGCACCAGACGCTCCAAAGTTTAATGATGTTGGTGCAGATACATTAGGTCATATTGCTTCGCATATGAACGGTTTACATATGCCGACCATTGGAAAAATGGGGCTTAGTAATATTAGAGAAATTGAGGGTATTGAGAAAGCTTCTAAACCTTTAGCACATTACACAAAAATGCAAGAAGCATCAAATGGAAAAGATACAATGACTGGTCATTGGGAAATGATGGGTTTATTTATTGATCAGCCTTTTCAAACATTTCCAGATGGGTTTCCAGATGATTTACTAAAAGAAATAGAAGAACGTACTGGTCGTAAAATTATAGGTAATAAACCAGCTTCTGGTACAGAAATAATTAAAGAACTTGGTCAAGAACACATGGAGACAGGGGCTCTTATCGTCTATACTTCTGCTGATTCTGTGTTACAAATCGCAGCACATGAAGATGTCATACCTATTGAGGAACAATATAGAATTTGTGAGATAGCACGTGAACTAACGAAAAATGATAAATACATGGTCGGACGAATCATCACGCGACCATTTACAGGAAAGCCAGGTGCTTTTGAGCGTACTTCTAATCGACATGACTATGCGTTAAAACCATTCGGTCGAACAGTAATGAACGAATTACAAGATGCTTCTTTTGACGTGGTTGCACTTGGTAAAATTTCTGATATTTTTGATAGTGAAGGAGTTACTGAATCGATTAGAACGGATGATAACGATGATGGCATGGAAAAATTCATTCAATCTATGGACAAGGATTTTCAAGGCTTAAACTTTTTGAATTTAGTTGATTTTGATGCAAAATATGGACACAGACGCGATCCAAAAGGATATGGTGAAGCACTAGAGACTTTTGATGCTCGTTTACCAGAAGTGTTGAACAAATTACGGGCAGATGATCTTTTAATTATTACAGCTGATCATGGAAATGATCCGATTCATCATGGAACAGATCATACTAGAGAATATGTGCCTTTACTTGTTCATCATCAGGCAATAGAATCAGGTCAAGAACTACCTATTCGTCAAACTTTTGCCGATATTGGTGCTACTGTGGCCGAAAACTTTGGAATAAGCATGCCTAAATATGGAGAAAGTTTTTTGAAAGATATTAAATAAGGGGGATAAATATGGATAGAAAACAAGTAATAGAAGCACAAACATTTATAAAAGAGAAACTTAAGGTACAGCCTACAATTGGTTTAATTTTAGGCTCAGGTTTAGGCGTGTTGGCAGATGAGATAACAGATGCTGTTTCTATACCTTACGCAGATATTCCACATTTTCCTGTATCGACGGTTTCTGGTCATAAAGGACAACTTGTAATTGGTAATTTAGAAGGAAAACAAGTAATTGCAATGCAAGGACGATTCCATTTTTATGAAGGGTATACAATGGAACAAGTTACTTTTCCAGTTCTTGTAATGAGAGAATTGGGCATTAAACAATTGTTCGTGACAAATGCAGCAGGAGGAATTAATGAATCATTTGAACCAGGAGATTTAATGTTAATTGAAGATCATATTAATAATATGGGAACGAATCCTTTAATCGGTCCAAATGATGATAAATTAGGTGACCGTTTTCCTGATATGTCACAAGCCTATAATAGAGAATTAATCACGCACGCAAAAGACACTGCAAAGCAATTAAATTTAAAGGTTCAAACTGGTGTATATGTTGGAAATACTGGACCATCATATGAAACTGGAGCAGAAGTGAGAATGTTACGTTATTTGGGTGGAGATGCTGTTGGTATGTCAACCGTACCAGAAGTTATTGTTGCAAACCACGCCGGTCTATCCGTTTTGGGAATATCTTGTATATCTAATATGGCAGCAGGTATTCTAGATCAACCACTTAATCATCAAGAAGTTATTGAAACTACAACAAGAGTGAAACAAGATTTCTTAACTTTTGTAAAAGAAATGGTGAAAACATTAGTTTAAAATAATCTGTAGATAAGAGGTGAATAGAATGCGAATGGTTGATGTTATATTAAAAAAACGAAATGGACATGCGTTAACAAAAGAAGAGATATCTTTTTTTATTGATGGCTATACAGAAGGAACAATTCCTGATTATCAAGTTTCTGCTTTGTTAATGTCAATTTATAACTCCGGAATGAATGAAAAAGAGACTGCGGATTTAACAGAGGCTATGGTTGCCTCAGGTGAAACAATTGATTTGTCTGCTATAGAAGGCCATATAGTAGACAAGCACTCTACAGGTGGTGTTGGAGATAAGACGACATTTATTGTTGGTCCTTTAGTAGCGTCTGTAGGGGTTCCTGT